>NZ_JAQZRK010000012.1:0-136721 GCF_028737495.1 Enterobacter cloacae complex sp. 2022EL-00981
AAGCTGATAATCGGAGCAATGATGCGTAAGCTGGCGCAGGTGGCGTATGGCGTCCTGAAATCAGGACGCCCGTTCGATGCCACACTGCACGAGAAAAATGCTTGCGTGGCATAACAGTATCTACAAATCCCGTAGGCCCGTGCAAGCGAAGCGCCGCCGGGCAATAACGACCTGGTTAATTCAATCCTTCCGCTTTCAGCGCCGCGGCCACCGCAGGGCGCTCTGCCATACGCGCCATATACGCTGCGATATGGTCTAACCCGTCCAGATTCAGCTTAACCGCACGCGCCCAGCGCAGCACGGTAAAGAGATACGCATCGGCAATGGTGAAGCGTGCCCCGCAGATATACTGGTCGTCCTTTAATGACTCATTGACGTACTGCAGCTTCTTCTCCAGCAGGGCGCGAACGGTCGGTTTGTACTCTTCCGGCGTATCCGGGCGGAACAGTGGCGTAAATCCTTTATGCAGTTCGGTTGCAATGTAGTTCAGCCACTCGAGCGTTTTATAGCGTGAAACCGTACTTACCGGGGCCAGCAGCTGGCGATCGGGCACGCTGTCTGCCAGGTACTGCATAATGGCGACGCCTTCTGTCAGCAGGGTACCGTCATCCAGAAGCAGGGCCGGAACTTGTCCCTTCGGGTTAATCGCAAAAAAATCGTCGCCGTTTTCCAGGCGCTTTTTCATCAGGTCAACGCCGTCCAGCGTGAAATCTTTGCCGCTCTCGCGCAGGGTAATATGGGAAGCAAGAGAGCACGCGCCCGGTTTGTAGAACAGTTTCATCGGTAACTCCTTTTTGCTGAGGTTTCAGCTATGTTAGTGCGCAAGCAAACAAAAAAAAAGCCGCTAATAAATTAGCGGCTCATCGTTTCTCAATAACGTTACGCGGTAGCGGTTTCGGTCGCTTTCGTCGCTTTGTCGTCGTCCTGAGTCATACGGTTCAGCTTCGGTGCCGTCAGCAGCATCAGCGCCGCGATAACCGCCGTTGCGATACCAATCTGCAGGAAGACGGTGCCGTATACATTCAGGGAGACCAGCGGGTCAGTCACGTTCTCAGGCACCGCCATAAGGTTTGCGATTTTACCTGCGATGATGGCTGCACCGGCAGTGGTCAGGAACCAGCTACCCATGATGAAGCCCATCAGACGCTGTGGCACCAGCTGTGCAACCATCGCCAGACCCAGACCGGAGATCATCAGTTCACCGATAGACTGCAGGGCATAGCTCAGGATCAGCCAGTTAACGGAGACGATACCGGCGTCAGTCGCAAATTTGGTACCCAGTGGCAGCACGAGGAACGCACCAGAGCACAGCACCATACCGATGGCGAACTTGTGCGGCATTGGCAGACGGTCACCCATCTTGTTATAGATAGCCGCCAGAATTGGGCTACCAATCATGATCCAGAACGGGTTCAGCGCCTGATACTGCTCCGGCTCGAACGCGATACCCAGGATGGAGTGCTCAACGTTGCGAATAGCGAAGAAGTTCAGCGAGGTTGGCATCTGGCTGTAGAGCACGAAGAAGATAATCGCTTCCAGCATCAGAATGAAGGCCACAATCATCTTGCGACGGGCCGCACCTTGCATCGCGAAGGCTTCTTTCGCGAAGATGATGACGATACCCAGTGCCACCACGCCCAGAACGGCACGTGCAACACCCTGGTTATGCAGCAACCAGGTGGCGATGGCCGCGAGGATAACAACACCCACGATGGTGGCCAGCAGTTTGCCCATGTGCACCGGTTCGAAATCAGGTTTTGAACCGTAGTCCTTAACCCAGCTACGGCAGAACAGGAAGTTCACAACGGTAATCAGCATACCAACAAAGCTCAGCGCAAACGCCACGCTCCAGCCGAATTTTGCGGCGAGCCATGGAGTTGCCAGCATGGAGAAGAATGAACCAATGTTGATGGACATGTAGTACATGGTGAATGCACCGTCCAGACGTGGGTCATCTTTGCTGTAGCAGGTAGAGAGCAGGGATGACGGGTTCGCTTTGAACAATCCATTACCAACGGCGATGGTTGCCATACCCATATAGACTACGGCTGCGTCATGACCTGACCAGGCAACCAGACCATAGCCGATTGCCAGAACAATGGCGCCCAGCATAATGACACGCTTCGTACCCAGAACTTTATCACCAAGCCAGCCGCCAATCGCGACCAGACCGTAAACGAGGGCACTGAATGAAGAGAACAGCGTGATGGAATCGGCTTCGGACATACCCAGCTGTTTTACCAGGTAAACCGCCATGATCCCTTGCAGGCCGTAATAACCAAAACGCTCCCATAACTCGATAGAGAAGATGAGATAGAACGCTTTTGGCTGTTTAAAAGCGTTCAAACTCACGCTTTCATCTGTTGGTTTATTGTTTGCAGTTGACACATATACCTCTTTTTTTACATCCCATATTAACGGGGGTGTTCATAGCGTGATGGTCGGAGTCCATCCGCTTTATAGTTATATTGGGAGGAGAAACGGCGGGTAATGTTCACTATCCTGACCCGTCTGGCAATACGTTTGTAATAATCTGTTACATATAACTGAGCCGCTATAATCCTCGGTTTCTGCAAATGTTATTCAGCGTTAAATTTCACACAATGGGTTTTGTTGGTTTTTTTGACTGCGAAAAACCGGCGGAGAGGGTTGTGTGGCGATATGTTCTGCTATTTGCCGTTAAATGCAGTCATATAGCCCATATTCTGAAAAATGAGTGGTCTTATCTGCGGCCATTGAAGGATTACATCTTGTCTGGCAAAGGGTTTAGGTGGGATCTGACAACAAAAAATCAACATGAAGTTATCAGAGTGATCGCGATCACAAATGTATAGAAATTTTCGGTAGTGAAAAAACTATTAACCTGTTTGAGCGTTAAATGACCGAACAATTGACAGGGCGTAAGAGAACATAAGCGGACAACTTGCGGCCTAAAGGAAGGTTTTTAGTTAAGCCTTCCTTTAGTAAGGTCTTGATGATGCGAAAGTAAAAGAAATAGCGCCGTTCAGGGATACACTTTTTCTTTATATTCGCAGAGATCTTCAATGATACATGAGCCGCAGCGAGGCTTTCTGGCAATGCAGGTATAACGGCCATGCAGGATAAGCCAGTGATGACAGTCGACTTTGAATTCAGCGGGAACCACTTTTAACAGCTTCTCCTCCACCTGTTCGACATTTTTACCCGGAGCGAAGTTGGTTCGGTTAGCGACACGGAAAATATGGGTATCAACCGCGATGGTCGGCCAGCCAAACGCGGTGTTCAGTACCACATTCGCCGTTTTACGTCCCACCCCCGGCAACGCTTCCAGCGCCTCGCGATCTTCCGGCACTTCACCGCCGTGACGTTCCAGCAAAATGCGGCAGGTCTTAATGACGTTCTCCGCTTTGCTGTTAAACAGCCCGATGGTTTTGATATAAGACTTCACCCCTTCCACGCCCAGCTCCAGCATGGCTTTCGGGGTATTGGCCACCGGATAGAGCAGGGCGGTGGCCTTATTCACGCTCACGTCAGTGGCCTGAGCCGAAAGCAGCACTGCGATCAGCAGCTCAAACGGCGAAGTGAAATTCAGCTCAGTCGTCGGGTGCGGGTTTGCGTCCCGAAGACGGGTGAGGATCGCAATGCGCTTTTCTTTGTTCATGAGGCTTTTCCGGGTATCCCTTCCTGCACGCTGCGCTCAGCCGCGCGGCGCTTACGTTTTTCATCAATCAGGTATTTTATCGCCAGCATCATGCCAAGGCCAATAAACGCACCCGGTGGCAACATAGCCAGCAGAAACGGCGTGTCCGTATGAAACACCTCGATGCGTAAAACTTTAGCCCAGCTTCCCAGCAGCGCGTCTGCGCCATCGAAGAGGGTACCGTTGCCAAGAATTTCACGCAGTGAGCCCAGAACGAACATCGCGCAGGTGGCTCCCATTCCGATGGAGAAACCATCCAGGGCCGACATCGCCGGGGTGTTCTTCACGGCAAAGGCTTCTGCACGCCCCACCACGATACAGTTGGTAACGATCAGCGGGATAAAAATCCCCAGTGACTGATACAGACCGAACGCGTAGGCATTAATCAGCATCTGAACGACGCTCACCACTGACGCAATGATCATGACGTAAATCGGAATACGGATTTCCGACGGCGTCCAGCGGCGCAGGGTGGAAATGGAGAGGTTGGTCAGGGTCAGCACCAGCGTGGTGGCAAGCCCCAGCCCCAATGCGTTGGTAGCGGTGGATGTCACCGCCAGCAGCGGGCACAATCCCAGCAGCTGTACCAGCGCGGAGTTGTTCTTCCACAACCCCTGGACAATGACCTCTTTAACCTGGCTCATGCTCACTCCTCACAGGCCGGAAGATTGTTAATCTGCACAGGCAGCGTTTCTGCATACAACCCGGCACGTTTTACGGCATTCACGACGGCACGCGGCGTAATGGTGGCCCCGGTGAACTGGTCAAACTCGCCGCCATCTTTCTTGACGGCAAATGCCGGGTCCGCTTCGCCGTGGATCACCTTACCGGCAAAATGCAAAATCCAGTCGCTCAGGCGTGTCTCAATTTTATCTCCAAGGCCCGGCGTTTCGTGGTGTTGAGTCACGCGGGTACCCAACACGGTACCGGAAAAATCGGTACCTACAAGTAGCTGAATGGCACCGGAATACCCGTCTGGTGCCGTGGCCTCCATCACCACCCCCACCGCGTTATCGCCTCTACGGGCGACATAGAGACGATGCGGGCCTTTACCTAACTGCGGCGCCTGTACCACGAAACAGCTTTTCTGCAGGTCATTATCGTAGAAATCAGACGGCATCACCTGATCGAACAGCGCGCGTTGCTGCTTCGCGGCCTGTTCATCAATGGTCGTTTTGGTCAGTTCGTTCACCAGTGCCGTCATCCCGGTGAGGACAGCAGCGAAAATGGCCAGCGTGACGCCATGTTTTTGCATTGTTTTCAGCATCGCGAAACCCTTAACGATGGCCGTACACGCGCGGGCGCGTGTAGTAGTCAATGAGCGGAACGGTGATGTTGGCAAGCAGGACGGCGAACGCTACGCCATCCGGGTATCCGCCAAAACTGCGGATCAGCCACACCAGCAGACCGGCCAGCGCACCGAAGATCAGACGACCGCGATTGGTGGTCGAGGCGGTCACCGGATCGGTCAGAATAAAGAACGCGCCCAGCATGGTGGCGCCAGAGAGCAGATGCATCTGCGGGCTCGCCAGGGATTCAGGAGAGAAGAGCCAGCCCAGCGTGGAGCAGACCGCGAGCGTGACCAGGAAGCTCACCGGAATATGCCAGCGGATCGCTTTCTGCTGCAGCAGAAACAGGCCGCCCAACAGATATGCCAGGTTAACCCACTGCCAGCCTGCACCGGCCAGCACGCCGCTGTAGATGGCTGATTGCATGATTTGCTCAACGCTGTGCCCGGCACGCAGGGACGTTTTAAACGTATCGAGCGGTGTAGCCTGGCTGACCCCATCCACGCCCATACGCAACGCATTCATATCGGCACCGGACGCCGTATGGCCGGTAAAGATCACCTGAAGGGCATCCATAAAACCCGGCACCGTGGCGGCGATATCGTGCGGCGGCAGCCAGCTGGTCATTTGTACCGGGAAGGAGATAAGCAGTACCACGTAGCCGACCATCGCCGGGTTAAAGGGATTGTGGCCCAGTCCACCGTACAGCTGTTTGGCAATAATCACCGCAAACACCGTACCGAGCACGATCATCCACCACGGCGCAAACGGCGGAATACTGATGGCCAGCAGCAGGCCCGTCAGCAGAGCGGAGTTATCGCTGAGAATACGGGAGATGTTCATCTTACGCAGCTTCAGCACCAGCGCTTCGGCCGCTACGGCGCTGGCACAGCCCAGTGCTAACTGGAACAGGGTTCCCCAGCCGAAAAACCAGAACTGAACGGCAATACCCGGCAGTGCAGCCAGGCAGACCAGCATCATAATGCGCGACGTCTGGCGCTGGTTATGGGTGTAAGGGGAACTTGCGATTCTGAAAACCATTTAATCCTCGTTAACTGCTTGCTGTGCGGCTTTCTTCGCCTGAACGCGTGCAATCGCGGCGGCGACGGCGGCTTTGCGTGGATCGTCGTTCGCGGCAGGCTGTTGTACTTCCTGCTGAGCCGCTTTACGCGCTTTGGCCCGAGCGATGGCCGCTTCGACAGCGGCTTTGCGCGGATCGACTGGTGCCTCTTCTGCAGCTGGTTGTGGTTGCTGCGCCGCTTTCCGTGCTTTGGCGCGGGCGATGGCCGCTTCGACAGCCGCTTTACGCGGATCGACCGGCGCCTCTTCTGTGGCCGGTTGCGGTTGCTGCGCCGCTTTACGCGCTTTAGCGCGGGCTATCGCGGCTTCAACGGCGGCTTTGCGCGGGTCTGTGGCCTCTTGCTCAACGACCACCTGCTGCTCTTCCGCTTTCCGTGCTTTGGCGCGGGCGATGGCCGCTTCAACGGCCGCTTTACGCGGATCGACACGGGTTTCTTCCGGTTGCCCTGTTTGCGCTTTTTCCGCCTGACGCGCGCGCGCCGCGGCCTTACGCGCTTCACGTGCGGCAATGGCTTCGCTGTTATCTGGCTTCTCACCGGCGGAGATCACCACAGGTTGCGCTGCGGTCGCTTTTTTCTCGCGCACGCGAGCCAGCGCCGCGTTAATGGCATCCTGATCTTTCTCGCCTGGCTGAACGGCAGCCTGCTTATGACGCTCCTGACGGGCCAGTTTTTCACGCTCCAGACGAGCTTGGCGGGCTTCAAAGCGGGCTTTCGCCTCGGCAGCGCGTTTTTCTTCCATCGAGATGGCATAAATCTCGGCCTTCTCCTGACGGAAGTACTGCACCAGCGGAATGTTGCTTGGGCAGACCCAGGCGCACGCGCCGCATTCGATGCAGTCAGCCAGATTATGCGCTTGCGCTTTATCGTGCAGCTGACCTTTGCTGTACCAGTACAACTGCTGTGGAAGCAGATCGGCCGGGCAGGCATCGGCACAGGCGCTGCAACGGATGCAGCCTTTCTCTTCCTGCTCTTCACCCATTTCGGTGGGGGAGGGGGCGAGCAGGCAGTTAGTGATTTTTACGACCGGAACGTCCAGCCACGGCAGGGTAAAGCCCATCAATGGACCGCCCATGATCACCATCTGATCGCTGCCGGGACAGAATCCGGCCTGCTCCAGAAGATGACGAACCGGCGTGCCCAGACGCGCCCAGACGTTCCCCGGACGAGACACTGACTCGCCCGTCAGCGTCACCACGCGTTCGGTCAGGGGTTCACCGTCAATCACCGCGCGTTTCACGGCGTAGGCGGTACCCACGTTTTGCATCAGCACGCCAATATCCGACGAGCGGCCGCCGTGGGGAACCTGCTTTCCGGTGAGTATTTGCGTCAGCTGTTTTGCACCGCCTGACGGGTACTTGGTCGGAATGACGCGCAGGCTGATATCGTGGCTACCGGCGAGCACCGCGCGCAACATGGAAATGGCCTGCGGTTTGTTATCCTCAATGCCAATCAGCACTTCACGGGGCTGCAGCACATGGGCGAGGATACGGATCCCCTCCACGACCTGCGCGGCGCAGTCCTGCATCAGGCGGTCATCGGCGGTGATATAGGGTTCGCATTCGGCGGCGTTAATAATCAGGGTCTGAATTTTATCGCCGCCACCGCGCAGTTTGACGCCGGTTGGGAACCCTGCGCCACCCAGCCCGGCAACGCCGAACTGATGAATACGGTCGATAAGCGCTTCCCGGCTGCGGGCGCGGTAGTCGCTCCAGCCATCGCGTTCGATCCAGCGGTCTTCGCCGTCGGCTTCAATAATGACGCTCAGTTCGGAGAGGGCTGACGGATGTGCAACGGTGTGAGGGGTAATCGCCACCACTTTACCGGATGTCGGGGCGTGGATCGGCAGCATACGCCCACGACCAAAGGTCAATGGCTGGCCGCGAAGGACGGTATCGCCTTCTTTAACGCACAACTCACCCTCAGCGCCAATGTGCTGCTTCAGCGGCATGACGAAACGAGTCGCCAGCGGAATTTGACGCAGCGGCGTGCCGCTGGACTGGGTTTTCATCTCTGGCGGATGGATCCCGCCGTCAAAGTCCCAAATCTTCTCTTTTCTGAAAGCAGAAAATAACTTAAGCATGTTGTTCCACAGGAATATTGCGAACCGGAATGGTTTGAAGATCCCACTTCCAGCTTTCGGTAGTCGTTTCAACCGGGCGCAACTCAATACATTGCGTCGGGCAGGGGGCCACGCAGAGGTTACAGCCGGTGCACAGATCCGCCACAACGGTGTGCATGGCGCGGGTGGCGCCAACAATGGCGTCGACAGGGCATGCCTGAATACACTTGGTGCAGCCAATGCAGTTCGCTTCGTCAATCACCGCGAGGGCACGCACGGGCTCCTGCACCTGCGCATCGCCATCAATGGGTTGCGGGTCGACGTTTAGCAGCGCTGCAATTTTCAGCATTACCGCTTCGCCACCTGGCGCACAGCGGTTGATTTTCTCACCCTGAATACCCACGGCTTCTGCATAGGGACGACAGCCAGGATAGCCGCACTGCCCACACTGGCTTTGCGGTAAAAGCTCATCGATTTTTTCAACAACAGGATCGTCCTCTACCGCGAATCGGCGGGAGGCGTAACCCAGAATCAGGCCAAACACCAACCCCAGCACGCTGATGGAGGCGATGGCAATCCAGATGGTATTCATTACAACTTCACCAGACCACTAAAGCCCATAAAGGCCAGAGACATTAAACCTGCGGTCACCAGCGCAATCGCGTTTCCGCGAAAGGGCGCAGGGATATCCGCTGCGGCGAGGCGCTCACGAATAGAGGCAAACAGCACCATCACCAGCGAGAAACCGACGGCGGCAGAAAAACCGTACAGCGCCGACTGCATGAAATTATGCCCGAGATTAATGTTCAACAGCGCTACGCCAAGAACGGCACAGTTGGTGGTGATCAACGGCAGAAAGATACCCAGCAGACGATAGAGCGCCGGACTGGTTTTACGCACCACCATTTCGGTAAATTGCACCACTACGGCAATGACCAGAATAAAGGCCAGCGTACGGAGATAGACTAAACCCAGCGGGATGAGGATCCAGGTATCAATCAACCAGGCGCAGATGGACGCCATCGTCATCACGAAGGTGGTTGCCAGCCCCATGCCCATTGCCGTTTCCAGCTTTTTGGACACGCCCATAAACGGACACAGGCCAAGGAACTTCACCAGAACGAAGTTGTTAACCAGCACTGTGCCGACAAAGAGCAGTAAGTAATCGGTCATTATTCAGCCTGAAATAAAAAAGCCGCCTATTATCGGATAAACCACAACAGGCGACAACAGGTTATCTGTAAGGTTATTACGGATTCACGAAGGTGTTCTTCACCCGCGTCGAACGCTTGAAATAGGGCACCAGAAGCGCCGCCGCCAGTAACGGGAAAAGCAGCTGACGAACGGCCAGCGCATCCGAAACCGGTGAAAAAGCAAAGGCTTTCACCGCCAGCAGTACGGAAACGAGCAGCCAGATGATGTAGTGCTTAGGCACATTTTTGCGGCGTTTAAAGAACGCAATGGTTAGCCACAGCGTGTAGTACCACATGCCTATGGCGAAGACGAACGACACGAACCACAGCGTAATATTCAGCACACTTTGCGACATCAGGGTCTGGATTGCATGAGGGGTAACCAGCGCGGTGGTATAAAGCAGCAGCGCAAGTGATGCGCTTAATAAGGCAACCAGCAGCCATGCCAGTGGGGCGATTAACCAGCCTCCAATTCTTTCTCCAGGCGTTGCGGTCATGAACTCTCCCATAAATCTGCGCGAAATGTTGTACAGCCAGTTTGCAGGGCGGAGAGTATATAACATTTCGCGCAGATGGCTACTTTCTTATAAAACGTAACGCCATACGGACTTAGGCACTTCGCCGACGTTAAACAAACGGCCACCGGAGACCAGCTCCGCACGGCGATGATCCGCTGCACGATACATATTGATGATGTCCTGATTATCCGACAGCGTGTAGTTCAGGTGGTCAAACAGTTTTTCCAGGCTCTCAAGGGAATTGATCTTGCGAAATTTTAATAAATAGTCCTGAACTGTCATATTAATAAGTTTCCATATAAAAGTGAGTCATACCCGTTAAGGTAATTCGTTTGAATAATAAACGGATTAATAAAGACGTAAACTGCCCACTCAGGTAACGCGACTAAATTAGGAGTTTTCTTTGCGAAAGATTCAGGCATCTGATGATGCCTGGAAGAGAAGGTTAACCGTGTTCACCGGGAGTGGCAATAAGTAACTGACATGTTATGTCACTCTTTATTACCGTAACCGGTTACTTAGGTTGGGCGACAGTGACAGGCTCCGGCGGTTGGTAGTTATCGATGTGGCTGGCAACGCCAAGCAAAATGACCGATACCCCAAGAACAATCCATCCCGCTAATTCAATGATTCGATTAATAATTGACGTCATAATTCGTGTTTGTAATTTATCCATAAATACCGGTTGCAAATGTTACAGCGCCAGGGGGGAGACAGCAAGTGCTTTGGGAACGGTTCCCTTAAGCACAATCAGCGGGTTAACCCCATATAACAAAAACAACCGGAGCAGGATGCTATTTTAAGTCATATGGCACATGCTTAATCTGTCATGAGGCCAGGTTAGCCAGTGTGAAATAAGAACATCACAGGAGAGGGCAACACTATGAGTGATAGCATCCGTGTCGGGCTTATTGGTTACGGGTATGCGAGCAAAACATTCCATGCGCCGTTAATTGCCGGTACGCCGGGAATGGCGCTGGCGGCGGTGTCGAGCAGCGATGCCACCAAGGTGCATGCCGACTGGCCCACCGTTCCGGTTGTCTCTGAGCCTAAGCACCTTTTCAATGATCCGAATATCGATTTAATTGTGATCCCCACGCCGAACGACACCCATTTCCCGCTGGCGAAGGCGGCGCTGGAAGCCGGTAAGCATGTCGTCGTCGATAAACCCTTTACCGTGACGTTGTCTCAGGCACGCGAGCTGGATGCGCTGGCGAAAAGCCTTGGCAGACTGCTGTCGGTGTTTCATAACCGCCGCTGGGACAGCGATTTTCTGACGGTAAAAGCGCTGCTCAGCGAGGGAACGCTCGGGGAGATAACCTTCTTTGAATCGCATTTTGATCGTTTCCGGCCGCAGGTGCGAAACCGCTGGCGTGAGCAAGCCGGGCCAGGCAGCGGCATCTGGTACGATTTAGCCCCACACCTGCTCGACCAGGCCGTGAATCTGTTTGGCCTGCCGGTAAGCATGACGGTTGACCTGGCTCAGCTCAGACCCGGCGCACAAACAACCGATTATTTTCATGCCGTTCTGAGCTACCCGCAGCGCCGGATAGTGCTGCACGGAACGATGGTCGCGGCTGCGGAATCGGCCCGTTATATCCTTCACGGCACGCGCGGCAGTTACGTGAAGTTTGGCCTCGATCCGCAGGAAGAGCGTCTGAAAAACGGCGAGCGTCTGCCACAGGAAGACTGGGGATATGATATGCGCGACGGGGTGGTGACCAAAGTGGAGGGGGAGACGCTGGTGGAAGAAACCTTGCTGACGATCCCGGGGAACTACCCGGCATATTATGCGGCCGTGCGTGATGCGCTGAACGGCACGGGGGAAAACCCGGTACCAGCCAGTCAGGCGATTCAGATTATGGAGTTGATCGAACTGGGCATTGAATCTGCCAAACATCGCGCCACGCTCTGTCTGGCATAAGTTTTGTTGGCCGGGTAGGGCGTAGCCGCCACCCGGCAAAGGGGTTACGCGTTTGCCACCTTATCACGAAGCGCCTGCTTCTCTTCCGGCGTGAGGAAGGCCATCTCCAGCCCATTAATCTGCGCCTGGCGGATCTGTTCGCGGCTCAGGCCCGCCTGCGGTGCGGCGACAGTGTACTCGTGGATAATGTCCACGCCCTGTACCGCCGGGTCATCGGTATTCAGCGAGGCCAGCACGCCGTGCTCAAGGAAGATTTTTAGCGGGTGCTTATCCAGCGCGGGCACGGTGCTGGTCTGAATATTGGAGGTCAGGCAGGATTCAATCCCGATACGTTGCTCGGCCAGGAAGTCCATCAGGGCGCGATCTTCCACCGCTTTTACACCGTGACCGATACGCTCGGCACCCAGTTCACGGATGGCCTGCCAGATGCTCTCCGGCCCCGCCGCTTCACCGGCGTGAACGGTAACATGCCAGCCGGCATCGCGTGCGCGGTTGAAATGTGACAGGAACAGGCTGCCCGGGAAGCCCAGTTCATCCCCGGCCAGGTCGACGGCGGTGATCGCGTCACGATGCGCCAGCAGCGCTTCCAGTTCCTGCAGACAGGCCGCTTCGCCGAAGGTACGGCTCATGATGCCAATCAAACGGGCCTGCACATCGAAGGCTTTACACCCTTCACGGACACCTTCAATAACGGCTTCAACCACGCCTGCAACGGGCAGGCTGTGGGTCATCGCCATATAGCCTGGCGAAAAGCGCAGTTCGACATAATGCAGGCCGTTACGGGCGGCATCTTCGATGTTCTCAAAAGCGACACGGCGACAGGCATCCAGTGAGGCCAGCATCTTTACGCCCCAGTCGAGTTTGCTCAAAAAACTGACCAGATCCGGTTCATTAGAGGTGACCTGAACGTGCGGGATCAGGGTTTCAAGCGATTGAGCAGGAAGCGTTAAATTATACTGGCGGCCAAGATCGAGGATGGTTTGGGCACGAATGTTACCGTCAAGGTGACGATGAATATCTGTTAAAGGCAGGCGTGTATCAATCATGGTCGCACTCTTTTCTGGTTAAAGTGCGCCACATTATAAAAACAAAACGAGGTAAAAAGCTATTTGCGCAAGGGAATATTCCGTTGCGCAAACAAACTACAGGAGCGTGTTGATACCCGCAATCAGCCGCTGCACCCCTTGTTCCAGCTTGCTGCGCGGGCAGCCGGCATTCAGGCGGATAAAACCGATGCCTTCGTTTCCGTAGGTATATCCCGGCATGATGGCGACTTTTTGCTGCTCAATCAGTACGTTTTGCAGGGCGCGATCGTCAATATTTAACGGGCGCAGGTCAATCCATGCGAGATAGGTCGCCTCGGGTGGCGTCCAGTTAAGTGCCGGAAAAGCGCAGTTCATTTCACGTGCGATAAATTTCAGGTTCTCTTCCAGATAGTCGCGCAGCGCGGCAAGCCACGGCTCACCCTGCTGATAGGCGGCAATGTGCGCCGTCAGTGCCAGCACGGAGGGAGAGGAGAGGCCGTCACGGCCTTTTAGCGCGCTCAGATACGCATTACGGCTCTCCTCATCGCCTATTAACCCATATGCGCCGGTCAGTGCCGGGATATTAAAGCTCTTGGAGCCTGAGGTCAGCAGTGCCCATTTACCGCGCGCGACCCTGTTCCATGGCGTGTGGCGATGTTCTCCCCATACCATGTCCATATGAATTTCATCGCTTATCACCGCCACGTCATAGCGCGCGCACAGTTCAGCCATCTGCGCCAGCTCCTCCTGCGTCCAGACCTTGCCGGTCGGGTTTTGCGGGCTGCACAGCAGCAATATTTTGTTTTCCGGTTTCGCCAGGGCGGCCTCAAGCGCGGCCATATTTCCCTGCCAGCCCGTCGCCTGTTTCTCCATCGCCACTGGCACTACGTGGCGCGCATTGCCTTCAATGGCTTTATAAAACGCGTCATAAGCCGGGGTATGCACCACCACGCCGTCTCCCGGCATCGACCACAGGCGAATCAGCTCAGAGACCATATAGATCACGGAAGGGCCATAAACAACGGTTTCAGTATCAATCCGGCTGTTAAAACGTTGCTGGAACCAGTGCGCCACCGCGGCCAGGAATTCTTCGTTTTTCCAGCGGCTGTAGCCAAACACACGGTGATCAATACGTTGATGTAGCGCATCGATAATGCAGGGGGCGGTGGCGAAATCCATATCAGAGATCGTAAAGGGCAGCAGGTCGGCGGCACCAAAACGGTCGGCAACATAATCCCACTGTGTACACCAGGTGCCGTGGCGATCGACAACGGTCGAGAAATCAAACATGACGTACGTCCTTAAAGTAAAACCCCCTCTGCGTGAGGGGGTGAGGCATCAGGCTTCGACTGTGCGCATCAGGGTGGCCAGCTCATCTTTGACCGACTGCACCTGCGGGCCGATAACCACCTGCAAATTGTGTTGATTCAACTGTACCACGCCGATTGCCCGGTTGGCTTTCAGGGCATTGGTATCCACTTTCGACATATCCGCCACCGACAGACGCAGACGGGTAATGCAGTTATCCAGAGAGGTAATGTTATCCGCACCGCCCAGCGCCGCCAGAATTGCCGGCGTGTTATAACCCGATTTACCCACTGTACCGGCAACGGCCTGTTCCACGCTGGTGGCGGTTTCGGCATCGCGGCCTGGCGTTTTCAGGTTAAAGCGGGTAATGGCGAAGCGGAAGATACCGTAGTACACCACGAACCAGATCGCCGCCACGACCGGCACCAGATACCACTTGGTGGACAAACCATGCAGGATGCCGAACACCACGAAATCAATTACGTTGCCGTCGGTGTTACCGATGGTGACGCCCAGCACCGCCATCACGGTAAAGCCCAGACCGGTCAGCACAGCGTGGATGAGATACAGCACGGGCGCGACAAACAGGAACAGGAATTCGATAGGCTCAGTCGTACCGCCTACAACGCAGGCGATTACCCCGGAAATCAACAGCCCTTTAATTTTGTGACGATTTTCCGGTCGGGCGCAGTGGTACATCGCCAGCGCCGCGCCTGGCAGACCGCCGAGGAAGGCCGGCATTTTACCCTGTGACAGGAAGCGGGTCGCACTCTCAGAGAAGCCATGAGTGGTTGGGCAGCTCAGCTGCGCCTGGAAGATGGTCAGCGCACCGCTTACATCATGACCGCACACTTCCATGGTACCGCCTGCTTCGGTGAAGCGAATCAGCGCCACCAGAATATGTTGCAGGCCAAACGGCAGCAGCAGACGTTCGCCGGTACCGAAGATCATCGGGCCGAAATCGCCCGCGCCGTTAATGATACGGCCAATACCGTTGATACCGAGCGCAAAGACCGGCCAGATCAGAGGGATGACCAGACCAAACAGCCCCATGACCACGAGAGTAATAATTGGCACGAAGCGGGTGCCGCCGAAGAAAGCCAGGGCATCGGGGAGGCGGATATTGTGGAAGCGCTCATGCAGCATCCAGATAATGACCCCCGCGATCACCGCGCCGAGGATCCCGGTGTCGATGGACTGAATACCAATCACGCTCTGAATGTTGTTGGCTTTCAGCACCGCAGCATCGGTAGTGGGCAGGATGCCTTTGGCGGTCAGCCAGAAGTTCACCGCAAGGTTCATCACCGCGTAGCCCACAAAACCGGCGAACGCCGCCACGCCTTTATTCTCACGCGCCAGGCCCAGCGGGATGGCGATACAGAACATCACGGGCAGGAAACTGAAGGCAAAGGAGCCGACCTTACTCATCCAGATGAATCATGATTGAAGTGATATTAATATGTTAAATCAGATAGTTAAGGTTATGCGGTTTTTCTATGGGGCATCGGTGGGGCATTTTGAGTAAATGATGCGTTCAAAATGCCCACCTGGTCATGGTTATTCTCGGTCATCCATTTACCGTAAACCGTGAATAGCATTTGCGCTGACGAATGGCCCATCTGGTGCGCAACGAAATTTGGGTTCGCTCCGGCGACCAGTGCCCAGCACGCATATGTGTTCCTGGTTTCATAAGACCGTCTTTGTCGGACGCCTGCACGACGCAGGGCAGTGCGCCAGGCTGAATTAATGGATCCGGGGACGTAGCACATCGTCTTCTTACCGTTCATTGAAGTAATGGACGGCGAGAATATAAAGGTGCATTCATCGGTTCTCTTTTTTTTGTATTCCCGTAGGCTGACGCTTACCTTGTGGGATGCCATCATTCTGGTCAGTGGCATTTGCGCCTTGAGTGCATCAATTGCTGGCTGGGTCAGCTGTATTGTTCGAATCCCGGAGTTGGTTTTTGGCAGGGTGAAGTTTCCCTTCAGGGAATAGTTCCGTGACACTGTAACAGTCCAGTTGACAGTATCCACATCCTCCCAGGATAACGCGCTTAGTTCGCCATGCCTGACGCCTGTATTTACCGCAAAGATAACCATATTCTGAAACTGTAGCGTTGGGCAGGCCGCAACCACTCTCTGATACTCATCAGAAGTAAGAGGATCTGGAATGGGTCTTTCTTTTGCGAGAGGGGTAATACCTGCCATCAGATCGGTTTTCAGGTAGCCACTTTTGAAAGCAAAGCTCAGCATCCCGCCAAGGCATGCCATATAGCTATTGACTGTAGGAACGCTTCTTCCCTTTTTGGGTGGATGATTTAGGCCATGTCTGGTCTTCTGCCAGCCGTTCAGTAGCTCCTTCCTGGCACTAAGGATATCTTCAGTGTTCAGGCTGCCGATATACCTGTGCTCACCAATTGTTTCGATAGTGGTTGTGAGGTGGCAATCGTAACGCCTCAACGTCCCGAGGCTAAGCTCCATCTCTTTAAGCCCAAGCCATTTCGATTTCAGTTCAAGTAGTGAGATTTGCTTTCTGACAGTGCTGAATTTCTCTGCGTTCGATGAATCAGGGAATTGCGAGGCATAATTGAATGTGCCTGTCTTTATCGCAAAGCAGACTGAAGCCCGAAGTTCGCCTGCCATTTTCCTGTTTTTTGGCGTGTCAGGAACGCCGAGATTTTCCCTGACACGCTTCCCCTGATATATGAACCATATGCGTAACGATTCGCCATGAACCTCTACGCCTGTTGGGTATGCTGCCATAATCATTCCTCGTTTGATGTGCCAAAGGACATTTAAGCAGATATTCTCCGGCGTTTCGCTGGGCTTTGGTGCTCGATCCAGTGGTTTATCTCATCGCGGTTATACATGATTGGGCTGTTTTGCTTAGGTGCCATATCAGGGGCAACATGGCGATAATGCTTTCCCTCCATCCAGGTAGACCGGCGGGCATGCTGAATCATGTGCTTTGACATGCCGGTTGTCGCAGTTAAAAGTTCCTCTGTGACCCATTTATTCGGTACCAACTGAATAATGTCGCTCATGGTTTTCTCCAGGCAAAAAGAAGCCGCCCGTAGGCGGCAATAACATCAAGGGATGTGATGCAGTGCTTTCGCACCCAATAGCCAGCTCATAACTGGCTATCAGTTGCGTCATAACTGACTGCGGATTTTTTCCAGATATTCAGGGTCAGGGGCAATCTCGTCACATAATTCAGGCTCTTCGAGAGCATCACGAAAAGCAGCCGCTACAATCTTCCCACCCAAAAACTCCATACCAGCGCTAACTGGTGGCTCTTTACCGTCCTCATACTCAAATACGAACGTCATCTTTCCCATAATTTCTCCTCATGCCGCACGCTGGGCGCGCAGCGATTTGATATGCTCGCTCGTCTCCAGTTCGGCGCGTATCTGCGTCGCCTCACGGTGATCGAGGTGCTCAAAATCATTGTTAAAACGGTCTATTGAAGCGGTGTTTATCCGGCCCTGTCGCCAGTAGCGGACTATCTGTGATGTGCAACTGTGGATGATGACGGGCCAACCGTGCTGGTCAGCGTAAATCTGACCCCGTTGAATTAGCTTGAACATTTTGTTGTACCACCGGTATTGAAAGGTCGATACACCAGGAAATTAGTGAAACTTCATCTTCTGATTTCGGATCGCCGTAAACGTAGCTTTTAGCTCCTGGCCTTCCTTTTGCAGGGTCGAAAACTTCAATTCCCCGCTCTGCTGTTAGCGAGATGAGAATCTGATGTAGCCCACCAGTTATGTTTAGCGATGGAACCGTAAGGAAATAAATAAAACCATAAAGCAATTCAGCCTTTCGCTGGCTGCCATAGAAATACGGGATTTTGTAATAATCCAGCGCATCGTCCAGCCAGTCTGTTTTGTCGTGGAATGCCTGATGCCAACGCGCCACAACTTCATCGACAGGCTGACCGGCAACCATAGCTACGCATGTAGCCATGCAGGTATTGAAGGTTGGTTGTTGTTGATGCTGCAACATTACAGCCCCCTCTGCTTACGCATTAGTTCAAACTCTTCAAGAACCCTTTTCTTTGCTTTCTGGTAGGCCTCGGAAGCCGCTTCTTCTGTATCGTAATCACCAAGATAAATGTCTTTATAATTGACAGTTATCCTTGCGGACCACCTACCTGATGGGCGTTGAGTTACACCAACAAATCGAGATTTGCTTCCTTTCAATTTCCTTCTGTTCAACTGCTGTTCAGATGGCGTGGCCCAACGACAATTTTCCGGTGAATACCCTTTGTCATTATCGATGCGGTCCAGCGTAAGCCCATCAGGACGAGCGCCCATATCAGCGTAAAACGAGTTGAAGTCATGCCATTGATGGCAGACATTTATTCCTCTACCGCCATAATCCTTGTATCTCTTATCTTTAGGGTTTTCGCATCTATGTAGCATCAACTCCCAAATCCTATATTCTGAAGAACTCGACATTCCGTGAGTCCTTTTTGCTTCAATCTTTAAGCAGCCACATGATTTTGTGTGTCCACTTTTAACGAAACAAAGGCGAATAATTTTAGTGCTTCCGCAATCACAGGAAAATTTACCCTTGTAAACCCCTTTTTCATCTTTGGGGAAAGGCTCAATTAGCGTGAGCATGCCCACCTTTTCGCCAACATCAAATTTCACGCGCATATCATTTCCCCACCTGTTTCAACCGTAGTTCGATATCATTGGCGCAACTAACGCACGTCTGGCAGCCGGGAACGGCAGCGCGTCGCGTCTCGGGAATTGGTTCGTCGCATTCTTCACAACGCTCAGCTGAAACAGCGCTGTGGTCGATGCGGTGGGTGTAAAGGGCAGCGTTACGCTGAAGCTCTTCAATCTCTGCTGCGGTGTCGATGATATCGCCCATTGTCAATGCTCCCGGAACTGTCGGTTAATTCGGTTGAAGGTGAACGCCAGCAATAAAAAAGGCCGACTTAGCGACCTGGTGATTAGTGCCTTCATGCTGCACCGCCATTTTTTTCGGCTAGCATCAGTCTTCCGTCGCATAGAGCGCGGACGATTTCCTGATACTCCCAGCCGAAGTACATGCTCTCGACGTAGACCCGTAGAGGAGGATAATCATGCTGTTTGCGGCGAATGAAAGCCTCCGCTGCTTCACGGGTAAAATGAGCGTTGATGTTCTGCCACTCTTTACGTGTACCGCAGACAGTGTGTCCGTCAAGGTCCGCCAGTACTTCCCACTGAGCGTCTTCATCGAGATCCGTAAAGGCTGTGTCGCATTGGTCAATGCAGAAGGCGTTTAACTCTTCCTGCTGCTGTTCATCCAGATCGTCCCAATACTCTTGAGGGCTGTCCCATTCGCATTCTTCGAAATGGACTATCTTCGATTCGCCGTACTCTTCTGCCAGGCCATAAATGGTTGCCTGCTTCTGAACCATGAAAATCGGATCGGCGGTGGCGTGACGATTAACACCATCGCCGCGATGGTGATACCTCAAGCGCTCAATGAAATCTGCGAATGTCTCCGGAGTTAATTTCGCTCCGTCTGCTATCGAATTGCTCATGAATCAACTCCGAAGCGGCGATTAAGCCGGCCTGTGTATACGACGAACTCCAGGAGGCTAACTCCCAGAGCTTCAATTTTCTTGTGATGCTTGTTGATGATGGGAGGCACCGTTTCGTTCCAGTTTGGCTTTGGCTTCTTGCGCATGGCCTGCTGTATTTCCTCGGTGCAGCGGCGGCAGGCGGCGCGGACGGCGTTTTCATTTGCTGGCGTCATGCGGCCTCCCGGCGGGCGAGAAGTTTCGCCCCGAAAGCCATCAACTCGTCCCGGTCCACAGTTGCGAAGTGGCAGTGTGTACGCGGATACGGTCGCCAGATAATGAGCATGCTGCCTTTATTATTTCCGCTGACTGGCTTACCGGTGACCGGGTTGATAAATGCCAGCCGCCCGGCGGTGATGAAGCGAACCTCGCTGGCGGTCTGAATAGCTTCCTTGAACCAGCCAACCGATGTGTCTGCCGGTACCAGCATGACCGTACCGATCTGATTGGAGCTCTCGGCGGCAGCCTTCCTAACGAACGGCGTGATATCGCTGTATGGCGGGTTAAGCCAGACGTAGCCAGGAATGCTCAGGTAATCAGACCATGGCGTTTCCAGCGTGTTCTGCTCGGCTGTGATGAACTTCCTGCACAGCGCGTTATGCGGCGCGGCGGCGGCATCCAACTGGAAGCAAAACTCAGCATCAAGGGAAGCGAAGAGGGCTGGTGGAGTGCGCCAGAGGTCTCGCTGGTCGAGCGGGGTTTTACTTCCACCATAATCACCCTTCAACTTCTCGGCTGGCAGCGCGGCGGCGATGCGCTCACCAATCCATCGCATTACCGGTACCGCCATACTGTTGCCGATCGCTTTGTAGCGTGGCCCGTCCGGGCATTCAGCAGCATCCTTTCCGCGCCAGCTGATCTTGGTGTGATCGTCAGGAAAGCCCTGAAGCCGCTCGCACTCAATCGGCGTAAGCCGTCGAACTGCCACGCCATGCATTGCCGCTGGTGAAAGATTGGTTCCGCTGCTGGCGCTGGTTAATGTCGGTGATTGCTCTTCCGCATAACCAATGCCACCCGCTTTCGCACCCTGTCCTGCCTTGAATGCATAAGCAATAGCTGGAGGTTGGCCGCTGTTAGCATGGCTTTTATCGTGGTTGCCTGCGCGAATCGTTGGAGACAGATCCGGCGTTGCATCAGCGCCATTATCTTTGTAGCTAAATGCAATGCAGGCGTTTTCTTGCCCGTTGTTTCGTCCAAGAGTGTGTGCTAGCTCTCGGTTGGTGTCAGGATCCTGCGTACCGTGCACTGCGAAAGTCTCGGTATCGAAATCCATTCTGACTCCATGCGCGGTACATGCCGTAGCAACATCGATGTTTCCACTGGTATTTCCGCCGCCGAAAGCCACAACTGGGACACCTCTCCCGGTTCCGTCCTCACTGCCATCAAACCCTTCACCCTTTAATGTGTGGCTAACGTCACCATTAGCGCACTCAGCTATCAGGTGTCCTGCTTGTGCCTGATTGTCGTCAGCGCCACACGTTCCAACGCCTCGTGCAGTAAGGGCGGCAACAGCCTTTTGCGTTTCTCGGCGCGGCGCAGAATCCCGGCGCACGCTGTCGAGCTCAAAAAGTACCGCTGCGGGATCGAATCCTTTTCGAGCACTTGCGACAACGAACACACGGCGGCGTCGTTGGGCCACTCCGAAAAATTGAGCATCAAGGACGCGCCAGGCAATAACCCTTTCTGGTCCAGACACACAACCTGCGTGCGTCCATTTTCCCCCTGCTGGCTGCAATTCACTGCTTTCTCCGGCAAGTCCTGCCAGAAAGCACCCGAAGGCATTGTCTTTGCTGCTGAGCACGCCGGGGACGTTTTCCCAGACGATGATTGCTTCTGGCTCACCGCGTTCGCGGCGCTTTGCGTCGATTGCATTGGCTATTTCCACGTAAGAGAGGGTTAACTGCCCGCGGTCATCAGACAGGCCTTCACGTAAACCGGCGATGCTGAATGCCTGGCAAGGCGTACCGCCGACCAGAACATCAGGCGCTTCTACTTCACCAGTGCACACCGCATCGGCGATTTTTGTCATGTCGCCGAGGTTTGTTACTTCCGGCCAGTGATTGGCGAGGACAGCTGAGGGGAATGGTTCGATTTCAGAGAACCAGGCAGGTTTCCATCCGAGAGGTTCCCACGCTTTGCTGGCAGCCTCGATGCCGCTGCACACGCTTCCGTATTTCATGATGCACGCTCCGGATCGTTAACATCCCAGCCATTACGCTCAATATTGGTTTGCAGCCGCTTATCTCCTACCTCTTCAATGCTGCGGCCGGTAATCTCTGCGACCTCAGCGTTTGAGTGTCTCCACAGCAGCGCCAGTTCTTCGGTAGTCCATTCAGGCATGACTTTTCCTCCTGACGATCGGGCAAGTGAGTTGCGCTTGCTGCGCACGGAGTGGATAGAGCGGCCGGTTGCCGCGGCGATTTCTTCGGGAGTGAATCGTCCAAACAGAAACAGCTCTGCTTTGGTCCACTTCCTGCAGTTGGTATTGCCCGGGAGTTTCACATCAAGACGAGCGGCTTGTGTGCAAACGGCGCGCTCAGTTCTTTCCAGTTTTTCGGCAATCAATGAGATGGGCATCTGTCCTGCAACTTCATGCAGGAACAGGTTTTCCCACGGCTGCCAGTGATTGGCACCCATTGTTATCTCCATTGCTCGCCAAACGTGAATCCGATCTCTGCAAGCGCCTCGTCCATCTTCTCTATGAACTCCGGCACCATTTCGTTGAAATCGGACATGTACTGCGGATCCCGCTCAACGACGACGTGGTGAATACCTTCGCGCTTCATGCGCGGGTCGTAGTTGGCAAAGAACCAGGCGTCTTTACCGGTCACCCACATGCTGTACTGTACCTGGGCCATGTACGCAGACTTGATTGCTTCGAAACCGCCAAGGCGGAATTTCATGAAGTCGCGGGATGTGAACGGGCATTTCAATTCGAGGCCGAAATCGTTACTACAAAGGCCGTCAGGGGAGCACGCAGTGCGCATGCTCTCGTCACGGAACAGGATCGGAGACTCCGTGACTTTCACGTCAGTGGTGAACTCGAAAAGGGTGCGTGCGTCTTCCTCGTACTGCTTGCCCCAGGCCAGCGCCTTGGCGTTAACCTCTGGCGCTACGCCGGTGCATACCTCGGCGAGTAGGGTGTGGAAGTAGGACATTTTCATGTCTGTCCACTTGGTGCCAGATCGAGGCTTGGAAATGACGTTGTGAGCGTCAGAGGCAGTAATAACTCCGAGCCTTAATTTGGCCCATGCTTCATCACCTTGCTCTACGGTGGACACATCTATGCCGGTCCGGGCCTGGATAATTTCTGGTGTCATGCTGCCGCCTTAGCTTTTTTCTGAAGGAAGTTGAACCCTTTCTGAGCCTCTTCTTCAGTAAGCTCTGACGCCTCAAGAATTGGCCGTTTGAAGATGTCGCTGCACAGTGGGAGGAAGTCTTTCTCCCAGTCTTTATCCAGGGTCGTTAAGAGATCGGTGATCGCCTGAAGCGTTTCTTCGCTTGCTGCTGGTGGAAGCGCTTCTGTGGTGCTGCGCGGCGTGACGTCACGGATATCAACGTCCAGTGATTTGCCTTCCATTTCTTCGGCGGTAGGCTGCTGTCCAATCTCAGGCCATGCCTTACGCAACGCCTGGGCTTCCGCGCATTTCGCCAGCTGTCCGTATGGGCGCTTTTTCCACATCGCGTTCGGCGCCGTGGTGTCGCGGCCGCCGGTGGCATAGTTCTCAATCCAGTATTCTTTGGCACTGAACTCGACGATCTCGCCGCTGGGCATGCGTTTGTAGACGGTGTATTTGCACCATTGAGGGAAAGTTACTTCGACACCAGAAAGCGTCTGAGTCGTGTCTGGCCCGAACTCTGGTTCGCGGGCCCCGGCATAATCGCCGGAGCGGTCCGCCTGAATGCGGTAAAGCCCGATGCCCGGCATGACCACGTCGCGCCATTCGCTTTTACCCGTTCTTGAGTCTTTGACGCTCATCGGCACGAGGTGAACGGGCTTCAGCAACGGATCCAACTGGCGGGCACGGCAGTAATCGAGCGCCATCATTACCGATTCGTCTTTGGCGCCAGGGTAGATACTGTTCTTCAGCGCGCTCCAGGTAGCGACGTCGATGCCTTTTTCCTGCAGCGCGCCCGCCGTGATTGTTAATTCGTTTGCCATCGTTAATCCCCTCAAAAATTAAAACGGGCAGCCGGTACGGTGTTCCCAGTCGTATTCCGCCTGGGCGTAAGCAACTGCCGAAATGAAATCGTTGTAGGCCTCGCCAACTTTATCGCTGCGAAGTCCTTCGTATGGTCTGGAGTCAATCGGGATCGTGAAGTGGAAGAGGCCGGACGGCTCTTTTGGCATCATGTCGATGATTTGCTGCGCCCGGTCGTCGACCCACTTCTCTTTCTCGTCGGTGAGCTGCTGCTCAACCCAGCGCCGATCTTCGATGCGGTCGTAAGTGAGGTATGCGTTCATGGCTGAACTCCTGAAATTTGGATGTGCAGATCCCGCCCTCTGGTGACAGGCAGCAGTTGAATTGGTTAAGGGTTATTTGCCGATGGATCTGAAAATGCGTATATGGCTAGTTGATTGCTTCGTTAAGCATTTTCTCTATAGCCAGCTTGCCATCATTTATCTGAGCAACTTGCTTATCGAAGTTCTCCTGGTAGTGGGCGAGATTCTTTTCCGATGCAGAGAAGAGGCGTTCTTTGATTTTTTGTAACTCATCCATGCTGAAAACAATACCCATATTGCGGCACTTTTTGACATCATCAATGCTCAGGCCGTTACCATTGAGTTTTTCCATGGCAATGCGCTTAACACACTGCCTGGCTTCTTCAATGGTCTTGTAGAACTCAACCGTATCACTTCCCCCACTGCCATCTGAATAGCGATTTACTCGTAATGCGATATCTCCATTGGTGCTACCCAAAAGAGATAAGCACTTGATACCTTCAAAGTTTTTACGTCCATAGTAGTTGTCAATTGAAGACATAAAATCTTCAAATTTTTCAATGGAGGGCACACCGTAATCACGACGAATGGCAAATTTAACCTGCCCGGTCATTACATCTGCGAAATGGTCCAGGTCAGCATCATTGATATGATCTGAGAACGCTTTGACCTGCTTAACCATTTCTCTCCAGAAGCTTAATGTGTTCTGTAGGTTGCTAATTTCCGAGCTGATCTTCTCAATTTTCAACTTTGCATCAGCAAGGGCTTTTTCTTGTTTTGCTTTTTCACGAGACGACCATGTTTCAACTGGCTGGTCATGCAGGCTCTTTACCACAAAACGCTCGCCACCAGGGATTTCATCACCCTGTTGAGTGACAAAAACTTCCTGGACGATCGTTTCCTGATTATTCAGCGCACCAACGACAACGACCTTACGGCCGTCAGAAAGAAATTTAGTTTCCATGACAAAGTCCTTAATGGGTAAGAGGGTTGCCGTGACCGTCCAGAAGGACGTCAATCACGCAGTCACTGAGGCGGATAATCTCTGCATCGGTGTGCAGATACACCCATTTTCGCTCCTGAATGACTGCTGATACGCGATAGGTGCGACCTTCATGCATTGCCATCATGCCTGGCGTGACGCACTGGCGAATGAGCGGGGTGGTACCGTAGTGATTGATCATACCTTCACCTCAACCTGTTTCATGAGGCCAGCGATATTCATCTGTTGGCGGTTCAGCACCAGTTTTTCCCGCGGTGCCGATAGCGACGTCAGTTGCCACTCGTTATCGTTGAGCTTTTTGGCGGTGTACTGCTTGCCGTTGTGGGTGACTGTCATCATTGCAGGACAACCTTATGCCCATGCTGGACAAGCTCACCCGCTTCCATGCCCACATTCAGCCAGAAGCTTAATGCCAGAAGAACGTCATCTTCGTTTTGGCAGTGGCAGGCATTAACAAATTCCTGAACCGTCTTAACTGCGAGTTTTGCCATTTCTGGCTCAGTCAGGCGTGATATTGGCTGTTCTTTGCTCATAAATCCTCTTGGCCTTATCGCGGCGAACGGAACGGTTAATACAAGACTTCTGCGCTAATGGGCGGTGGATGGCCGCCGGTTGTCATAACTAAGCCGCCTCGGTGAGGCGACTGAGGTATGAAGATTGCTTTATTACGCACCATTGCCGCTCTCCCTGAGCCCGCCGGGCGTCCGACGCATGGTTTACTGTCGCGCCGTTCGACTGACCGAATCTCCACTTCGTCGCTGGCTAACTTCGCTCAGCTGTCGATGTTTCGTTTCGATGGGTGGATAATCACATATTGTGTTTTATTGGTCAACACGAATTGTGATTAATGATGACAACAAAGCGTGTTGTTGCTGATTTGAAAGGGAATTTATTTTTTTAAATACCAGTGCTACGCTTAAAAAAACAGCAGGAGGGATGTGCATGGTTCTGGATGAAGAGCGTATAAGCATGAAAATTCAGGCGATGGGGCGGGCGGTGATGGAATTGTCACTGGCTGATTTACCCATGACCCAGCAAAACATCATCGACAAGCTGAAGCAGTACCGGAAGGAAACAGGAAACGTGATAGGGAAGGGCGTGAACAGGGATGCGGCTGAGATAGTGCGGAAAGGCTTATAGATGGTTAACGGTGTCACCAATGGTAAATCGTTTACCAAGGATGACAGCGTTTACCAGAGGGATCGGGTTGTTTACCAGCTGGCGGGGAATAGACGCCGTTAATGCCAGCATCCCATAATATTCAATTGGTTACGCTGACGTGGTGGTGGTGGTCGAATGGGGATCGGCAGACACAAAAAAACCGGCACGCGGCCGGTTTTGTTTACAACTCTCGCTTGGCTGTAATTTTTATTGGATCATTCTTCTGAGCTGATGGCACCTGCAAAGGGCTGAGTCCAGCTTTGGAACAAAGCGAAGTAACATGCTCTTTCCAATACGGCCAAGCCGCATTGTTAATTATGTCATCAGCGCTAAACTTTTCTATCTCTTCGATTGTTACAACTGAGTCTGAGTCAAAAACAACATCGTGCTGAGCTTCAATTTCGAACAGAACTTTAGATGTTTCTGGATCTTGCCCTGCTTCAGTTGCTCTTATCGAACATTGCAGCCTGAAAAGACATGCGCATCGACTTATCTTAGTTAGCTCTTCATCTTCATACTTTTCAGCAACTTGTACGCTAACAATACGGTTATTCGAGTGAAGGGTTAGATCCATGCCCTCTAACATAAAAATGTTTGTGTCAGCATCAAAAGTGAGAGAAGACTTTCTCAACAGTACATCTTTTACTTCTCTTAAAATCATAATTTACTACCTAAGGCAATCGTTTCAATCATATGCCAAGTATTATGCTGAGTTGGTTCAGACACATAATTCTGGATGACGACTTTTACCGAATCTTCAGCAGGACTTTTCGCGTATTTAAGGTGACCAGTTTTTGAAACAAGATAAGTCTTGATCATCTCTAACTCGGTAGTGCGATTGGTATACTCTACGGTGGTTACGGCTGGACAACCTTTACGGAGAAACTCAAAAGCAGCGGGAACCGAGTAAGCCGTTCTTAAAAGCTTATCCAGCGCAAATGATTGCGTAACGTCACCATTTTCATATTTAGTAAACGCGTTTTTGCCCCCACCAAAAATGATTGCTGCTTCAGATTGGGTAAGATGTAAATCCTCTCTGATTGCCTTTATCTGACCGCCTGTAAGCAATCCATCAGCTTCTCGATAAAAATCAGTCATCTGGCGTTTGTTAAATTTTGCCTGCTGAACTGTCAGAGTTTCTGAGCCACATGATTCGCAAACAGATGCATGGAACGGGACCTCTTTTTTAAAACCCTCAAACTCCCTGAGGATTTTGGTTTTCGTTTCATGCAACCCTTCATCCCCGCATATTGGGCAGAGTGAATAACGTTTCATGATTTGTCCTTAGTTTTCAGTTGATTCATGCAATGAAATGACTGCTACCGTGTTTCCAGAGTCTAAAAGGCATACTTTTACGTATAACATAACTGTGCACTCGCAACGTTCGTGGGGTATGTACAATTGCGCAGGCACTACATAAGCATCACATGCAAATAGTCCTTTCGGAGCGTTACCATTGCACCACTGTGAGTTGATGTATCGCCCACCTTTTAAGGCTAGTTCTACGTATGTACGAACATCCCCCAGATCCACACGATGAAGTGCTAAAAAATCATTTGTCTTATGTGTAACAGAGTTTACTTGGCACCTTGCTAACTCCGCCAGGAGGTTAGGATACAGCGGGCCTCCCTCAATGATGCGCTCTTCGCCATCTCTCAAGGGCTCCTTTGGCGCACCAGTCTTATACCTACTACATATCTTTATTACCATTATGGTAAGTCCAGGGTGAAAATGTCAACAGGAAGAAGTCTCAAATATGTATGATATTGTTTGCACGGTATTCTGAAATTACTATTTGAATCAATAGTCTGTGCATTTTATATTTAGCACATTTAAACTAAACGCAACTTTGTCTCTACAGCAACCCCAATAATCCGGCAGTTACCATTAATCGGCACGAGTGGCCATTGCGGGTTAAGGCCCTTCAGGTACTTCTGCCCACCATCGATCACCAGCTTCTTAAAAGTCGCCTCGTTAGAATCGGATAGCTTTGCTATTACCAAGCTTCCGTTGATCGCCTCCCGACCAGTATCGAAGAGGACAAAGGTTCCTTCAGGAATGCTCAAGCCAGCTGGCGCCGTCATTGAGTCACCATCAACCTGCAGCCAGAACGCCTCCCCCTGAATGTGAGCATCTGATTCAAGCCAAAGGTCGATATCTTTAAGGGTGTACGGCTCAACAGCTTCGCACCATGCTCCTGCCTGCACCTTGCTTATAACTGGGTATTTATCACCTGGCTTGTAAGGGCCTTTGTAGTCATCGCCAAAAAGCAGCTCGGCAGGCGCAACCCCCAGCGCCTTAGCTATTACAGTTGCATCATCAACGCTAACGCTCCTGGTGCCTGATTCGTAATTCCCTATGCGTGACTGCGAGGCCCACCCGCAAAGCTCTGCGAGAGCCTTTTGTGACAGCCCTTTATCTTCGCGAAGTCGCTTAATGCGGCCCGCTATATCTTCGATTCTATTCATTCTCATTTTGTATCACGCGCCGTGTTAAAAAGCTTTACACGAATTGTGTTGATTAATAATCACGAATTGTGTTTAATGATGCTGAGTGACCATTCTTGAAAGGATCAGCATGAACAATATCGCCAACGAACGTAAGAAGCTTGGCATCACTCAATCAGAGTTAGCAGGTTCGTGCGGCTGGAACCAGTCCCGCCTTGCTAACTATGAAGCTGGCATACGAGCACCAGACCTGGATTCGTGCCGCCGCCTGGTTGATGCGATGAATAAGCTGGGGAGCAATACATCTCTCGATGCGTTGTTCCCACCAAAAAATAATGCCGCCTGATTGGCGGCCCTAACCACGAAAGGGAAAGCAATGCATTCACTTGCGTATCAACACAATACCGGAATCCACCCGGGAGCGATGATAAACCGCGCTCAAGCTAAAGCGGCGCCAGACCACGAAAAGATCCGCGATGCGGTCCGGGCATGGTCGTCGGCGCTGGACAATCAGGACGTCGTTTCGGCGCTGATCATCAACGAATACCGGGAGCAGGGCGGTACCGCCATCAGCTTTCCGGAAGACATCAGCCGGGCGCGCCAGAAACTGTTTCGCTTCCTGGATAATCGCTTCGACTCCGAGCAGTACCGCGAGAACGTGCGCCAGCTGACGCCCGCAATCATGGCCGTGCTGCCTGTTGAGTATCGCACTCGCCTTATCGGTGCCGATTGCAAAATGTCTCGTCTGGCTGAAGCCGAGAAAGAACTCGCTGAGGCTAAACAGGCCGTGCTGCTGGACGCTCCAGAGCATCAGAAGCTGAAAGAGGTAAGCGAGGGTATAGCGTCGCTGTTCCGCCTCATGCCAGAGCATGTAGGCCCACTGATGACGATGGTTACATCGATGCTGGGGGTTATATGAGAGGCACAAGAAAAGAAAAAGCCCTTGAAGCGGTAACTTCAAAGGCCCTTATCACACTGTGTTACGCCAAGTAACGGGAGTAAGTATGTCAAACACCGCAGAAATTCTCAACTTTCCCGCTGTAGTTTCGGGAATACAGGAGCAACGCGTGGCCGATACAGACGATGGGTACACCCGTCTGGCAAACGAGTTGTATGAGGAGCTTATCGGCGCGAACCTGACCAAAAATCAGGCCAAGGTAGCTCATGCTGTTTGCCGCAAAACCTATGGGTTCAACAAGAAGATGGACCGCATAGCAGACTCACAACTTTCTGAGCTGACCAGACTACCTCGCCAGAAGGTTAACGCTGCCAAAAACGAACTCATTGCGATGAATGTTTTGGTGTCCGACGGCATGCTGATCGGGCCCAACAAAAACCTGAGTGAGTGGGTAATTCCGGGCACTAAGCCTGCGCCAAAATGTCACCATAGTAGTGACTGTCACCATGGTAGTGACAGTGTCCCTACGGTGGTGACAAAAAGTGTCACCAAAACAGTGACAACCCTGTCACCAAAATGGGGACACACAAAAGACACTATTACAAAAGACAATAAAGACAATATTAATAAACCCCCTAAATCCCCCAAACCGGCTTCGTTCGATCCGGCTGGTGTTGACCTTCCTGAATGGCTGTCAGTTTCAGTCTGGAAGTCATGGGTCGATTATCGTCGCGACCTGAAGAAACCGATTAAGTCTCAGCAGACGGTAACCCAGGCCATCAACTTGCTTGAGCGTTGCAAGTGCAGCGGATACCAGCCTGAAGAAATCATCAACCAGAGCATTGCGAACGGCTGGCAGGGTTTGTTTGAGCCAAAGATCGCCAAGCAGACGCCTCGCGCGCAGTCTCGCGTATCTGAGAACTTTGCTGGCAAAGACTATGGCCAGACTGAAATTCCTGCATGGGCGAGGGACTGATCATGACGCTGGATGAAAAAATCAATCAACTTGAGAAACGCATTACTGAGCTGAGCCAGCCGCCAGTTCAGCATGAAGATATCGAGCTAACTATCAGCACCGAGAACTGCGAAACGCATGGCCCCTTTGAATGCAGGACCAGGCATTTCTTAAACTCTGTCGTGAAAATTCCCCCGCGCCCAAGCTGCTGCCCTGAATGCCTCAAAGAGGAGTTAGGCCGCTTGCAGGCGGAAAGAATTAGCATCAACGAAGCAGCCCGCAAAAGAAACATCGAGCGCCTGCTGGACGGACTGAACATCCCGGCGCGCTTCGAAAACTGCACGCTGCAGAACTATGAGCCAGTGAACGACGACGCAAAACGCGCACTTAAGGTGTGCCAGGCGTATGCGGGCCGTTGGCCAGAGCGTTTACAGAAGGGTGGCGGTCTTGTGATGTGCGGCAAACCAGGCACCGGAAAGAATCACCTGGCACTGGCTATCGCACGGCATGCGATCACAGAACACCAGAGCTCTGCAGTGTTTACCACGGCGCTGAAAATTGCCCGTGAGTACAAGTCAACCTGGTCGAAGGGGTCAAGCCGTACTGAGGATGAGGTTATCCGTTACTTCACGAAACCTGATCTGCTGATTATCGACGAGGTCGGCGTGCAGTTCGGAAGCGACGCCGAGAAGCTGATCATGTTCGAAATCATCAACACCCGATATGAGCGTATGAAGCCGACCATTCTGATAAGCAACCAGACCCGGGAAGAACTGGCTGCATTCATCGGCGAGCGCGTTCTTGATCGCATGAGCGACGGCGGCGGATGCACTCTCTCATTCACCTGGGATTCATACCGTTCCAAGGGGGCAGCATGAAAGGTAAACAGGCAATTCTGCGTTATCTCGAAACGCACCGGACCTTCACCGCGAAGGATGTGGCCACAGAGTGCGGCATGACCATCAACTGCATCACGAAGAACGCCATCGATCTGGAGCGGGCCCGCAAGATTGTCCGGGTGAGCAAGGTCTGGAGAACGGTGACTTATCGCCTGGCGACACCAGAAGAGCAGGCCGGTACGGCACGAAGCTGTACCAATGGGATATTTCAGGAGTGCCGCAACAGTCCGGCGATGAGAAGGGTATTGATGGTTTGGGGGAGAGTAGGGGTATGAAACTGAAATTTATCGAGTGGTTTACCAAGAACAACAACGGCCGCTCGCCAGCGATGGAAGACGACAGAAGCTTTGTGTACGAGATGACGCAGCACATGTTCGAAGCGTACCAGGCTGGCGTGGCTGAAGGTGAAGCCAGATGCGCGGCGATGGCTGCGGAGAATGCGGCGCTGAAACACGCAATGGCTGTAACCCTTGAGCATGTATCTGTCACAGACACAGGGCAGGCCGGTGTTGCTGCGATGATTATCAACGATGCTCTGCACCATAGCGGAACCCCAGCCACCGACGCCTTCCTGGCTGAAGTGCGGACGCAGGAGTCTAAGCGAGTATACGAAAGCATTTTGGACAACCCAGCTGTAACTGATATGGAGTCGCTCGTTGATTGGCTCGAACAAAACGCCAATGACTCAGTAGCTTTCGCCGCCCAGCTTCGCAAAGGAGTGCAGTCATGAGCATTCTGGACATTCTAAACACTGGCCTTGCTCTGATGGGGTGGTTATTCATCATGTTCAAAACGGGCCAGTGGTTTACCTCCATTGCGCTAAAGCAGTGTGATAAGCGTAGAAAGCTATCTCGTAGACAGAAGGCAGTAAACGAATTTTACGATGCGTTTGACCTGTCCAGCATCGAACCAGGAACAACGGTGCGCCTGGCGACTAAAGGCGATCTGACAATAATGATGTATCGCACGGAAGGAGCCGCCCAATGAGCAACATCGACAAACGCGCATTACGGGAAGCGGCTGAACGTGCAGGACAAAATGACTGGGAGTACGTCTACACCAGCGACCTCAGCGCCCCAGGGCGGGGATATATAACAGTAGGCGGAGCAGAGGCTATCTACTGTCTGAATAGAGCCACAGGGGGAGTGAAACAGTCTGAAAACGTTATGAGATATATCGCTGCAGCTAGACCGGAAAAAATGCTGGCTCTGCTGGATGAGATGGATGCCAAAGACAGGCGGATTGCTGAGCTGGAGCGTAAAGAACAGCACAGTGACCGCCAGTCAGTAATTGATGCGTTGGCTAGTTCAGGTGAGGAATGGAGTGATATCGAAGAATACATGCAGAAGTGGGACGCGGAACGCGCCGCCGCAGCCGGTAAAGGAGAGGCATCATGAGCACTATTACCAAAGAGAGACTGACGGAATTATCCAGACGTGAAAATGTCGGGGCTATTCTCGGCGAAGAAATTGCAGAGCTGGCGCGTATCGCGCTGGCATCGCTCGAAGCGGAGGCGTCGGGGCGAAATCCAGTGCTGGCCTATGCAGACAGTTATCGCGATATGGCTAATCATGGTGTTGAATCTATTCCGGTATGGAGCGTAATTACCGACCTGGAAAGAAATATCGCCCCGCTATTCACCGCCCCGCCAGCGCCGATATCTGTGCCCGCTGCGATGGAAATGGATGATGACTTTGACAGCGCGTTTGAACACGGAAAAGCTGTCGGCTGGAACGTCTATCGCGCCGCCATGCTTCAGTCGTTCGGTAATTCCGAACAACTCAACTCTCCGGTGATTCCGGATGGTTGGGTGCTGGTGCCAGAAGAACCCACCCATGAAATGCTTGAGGCTGGTGATGAACAATTCGGAACTTACGATGTGTATCGCCGGATGATAGCAGCATCACCGCAGCAGAAGTGATCTATAATCCCCTCAAATAACCGAGGGGGTTTTATGTCTAACGAAGAAATGACTCCAGCAGAAAAATATAAAGCTTCAATGAAAAGACATAAAAAGTTCTGGAGGAAATCACAAATTGCAAATGCGAAACGGTTTGATGCTGGAGAGGTTGAATCTGTTGATGGTTTTAGATCTCCTTATGAGACCAGAAAGAAGAGAGGGAGGACTGCTGACTAATGTCTGACTGGAACATTGCAGCAAAGCCGCAGGAAGAACGCGACAAGGTTAACGTTGACCTGTCGGCCTCCGGAGTGGCGTACAAAGAGCGTCTAAATATGCCTGTTATCGCAGAGCAGGTAGCGCGTGAGCAGCCAGAGCATCTGCGCGAGTATTTCATGGAGCGCGTGCGGCACTATCGCGAGCAGAGCGTTGGATTGCCTAAATCGTCCGATCCGCGTTATGTTGAGATGGCTGAATCCAACAATAAATAAGGATAACTATGGTTTATGATATTTTAGTTTTTCGAGGCCACTTTGGAAGTTTTGTCGATTATCGATCTTATTCTGGGCGCGTTCCTCCAGAGGTAAGCGCTATAGAAATTGATGGCGAGAAGTACTCTCTATCCCTCTATCAATACCAAGGTGATAAGTATTTAGTAGCCCATCAAGAAAAGATGGAGTCCGAGTCGCTAGAACTGGCAATTAACGAGTTTGGACCATCTCCACTGAATTGATTTTCTATAATCAACCAGCCATAATTAACTTGCCGTCGGAGTTGAACGCCCGGCGGTAAGACTTCTGCGCATTTGATGGGGACATTAAATGCGACCACAATCTGAATACATCACCTTTTCACAGATGCAGAAATGCACCTGCGATTCTCTGCATTCTGCGGTTTCCGTTAAGGAGGCCGTATGACTCTGCCAGTAGACGGCATCAAACTCCATCGCGGCAACTTCGCGGCCATTAGCCAGCAGATTCAGCCATTGCTGGATGCCGGGCAATGCTTCCGCCTGCAAGTCAAACCGTGGCGCGAGAAGCGCAGCCTGTCGCAGAACGCGCTCAGCCATATGTGGTACACGGAAATCAGCGACTACCTAATCGCCCGCGGCAAGACCTTCGCTACGCCTGAGTGGGTCAAAGACGCGATGAAGCACACCTATCTCGGCTACGAAAGCAAGGACAGGGTAGATGTCGTGTCCGGAGAGGTGACCACGGTTCAATCTCTCCGCCATACCGCCGATCTGGAAACCGGCGAGATGTACATTTTCCTGTGCAAAGTCGAAGCCTGGGCAATGAATATCGGCTGTCACCTGACCATCCCGCAAAGCTGTGAGTACCAGCAGCTGCGCGATAAGCAGGAGGCGTGATGTCTACTCCACTATCCCGCGTCATCACCAACGAAATCTTCCGCGTTCCGGTGCGCCTACAGCGCAAGCCAGCGGTTAAACCGTCCGATATCCCGACACTGAAAGACTACACCGCCCGCTTGGTGGATCAGAAATGGCTGCGTCTCGCGGCGAGGAGGAAACGTGCGTAAACCATCCCGCCGTAAGTGCAAAGTATGCGGTGAATACTTCGTGCCGAAATTCCACGACGTCCGGATCCGCTGGTGCAGCCCGGAACACGGAGCAATCCTCGCAATGGAAGAACGCGAGAAGGAGAAGGTGAAAGCCGCCGCTAAGCGCATCAAGGAGCAGAAAGAGGCAGAGAAGGCCGGGCGCAAACGCCGCAAGGAACGCCTGGCAGAGCTACGGCCTGCCGGTTACTACAAAGCGCAGGCTCAGCAGGCATTCAATGCCTACATCCGTGCGCGTGATGCTGATTTGCCATGCATTAGCTGCGGCGAGACCAACCCACCCGATCTCCATGGCGGCCAGTGGGACTGCGGCCACTTCAAGACTGTAGGCGCTAACCCTGAACTGCGCTTTGAAGAGCGCAACGCCCATAAGCAGTGCAAATCTTGTAATGCCGGAGCGGGTAAATACACCGCCAAAGAGGCGACTGTCGCGCAGCAATACGAAGCGGGCCTGGTAGCTCGTTACGGGCAGGATTACGTCGACTGGCTCAACGGACCCCATGAAATGACCAACTACCGCCGGGAAGACTTCATCCGGATCCGCGATGAGTACCGCGCCAAGCTCAAAGCACTGAAACAGCGGGAGGCCGCATGAGCACAGAAACCGAAATTGAACTGGGCAAGGTTGTCGCTTTCCCGTCAAAGAATAACGACCTGCAGGATGGGCTGGTCATTCAGCGCGAAGGCCAAAAGGTCATGTGTCTGCACTCTGCTGTATCGATAAACGGAAAAGAGCGAACGCTACGCTGCCGGAAATGCGAAACGCTAATCGATCCATTCGACTACCTGATGACACTTTGCGACCAGGAGTCTCGCTACTCGGAAAGCGTGAAATATCTCCGCCGGGAAGAAAAGCAGCGCCGTCAGAATATCGAGAAGCTCATTCAGATTGAGAAGAACGCCAAGTCACGCATTCGCCGCGCCGGGGATAAGTCACCACTTCCTCTCTGGCAGAACGAGAGGGTGGATGAATGACACGTGACCAGATTATCCGGTACCAGGCAGAAAGCGTTAAGCGCGCCAGCATGCCGCCAGTAGCAAAGCACAGCCAGACCAAAACCAACCAGCCACAGAAGGAAGCCGCATAATGAAACTGGAATTAACCAACGACCAGCATCAATGGGTAGACCAGTGGCTCCAGTTGTGGGGCGCATGGTGCCAGACCGGCAAGATTGATAAAGCGATGATCAACATGATTGCCAGATTCATGGCTACCGTCGAGGCCCAGCAAGCATCACGGCCGGTATGTAGTGATGATGACGGAATGCTCATTGATGCTGTCATTCGCCACTACCTGAAGAATGTGGATGAAAATGCCTGGCGGGTTATCTTCGCCTACTACGTCTGCAACTCCAGCGAGATCCGAATTGCATCATGGCAGCATGCAGTAAGTAAGCCTCGCCTTATGAAGACGCGTGGCGGCAATCAGTACAAACACCCAAGCATCTCGACAATCCGTAGAGAGGTGAAGCAAATCATCAATGCTTCATTGTTCTGTTTATACCAACCGCTTCAAAATGCGTTTAACGATCGCGAAAATGTGAGGAAAATTGCAAAAAATCCTCATAACGCGCTTGCTTTTCAATGAACAAATGAGCAGAATAAATCGTATATGTTGCCGTTGTTGTGTGTGACATGAATGAATGCCAAGCCTCGCCATCGTGCGGGGCTTTTTTATTTGCGGTACGCCGCACACAGAACCCACTACCTGGGACCCTTCGGCCAGAGAGCCGACATTGCCTTACCCTCATCTTCCCGGCCTGTCGCCGGGTTTTTTATTCAGGCCGCAGACAATCAATTCCAGATGCCACGTAGCTATCGTGTCTGACGGCCTTTCCCACTACACGAACAGCACCCGCAAACAACGCGAGGTGAGAGCATGTATCGCATGGAAAAAATAACCACTGGTGCTGCCTATGGCGCTTCAGCCGGGAGCATCCTAAACGGCATGCTTAATGCCTACAGCCCCGAGCAGTGGAACGCTATCGGCGTGCTGGTGGGTATAATCATTGCCGTACTGACGTATCTGACAAATCTCTATTTCAAGATCCGCGAAGACAACCGACGCAGCAGGAGCCGAGATGAACCCAACGTTGAGGAATAAGCTGGTGGGTGCCATCGTTGGAGGATCCGGAGCAATCACCATTGCTGCAGTAATGCTGGCCAATGCGGATGGGCTGGAAGGGCGGCGTTATTACGCCTATCAGGATGTGGTCGGCGTCTGGACTGTTTGCGATGGGCACACCGGTGCCGACATTCGCCGCGGTCACCGCTACACCGACAAAGAGTGCGACAACCTGCTGAAGGCAGATCTGCGAAAGGTGGCAAATGCTATCGACCCGCTGATCAAGGTTCGTATCCCTGAGCCTACCCGCGCAGCGCTTTACTCCTTTACCTACAACGTTGGCTCTGGTGCTTTTGCCAGCTCGACGCTGCTGAAGAAGCTGAACGCCGGAGACGTGCCGGGGGCATGCAAAGAACTGCAGCGCTGGACATATGCCGGTGGCAAGCAGTGGAAGGGTCTGATCACCCGGCGCGAGATTGAACGTGAAGTATGCGAGTGGGGCCAGAAATGAGCCGATTAACCGCAATCATCTGTGCTGTCGTTATCTGCCTGCTCGTTTCCATGGCCTGGGCGATTAACCACTACCGCGACAACGCCATCACCTACAAAGACCAGCGCGATAAAGCCACCAAGAACCTCCGTCTGGCTAACGACACCATCAAAGATATGCAGGCCCGGCAGCGTGATGTCGCTGCACTGGATGCCAAATACACGAAGGAATTGTCCGATGCGAAAAAAACCATTAACGATTTGCGTCGGGCTGTCGATTCTGGCGCTAAACGGCTGCGCGTCGCCGCAACCTGCCCTGGAGTGTCCAAAGCCACCTCCGCCACCGGCGTGGATGATGCAGGAGCCCCCGAACTTACTCCAGACGCTCGACGGAATTATTTCGATCACCGAGACGGAATAGCAACCGCTGACAAGATGATTCGCGGCATGCAGGACTACATCAAAGAGCAGTGTCTCAAATAGCAGGGCGCTGAAAACCAACAAACAGGAGTAATACATGGCTAAGTTTTACCCGCGCATCTCAACTTTCCTTTCTGGTTGCTGGGCGTTTATCGCGTCCCTTTCGCTAACCAGCGACATCATCAGTCGCACGACATTCTCACTGCGCCGAGTGGTGGAGCGAGTCATTTCCGCAGTCGCTGTGAAAACCGCACCTGAAAAGGCTGATTGGCGAATCGTAGAGCGAATGTGCAGCGAAAGCGTTCGAGAGAAGATTAACGTCTTTGGGTGCCACCCTCGCAATACCGGCGCGCTATGCAGCCCACTGCTGTAGGCATTACAGAAGCTCTTCACCGAGGGGCTTCGATAATGACAATTTCTATTTTAGAAGGACATAGAAATGCCTACTAAGAAGCAACCAGGTAGGCCAGCAGGAACCCCAAAGACTGGTGGCCGCCAAAAAGGAACACCAAACAAGGTGACCGCAGACGTCAAAATTATTGCCCAGACCTACGGCGAGGAAGCGGTTAACGCGTTAGTGAAAATACTACGTGACGACGAAGCACCTGCCGCAGCAAAGGTATCAGCAGCAAAAGAAATAATGGATCGCGCCTACGGTAAAGCCACTCAGCCTATGGAACATTCAGGTAGCGGTGGCGGGCCAATTGAGCACAACCATAACGTAGCTGTAGACGAAAAGGCGCTTAACAGCATATTGAGCAAACTATGAGCCAAATACTCGAATGGGAAGATTTGAGCGAAGCAGAACGCCAAGCCATCAAAGTCCTGTCCGAGCGCTCATTTCTGGCCTTTAACCGCATATTTTTTCAGTTGTTGCAGGGTGAGAAGTGGTCAGTTAACTGGCATCACCGATACATTGCGCAGGTGATTGAAGATATCGTTGCCGGCAAACGCCGTAATGTGGTCTTCAACGTTCCTCCAGGCAGTGGGAAAACAGAGATGTTAAGCATCCATGCGCCAGTGTGGACAATGCTGAACTGCCAGAAGGTCAGGAACCTCAATATTTCCTTCAGCGACACCCTGACAAAGCGCAACAGCCGCAGAAGCCGTGAAATCATCACCTCCGCTGAGTTTCAGACACTATGGCCTCATTCGCTTGGTGTTAATCAGGCTGACGAATGGCAGCTGCTGAACGATGACGGAAAGGTTAAAGCCGAAGTAGTAAGCCGCGCAGCAAGCGGTCAGATTACCGGATCGCGTGGCGGTTATCAGATGCCAGGCTTTTCAGGTTGGATAAACCTTGATGACTTCGACAAGCCTCTTGATGTTTTCTCAGAGGTTAAGCGCAAAAAGGCACAGCAGACATTAACCAACACCATCCGCTCTCGTCGTGCCAATAAGTCAAAAGAGAACCCGACACCAATCGTCGCCATTCAGCAGCGGCTGCACACAGACGACAGCAGTGCATTCATGCTGTCCGGTGCAATGGGTATCGACTTTGAGCACGTCATCATTCCTGCGCTCATTGATGAAGCCTATATCGATTCTTTACCAGAATGGCTTCAGGAGCATTGCTGGAATGACGTCAAAGACAGCGAGAAGATGCGAGGCTACTGGTCATACTGGCCTGCCAACGAATATGTAGGCGACCTTTGTCGCCAGTGGGACACGGACGAATACACCTTCATGTCTCAGGGCATGCAGAAGCCTATCAAGCTAGGCGGCAACGTGTTTGATGGTTCATGGTGGCAGACATACGGACCTGACGGAGATAAACCGGAGCCTGAACGCTTCGAATACCGCTTCACTACCGCAGATACAGCGCAGAAGACGGCTAACCATAACGACTGGTCAGTACTGTGCGAGTGGGGCGTTTACAAAGACGACCTCTATCTAATCCACATGGAGCGCGGCAAGTGGAAAGCGCCAGAGCTAGAAACAAACTTCAAAGCGTTTATCTCTCAGGCGTGGCGTAAGAATCGGGAAGCCGGAACGCTGAGAAAAATTTACGTTGAAGATAAATCCAGTGGCACGGCTCTTATTCAGAACCTTGAGAAAAAGCTTCCAATCAAGATAACCGCTCTTCAGCGAAACAAAGACAAAGTTACCCGGGCGATGGACGTTTTGCCAGTGGTCAAGGCGCAGCGTGTTTATCTTCCTGCTGAAGCTTCCTTCTCCTCAGAGTTTATCGCTGAGCACAGTGCTTTCACCTACGACGACACTCACGACCACGACGACATCGTGGATAACCTTATTGACGCCGTGACTGAGGAATTACTCCTTGGCAGTGATGCCCTACGCAGACTCAAGGCGCTTGCAAGCTGAGAACTCACATGGCTAAACGCAACAACAGGCAGCAAAAGAAAATCGACAAGAAGATGAACATGGACAGCTACCAAAACGTGTTCATGAACATCGGTACAGGTGGCGACAGGTCAGCATACAGCCGCATCCGCACAGCGCACCTGCTTACCAGAGCAACGCTCGACAGCATATATCTCGGCGACGGATTAGGGCGTCGCATCATTGACGTAGTAGCCGACGAAATGTTTCGTGCTGGCTTCACCGTAGACGGCGCAAACAATGAGCCTGAGATTAAGTCTCGCTGGGATGAGCTCAACCTCACTCAGCAGTTTACGGATGCGGTGGCATGGGCTCGCTTATATGGCGGCTCGTTGATGCTATTCGGCGTTAATGATGGCGGAGACCTTCAGTCACCAATAGGCGAGGGTGAACTTGAGTTTGTCCGTGTTTATGACCGCTATCAGGTGCAGCCTTTCCTGCGCGATACCAACCCTGAAAGCGCGACATACGGAGAAATCACTCAGTACCAGATTAACCCTATCTCAGGAACGCCTTACTACGTTCACGCCAGCAGATGCCATGTGTTCGACGGAGAGCGACTGCCTAACCAGATTCGTCATCAGAATCAGGGGTGGGGCGCTTCATGCTTGCAGGGTGTTTATCAGGCGCTGACTGATTACGGCATGAGCCACGCACACGCTACAAGCCTGCTTGAGCGTAAACAGCAGGGCGTCTGGTCTGCCGCTGACCTGGCTGACCTGTGCAAAGATGGTGAAGGACGCGATGCTGTTCAGGCTCGTCTCAATATGGTCGACATGACTCGCAGCAACGGCAATACCATCGGCGTGGACGCGAACACGGAGAAGTACGAGCTGCTTAACGGCTCTCTGGAGGGCGTAGTCGATGTACAGGACCGGAAGCAGTTACGAATATCAGCGCTGACCGGCATCGATGAGCAAATCCTGTTCACCAAAACGCCATCAGGTCAGGGAGCGGATAAAACCACCGTTCCTGAGTCATGGAAGCAACTGATTGGACGCAAGCAGAAGGATGAGGCGAGACCTGCGATTGAAAAGGTGGTCAACTTCCTCACCACTGATAAAACTTGGACGATTAAGTTTAACCCTCTCTCAGTGCCAACCGAAAAAGAGCAGGCGGAGACGGCTAACCAGTGGTCACAGGCTGATGAGCGCTATTCGCAGCTTGGGTGGGTAAGCAACGATGAAGGTATCGCCACACTGAAAAAACGTGGAGGCTACGTCTATCCGGAGATGAGCAATGGCTAAAGTCTGGCTTCATCCCTACGGCATAGAACGCGACTACACCAACGCGCTTGTAAAGGCCACCAGGCAGTTTAACAAAGAAATCAACTCAGCATATGGCGATATCCGGTTCGATGGCTGGCAGGACGATATGTCGGCTGTGCTGGCCTATCTCCGCAACGCAGGCAACCGCATCTTTCAGCCAGTAATTGAACGACTGCCGTCTTTCTTCGCGCTAACCAGCCAGTTTAACGACAAGCAATGGCGGTTGGTTGTGAAGGGGGGCACTGGCTACGAAATCCCGCCATCGCAGGCCGTTATTGCCGGCCAGGCAGCGTCCCCCGCCTCATCAGGCGTGCTTGGCGTTGATGCTTATCGTGCCGAGCCATGGCTGAGAGAGATGCAGGAGTTATGGGTATCAGAGAACACCAGGCTGATTAAATCCATCCCCGCTGACGAACTGTCGGACATGGAAGGCATCATCCAGCGCGGTGTAATGAATGGCTCAAGTGCTGACACCATCAAGAAGCAGATTCAGGAGCGCTATGGCGTCACTGAGAGACGCGCAAAGCTGATCGCAGTGGACCAGATAGGCAAAGCCAATTCAGCGCTCACAAAGCAGCGTCAGGCCGATGCAGGAATAACCGGATACAAATGGCGAGGCGTATTAGATGAACGCGAGAGACCTGAGCACAGAGAGCGAGAAGGTAATTCCTACCAGTGGAGCAATCCACCGCCTGACGGACACCCCGGGCAACCTGTTCGGTGTCGATGTTACGCAGAGCCCGACTGGCATGGTTCAGTTTTCGATATCGGCGAATAAATAAGGCAAAACATGAAAACAGTATCTCGCTTCGATGTGGGAGAGCTAAGTGCGTCCGTGAACGAGGATGGCTATCTGGAAGACGTGCCGGTAGTAGGTCGCGTTGGCATCCAGTTATATCGAAACCCAGATGGCTCAGTGCGTCGTGAATTACGCCCACCTGAAGAAGTATTCAACGCTGACTCACTGGCTAGCTTCAAAGGCAAGCCGATCACGCTAGGACATCCCGGCGCGGTGAATTCGCGAAACTCCAGAAAGCATCAGGTAGGAACGATGCTGGATGTTGGCAGAAAGGACGGTAGTAACGTTGCGGTCCCCATCATCATCCATGCAGACGAAGCAATATCTCAGGCTAAATCAGGCCGGGCAAGGCAGCTTTCCCTTGGCTATCGACTTGACCTTGAAGAGCGTCGCGGCTGGTTCAACAGAAAAACTCACGGAATCGTTTTCAGAGGCGAAGAGTCCGAGAAGTTCCCTGATGGGTACATAAGCGCTGACTGGGAAGAATTCGACGCCGTTCAGCGAAACATCCGCATCAATCATCTCGCCCTTGTATCTAAGGCCCGGGCCGGTGATGTAGCAACACTGAATCTCGACGGTGATGAAGAAATCACCTTAGATGATGACGACAACCAACCAAAAGGTAAAACAATGCAGAAATTGCGACTCGACAACGGGCTTGAGTACGATGCTTCTCCTGAAGTCGTCGTGGCGTTCAACGCCCTTAAACAGGATGCAGAGGACGCTAATACCAAGCTGTCCGAAGCGCAAACAACCATCTCCACCATCACAGCAGAGCGCGACACTCTGAAAGCTGACGCAGCAGAGTTTGAAAACAAGCTGAAGCAGGCTCGCGAAGATGCAGAGAAAACCATTAAAGCTCGCACCGAACTCGAAGCAAAAGCAGAGAAGCACGGCATCAAGTGTGATGGCCTGGATGATATTGCCGTCAAGAAAGCGGTTGTAGCCAAGCTGAAGCCATCCATCAAGCTCGACGGCAAAGACGACACCTACATCAACGTCGCGTTCGACATGGCGATTGAGTCAGCCCCTATGGAGCAGCAGCGAAAAATCGTCAATCAGGATAAAGCCCAAACCCGCGGTGATTCTGCTGAACCAAAAGGCTCTGCTGCAGCACGCCAAAAATACCTCGATCGCCTGCACGGCAAAAAGGAGACAGCATAATGCCTGTTCAGACTTCCTACGATAACGATATGCAGATCGCCATGCCTGGCATGCGTTCAGATTCAACCCATCAAATCACAGACGGATGCAACGCAGCACAAGGCGCCATCAAGCCTGGCTATGTGGTAGCTCGCGTATCAGTGGCTAACGATAAGCGCGTAGTCAAGCAGGTATCCGCAGCTGGCGATGCAGCAAACCTGATGGGTATCTGCCGCTTCAGCCACTACGGCTGCGTAACAGGCCAGTACGAAGATGGTGATGCTGTCAACGTAATGACGTGGGGCCGCATCTGGGCTGTTACCACCTTATCAGCAGCACCAACCATGGGTGCAGGCGTTAACGTTCTGACCTCTGGCGCAGACGCTGGCAAGGTAGCAGCGACCGGTGGCTCTCTGGCTCTTGGCTGGGTATTTACTGGTAAGTTCACCACTTTCAAAAACAGCGCTGGCGCAACAGTTAACCTGGCTGAAGTTCAAATCCGCAACCAGACCACGCAGCCAACCGCATAAGGAACAATAATGGAACAGATGAATTACGACGAAGCGGACCTGTTCGCTATTGAACACGGCGCGGCGGCTAACGGCATTCGAATGGATGAGGGAGAGTCAATCTTTCTGGCCCGTGAACTGGACTACGTTAAGTCTAAGGTTTACGAAGTCGAATACCCTGCACTGACTGCGACCACTCTCTTCCCGGTCACATCAGAAATCCCTTCATACGCCAAAACGTTCACTTACGGCGTATGGGATGCAGTAGGTATGGCGCGTATCATCGCTGACTACTCTGACGATCTGCCAAATGTCGGCGTTAACTATCGCGAAGAGACTGGCAAGGTGTTCAGCCTGGGTAACTTCTACGAATACAGCCTGATGGAAATTCGAGCTTCACAGGCAACCGGTAAGAATCTGCCAACTCGCCTCGCTAACGCTGCCCGTCGAGCGCATGACGTGAAGGTTAATGACCTGGCGTTCTACGGCGATGATGATTATCAGATCGTCGGCGTTCTGGAACATCCAAACATTCCAGTAACCACCTCTGCTGGCTGGACTACTGGCGAGATCGCATCTGGTGAACTGGAAGATGCAGTATCAGCAATCGAGACGGTAACTAAAGGCCTGCACTCTGCTAACGTTATCGCACTGCCGCCAAGCGCCTTTAAAATCCTGTCCAAGCCGATGCCAAACACCAACACGTCTTACATGACCTACTTCAACACCCAGTATCCTGGTATGCAGTGGATTCGTGTAAACGAGCTGGAAGACATCGATGGCGCAGGCGCTAAGGCCGCTCTGGTAATGGAGCGTAACGCTGATAACGCATCTATGGAAATCCCGCAGCCGTTCGAACAGCTGCCACCTCAGGCTAACAACCTGGCGTTCAAGATTCCATGCCACAGCCGCGCTACCGGCGTACAGGTTTACCTGCCGCTGACTCTGCATCTCATCAAAGGCATTTAAGAGGCTTCGGCCTCTTTTTTTTAAGGATTACCAATGAAGATTACCAACGCATCAGCACGACTGTATTACATCGCCGGCCAGAAGCTGGCACCAGGCCAGACTGCCGAAGTTGAAGATTCCTGGAAGGACAATAAAACGGTGCAGGCGTCCATCACTAAAGGTGAGTTGCGACTCGCTGATAAAGATGAAGCCGTAACCGCCAGCCAGGTAGAGAAAAAAGAGAAGGACAAGAAGTAATGAACATTGCCGCATTTGAAGGTCTTACGCCTCTGGAAATCTTCCGCAAGCTAGCGCCTGAATTTGCGGCTGTTCCTGATGAGGTTGTTCAGGGCTACATCGACCTGGCATCACTGTTTGTCTGTGAAGGCGACTACGGAGATGCATATAACGTGGCTCTGGCTCTAATGGCGGCCCATATCATGGCATCGCCTGGCGGTTACTCTGATAACGGTTCCACATCATCTGGTCGCATCCTCTCACGCAAGGAAGGTGATCTGGCAATCACTTATGGCAACGTATCAGGTGATTCCAGTTACCTCAGCGGGACTACATACGGAAACCTGCTACAACTGCTCCGCAAGAAAATGGGGGCAGGATTCTCGATTATGACTCGCGGAGTCGTGGGGGGATGCTTGTGTCCGTAAAAATCACAGACAACAAGCGGCAATGGGAAAGGTTCAGGCGAGAGATCAAGGCAACCGGAAGCAAAGAGGTAGTTGTCGGCATCCAGAAGGGTGAGGTTAATGATGGGGTGCTTGCCGCTGAATACGCAGCATGGAACGAATTCGGCACTAGGACAATTCCATCGCGGCCATTCATGCGCACATACTTCGACACATCGGTATCTCGGCTGGAAAGGTTCGCAACAAATGGAGTAACGCAAATTCTCCTCGGCAGAGCTACCTTTTCTCAGTTTCTGAATGCGGCTGGCGTATTTATGGTGGATGGCGTCAAGAAGAGCATCTCTGGAGGTGCCTGGACTCCAAACTCTCCGGTTACGATAGAGTTGAAGGGTTCATCAAGGCCGCTTATAGACACTGGCGTAATGCTTAATTCAGTCACCTTCGCCATTCATGATTACGGAAGGTCACAATGAGCAATCCGTTTCGCAGGCCTTATCAGGTGTTTACTCCATCGCCTTCGTCGTTGGTTAACGGCGTGATTGTTGATGGGGTAATGACGGAGTCAACCGCTTACTTCAGCGTGCAGAGTATCAAAGATACTCAGGAGATTGAGAGCCTGGAGGAAGGGAGGAGGTTAACTGATTATCGCCGTCTGTACAGCGACACTAAGCTCCAGATTACTGATGATTTCCCCATGACTCAACCTGCACTTGTCGTTATTGATGGTTTTAACTACGAAGTTAAGCACCGTGAACCATGGCAAAACGGAATCATACCCCACTATAAATATTATGTGGTAAGGAAACGCGATGGCTGAAACCACAGTGTCGAACTTCGTTCCTGATGCTGTAGAGTCTGCCGCTTACCGTGTTTTGTCCCAGCTATTACCCGTACCTCTCGCTTACGCCAATCAGAATAACTCCCGGCTTCCTCTGCCTTATGCCACGCTTCGTGTATCAACGCGCACGACTGTAGGCAGGGATGAGCATGGCGAAGTAGATGATGAAGGAGTAATGCCGTCACACGGTGTTAGAGAAGGAACGGTGATGGTTAATGTGTACGGCGGAAGCGCACGAGAGCATTGCGACGATCTGATTAATAACATCCGTAAAACAACATCACGCTACCTGATGCGCAGAGAGAAATTCGTTATCGCAAACAGCGCCCAGGTTAACGACCTTACGGGTCTGCGAGATGAAGCAAACTTCGAAGCGATGGCGAATGTAGACCTTACATTCCGCTACACCGGCAAGTACACGGATAACGTAGGGCTCATAGAAACCGTTGATGCGACAGGCGACATCGGCGGAATAGAAACACACCTCACTATCGCCGTCACATCCGACTAATCAACACGGAGTTTCATCAATGGCAAATCTAAGCCAGATTGCCAACGTGAATATTTCGCTGGACACAGCGAGTATCGCGAAGGCGTCATTCGGCATTCCACTTGCAGTTTCGCCGACAACGGCATTCAGTGAGCGAATCCGTAAATATTCAAGCTACAGCGCGGCGCAGCAGGACGGACTTGACCCGCAGACGCTCAAAGCGCTTTCAGCAGTATTCAGTCAGACCCCGCGCCCAAATCAGGCATGGGTAGGTCGCCGAAACGCAGTTTCTGTAGACCTGACAGTAACCAACGCGACGATCACAACGGGCAACATTTTCGCATTCAGCGTGAATGGCACCACCGTAACGTACACCGCAGCGAGTGGAGATGATGCGTCAGACGTATATACCGGTCTGAAAACAGCGCTGGCGGCACAATCTGTAGTTGATGCGTTGTTTACCAGCACAGCTGATGCTGAAGGGCTGCACCTTGCAGTGAAAGTTCCTGAGACAGCAACCATCGTCAAGCCAGTGACCAACCTGTCAATCGCAACCGCAGGCTCAGCAGATGGTTTAGAAGCTGACCTTAACGCCATTCAGCAGGAAGACCCGGGCTGGTACGGCTTTGCTCTGGTAGAACGTGGTGACGCGCTAATTCAGGATGCAGCGGCATGGGCTGAGACGCAGACCAAACTGTTCTTCGCATGCAGCGATAATGCTGATATCTGGACGTCTGCTGATGACGATATCGCATCGCAATTGCAGGATCTGCAATATCTGCGTACAGCGCTGATTGCTCACAAGGAAGCCGCGACTGAGTATCCTGAAATGGCATGGATGGGTCGATGCTTTACCATTGCGCCCGGTGGCGAAACGTGGGCACTTAAAACACTGTCTGCTATCACGCCGAGCAAGTTTAGCGACACAGAGCAGAGCTACATCTTCCAGAAGAACGCCAACGCCTACGAACAGTACGCAGAAAACACCTATCTGATTAACAAAGGCAAGGTTGCATCTGGCGAATGGATTGATGTTGTGCGATTCCGTGACTGGCTTGTAGACACAATTCAGAAGAACATGGCTTCTCTGATGATCCGCCAGAAGAAGGTGCCTTACACCAATGGCGGCATTGCCCTCATTGTCAACAACCTGAATGGTTCACTTATTCAGGGGCAGCAGGCAGGTGGAATCGCTCCTGACGAGCGCGACAGCGAAGGCAACACAATCCCTGGCTTCCGTATCACTTACCCAAATGCAGCCGACGTATCTGCTGATATCAAAGCTACCCGCACTCTCTATATTGAGTTTGTGGCGCTTCTGGCTGGCGCAATCCAGGTGGTCGAAATCACCGGCTCACTTACCTATAGCTACGAGGGCTAATTATGGCTGCTGAATTAACTGGCTCTTATGACGGATCAGAAGTGTTTGTCACTATCGGCCCGTTGCTATTAACCGGCTTCAGTGATGGAGACTCCATTACGGCTCGTAAGAACGCCAACTTCTATGAATCACGCGCTGGTCTCGATGGCTCAGTAGGTCGTGCGCGAGTTACCGATAAGCGTGGGCAGATCGAGCTTCATCTTTTGCAGACATCCGCGGCAAACGACGAACTATCTGCACTGATGAACCTTGATTCATTAACGCAGGACGGCAAGGCAGTTTATCCGGTATCAGTAACTGACTTCTCTGGTCGCACTGTTATTGCAGCAGGCCAGGCGTGGCTTTATCAACTTGGTGACGTGGCCTTCTCTACTAACGAGGTTGGTGAACGCATTTACACCTTTGAATGCGCTGACCTGAAATTCTCCCTCGGTGGTAACAACGTTTAACAATGCCGCCTTCGGGCGGTTTTTTTGAGGTCCATATGTCTCAGGAATTCGCAACCTTCCATATCGGTGACAAAGAGTTTAAAGCCGCAAAAATGAACGCCTTCGCTGCGGCAAAGCACTTAGTAAAACTGAAAACGCTGCTTGATAAAGGCCTGTCTTCAGGCGGTGATGCAAACGCAATTCAGTTACTGGCCGGCATCGATGAGAAAACGCTGGAGGAGGTCATTATTCCTATCCTGCGAGATTCATCAACATTCAGCGTTACTGATGAGAAGAAAATAGACAGCCCTAACGCAATGAACCTTGTGTTCACCGTAGACACGCTGTTCGACTTCTTCGAGCTGTGCTGGGAAGTGCTGAAGCTCAACTTCACCCCTTTTTTTACGAAAGTTCTCACCCTGTTTGGGTTAAGCCCAGAAGAGCTGGCAAATCGGGTTCAGTCACTGGCGAAAAGTGCGACCCGGGAAAGCTAAGGGAAGATGTTGAAGCAGAGCTATGGGTGTGGCGTCCAATAATGAGAAATATGTGTACGGTTGCAGAGGTGAAGTCAGGCCTTATCACATGCGAAGACCTGCTCAAGCTTAATGCCCTCATAGAGATGACCGACTATCTGAACACGCCAATGGAGAAGTAAATGGTCATAAGAGAGTTACTTATCCGCCTCGGCCTTACCGGATCAGATAGTGTGGGGCGAGGACTGGACAGGGTAGACGGAAAGGTCGATAAAACCATTCAGTCATTCAATGCGCTTGGCGGCGTTCTTGCTACAGTATTCGGTGCTGTAACCATCTCAAACATTGCCAAAACCGCTGACGAGATGCAGTCTCTGGAGGCTCGCATTGGAATGCTGCCGCAGACCATCACTACCGGCGCAGAAGCGTTCGACACTGTGGCTCAAAGGGCAAGTGCAGCAAGGCAGGGGATTGAAGAGTATGCATCATTTTACATCAAGGCTGGTAACGCCACTCAGGACTTCTATAAAGACCAGGAGCAGGTTTTACAGCTTACCGATGCAGTCTCCATAGCGCTTGCTGCTTCAGGCTCAACAGCAGTGGCTCAGGGGCAGGCTTTCTTCCAGCTTGGTCAGGCAATTGGTTCTCCAACTGTCCAGATGGAAGAGATGAATACGCTTATTGACGTGGCTCCTGACCTGTTCAGAGCGCTTGGTAAAGCTATTCCAGGGGCGAACAATAACCTTAAGGCTTTCATCTCCTCCGGCAAGGTGACTGGGAAAATGCTTGCTGAAGGGTTGATTAAGGTACTCCCGCAATTCGTCGACCAGTTTAAACAAATGCCTATGACTATTGGTCAGGCGCTTGTTCTTGTAAATAACAGATGGTCGATGTTTATCAACAGGCTTAACCGCAGCAGCGGAGCTGTGACATGGGTGGCAAATAAGTTCCTGTGGATGGCTGATAAAATCGAGTATGCACTGGACTCAGTTATCGATGCTCTTGGTGGCGCAGAGAATGCGGTAAAACTACTTGGAGTAGCTCTTGGCGCAGCAGGACTTGTAGGTTCTGTTTATCTCTTGTCCGCAGCATTTACCGCACTCACAAGCCCTGTATTCTTGGTGATAGCTGCACTTGCTGCTCTGTTCCTAGTTGGTGAGGATATTAACTCCTGGCTCAATGGCAACAAGTCTCTTTTGGGAGACATGATCGGGCCGGTTTCTGAGTACACCGATTCAATTAATTCTTTGAAAGTGGCTCTTACAGACATGAAGGATATGGCCGTGTGGGCGCTCAACGTCCTTAACAGTCTAGCCAACTTCTTCAACTCCAGTCAGGACAAAGTTCAGGAATGGGGCGACCAGTTAGGAACAACAAAATTTGCACCATGGCTGAAGGAAAAGGCAGGGTGGCTTGTTGAGGATTTAGGGAAGTGGGCTTCGTGGGGAAATGCGCAAACAAACGGTGCGTTTGATATCCCCAGGATGTGGTCAGATACGCTTGCAGGGGTGAGAGGCTTCAACCAGGACGCAAAAGGTGGAAATACTCTACTCCCGAGCTATCAATCTCTTTCATTGCCACCGCCATCAGCAGCAACTGGTCCTAAGATAGATGTCAATATAGGCAACATCTCAGTCCCTGCCGGAACTTCTGATGAGCAGGTGAAATTCCTCCAGGATAGCGCCAAGTCAGCATTCAGTGACTATGGATGGAATGCGCTTGGTAACACATTAAACTTCAACACTGGAGGTTAGCATGGCAACTGATGTGCTTGGCTTCCTCTGGAACTCGGCAGGCGACAGCACCTTTAGGCTTAATGACCCGGGCGTCGGCAATCTTGAGTTCGACACTCTGGACCAGGAAACGCATGAGTGGACGCGCGATGTGACAATGAATCCCGTAGAAAACGGGTCGCCAATATCAGATCACATCATCCGTCAGCCGAAAAAGATTACCGTTGCCGGCATGATAAGCAACGCGCCGGTGACGGGGGTATTAACTCAGGCAGCAAACGCTCTGGATAGCGGCTTCGACGGGGAGGACAGGGTTAACACAGCTATCAAGCTGCTCGACTCGTTATATCTTTCAAACGAACTGGTAACTATCTACACCAAAAATTACACCTACGAGAATATGCTCATTCTGGGAATTAACATTCCCAGAAGGGTGGATGATGGTGATGCGGTCAATTTTACGATAGATGCTGTTCAGGCAAATATCGTCAGCACAGCTACGACAGAGGTTCCGCCTGGTGTAGGCGTCAGGAAAACTGATACGACCAGTAATGGCGCTACTGCTAAAGCCGGGACATCAAACTCAGCAGACCCCGCTACTGCTAACCGGGCTACGCCAACCAAAAACGTTGGTAAGAATACTGGTTCAATCCTGAGTCAGGCTTTGGGTGGCTTGTCCGGTTCGGGCGGTAAGCTTCAGGAATATCTCGGCAACATCATAGGTAATGTCACCCCATGACCCCACTAAATTTTCAGGCTGGATTTACTGACCAGACATTGCAGGCTGTTTTCGACGATACACCGGTTACGCTTCGCCTGCGATGGAATGAGCGCTTTGGCTTCTGGTCGCTTGGTATCTATGACCGTGAGTCATTGCCGATCATAACCGGAGTTAAGCTTGTACAGAACTCCCCGCTTCTGAAGAACTTCAGTTTCGATAACTTCTCCGGAGATATCTACTTCATCCGTACGTATGGTGAAAAGGTACGTCCTGATATCGATTCGATTGGAGGCGATCACCTGTTGGTGTATGCCACTAAGGAAGAAATAGATGAGTTTGTTTCTGCGAACGGGTGAAATCATAGTCGGTCAGCCTCATGGTGAGGCGGTAAGTATCAAAGACCTGAGATTTGAGTTCGACATCACCAAAACAGCAAGCAAAACCGCCAACGAAGCATCACTAAAAATCTACAACGCCGCCCCCACAACTATCACTTTGATGGAGACCATAAATAACGTGGTCATCATCAAGGCTGGCTACGTCAATGACATCGGCGCTATCACCATCTTCACTGGCACCACATGCCGTAGCCTGACGTATCAGGATGGGCCTGACATCATCACGGAGATGGAGTTAAGGGACAGCGTCATACCTTTGCGCGACGCCAAGATAAGCGTTTCCTTCCCTCCAAATACGTCAGCAATGACCGTTCTGGATGGAGTGGCGAAGAACTTTGGCCTACCAATCAAGAAGAGCATTAGCAAGGTACAGGATAAGCAATACGTCGGCGGATATGCCTACAACGGCAGGGTCCGTGATGCCATGGACAGGGTCTGTAATTATCTCGGGCTGGAGTGGAGCGCTCAGGATAGCGAAATACAGATTATCAAAAAGGGTGGCGTCTATGCAGACACGGCAGTCGTGCTGTCGAAAGACACTGGCATGATCGGATATCCACGTCGTGAAGCTAAAACCATGACCGAGAAGACGGCGGCCAAGCAGGGCATCAAATACGGTCAGAAAGGTATCGTCAGGACGGTGGTGGATGTAGAAGACCCAACGGCGAAGCTCAAAGACCGGGTCACTCTTGAGGTGCAGGGCTACCGGGTTAAATCACTGCTTAACCCTGCCATTTATCCTGGCGCGTATGTGCAGCTTAAATCTCGCGGAATTGATGGAGAATTCTTCCGGGTTGAAGAAGCACATTACACCGGTGATACACACGGGCAGGAATGGAGCGTGGAAGCGCTATTGAGGTTTATCTGATGGCTGATAACAGTGATGTAGTAGAAGCGCTCAGACGGCTTGTCAGCTCGGAAATGGACACGGTAAACACCGCACTTCCATGCACCGTGGTGAGTTATTCAGGCGGCAAGGTAACTGTAAAGCCTGATGGCGAGAAAATATACGCAGATGGCGATACCAACGCTTATCCGGTACTCAGCGATTTGCGCATGGTGTGGCCGCAGTTTGCAAACGGACAGGCTGGATTAAAGGGCCCTGTTCAGGCAGGCGATAAATGCCTTTTGGTGGTATGCCAGCAGGCAACCGATGGAAGCGACGATACAAGGCGATTCGACATCATCGACTCATACGTTATCCCTGGCGCTGGTTATAGTGATGCAGTCCCTGGCAACGATGACGTGAGGATGTATTTTGGCGATGCCTTCATTGCTATCGATGCCAACGGGAAAATGACCATCAATGCGCCAGGCGGGGTGGAAGAAATAACCCCATTGCACACCGTTAAAGGAAGCATGACCGTTGAGCAGCTATTCACTTACCAGGGCGGCATGACTGGATCAGGAGGCGAAACATCGGTAGCTACCATAACCGGCACGATGCAGGTGATGGGTGACGTTGTCATCAATGGCATAAGAATAGGCACTCACCGTCACCAGGGTGATAGCGGTGGCACTACAGGCGGTCCGGAGAACTAATGATTGATTTCAGACTTACAGATAACAAAGTCGTGTTCACTAACGGCCTTCTTCAGTATGTAGACGGTGCCGAGCGAGTCAGACAGCAGGTCGAGTTCAGACTTAACCTGTGGCGCGGAGAGTGGTTCCTTGATAGCCAGTTCGGAACGCCGTACTTACAAGATATTCTCGGGAAGCAGGTAACGCTTAATGGCGCGCTATCAGCTATCCGTACAGAAATCCTCGCTGTAGAAGGTGTTACCGGCATAGTTGAGTTTACCTACAACTTTGACCGGGCAGAGCGAAAGCTGAGCATAGAGTTTACAGCCAACACTGATTACGGGTTGGTGCAATACCCATGATAAATACCCCCTTCAATATGCCTCGCCAATGTGCGGGGCTTTTTTATGCCTGAAATAAGGTGCATATGGCTGATTACATTACTGCGACAGGCTTTGACAAGCCGACATTACCGGAGATGGTTCAGGAAATCGGTGATGCAATGGAAACGGTCGTCGGACCGATTAACAGAGAGGCTGATTCGACCACCGGACAGTGGATCGCAATTGAAGCTGAGCAAAACGCAATTCACTTTGAAACTGAAGAGGGGTTGTGGGCTAGCCGGTTTCTTGCTTCTGCTGAGGGATTCGCTCTTGATGCTCTTGGCGACTGGATGGGTGGGATTACCCGACATGGCAAAACCACGACAAAAGTGAATGCCGTTATTTATGGCTCTGAATCACGTCTTGTTCCTGCTGGTTCTCTCGCGTCGTTCGGTAACTACCAGTTCAGACTGACGGCAGATTACACCATCTCGCGCTCGACGCTTCTGGATGGAGAGGTGAGGGTGTCTAACAACACTCAACCCTCCTACACAGTACGGATTGCTGGCGTTGACCATACCTACACCAAAGTAGCTGGAGACACAGTAAACACTATCGCTACCGGACTTGCTGCGGTTGTTGATTCAACAAGCCAGTATTCAGCCACAGCAAATGGCTCAGTAATCAGGCTCACGTCTGAAAACCTCATCGAAGGTTACGCAGTTTCGCTTAGTGCTGGCGTGGCTTGGCAGCTGATTGGCTCACCGGCAATCTTTGAGGCAACTGAAGCCGGTCCGATTGTCGTTCCTGTTGGCGGACTAAACAATCCGGTAAGTGCCATCACAGGATGGACAGGAGTTAATAACCTGGTTCAGGGGGCTACCGGTTCAGATCGCGAATCAGACACGGATTATCGCCAGCGTTTGTATCAGAGCAGAGCGTCATCAGGCGGTGCGGCAACCATCCCAGCAATTGAGACGCGCCTTATTACGGAAGTCAGCGGAGTAACCTTAGCCAAAGTCATTGAAAACGACACCATGGCGACAGTGGACAGCATTCCACCAAAGGCCATGCATACCATCGTTTCTGGGGGGCTTGAGCAGGATATTGCTGACGCTATCTGGAAGTACAAAGGAGCAGGCATAGCAACTTACGGTTCAATTGCTATCACTGTGTATGACCGGTACGAGAGACCACATATCGTGAACTTCTCAAGGCCTACAGAAGTGGATATTTACGTTAAAGTTGACGTTGTTCTTCTGGATACAGAGGAGCCGTTACCAGCTGCTGTTGTGGACGCTATAAAGCAAGGTGTTGTTGCTTACGGTGCCACTCTCGGCCTTGGTGATGACGTTATTACCCAGCGCATTTATGGCTACATCTACGCCAATACAACCGGCATCGGGAAAATGACCATCACGGTCAGTACTGATGGAACTACGTTTGCCGAAAGTAACATTTCCGTTGCTGAAAACTCCTTTGCTTCGTTCTCCGCTGCCAATGTGGAGGTCACAGGTGTCTGATGAATGGATTGATATCGATTTCCTTGCGCTGATACGACAGAGGCCTACTGACTGGCTTAAAAAAGGCGGGCAGGTTCCTGACCTCTTTGCTGCTGTTGGTGTACTTCATCCAGAAATTGAAGCCCGCGCAAAATATATCTACCTGACGCAGAGCATATACAACGCCCACGGCATAGAGCTTGACAGATTTGGTCAGTACGTTGATGTGGATCGGGATGGGATGCCTGACGATGATTATCGACGGGCAATCATGCAGGCGAAACTTGCAACTTCCTTTAGCGGAACGCCAGATAACGTCATGGTCGTAACAGCAACTACAACATCAAGCACTGATGTTGAGATTGTTGAGTTGCACCCTGCCGCCTTTAGCGTGCACGCCACCGGACCTTATGTACCAACAAACATCAACGCCATCGTCGACCGCGCTTCTGTGGCGGGTGTCAGAGCATATTCAACACACGATTATGGGCTCAACGGTTTCTCCCTTGCTGGGATAGACACCAATTCAGGGCAAGCGTTACAGGTCGGCGATAACACAGCAATGCAGGTAGACACCGACACGGCGCTTGGACTTAACCGTGGGTCTGTATTTATCGCTGGTTCCTACCTTGATGCAGCAGGTTCCGTATCAGGTGTTCTGGAAGTAAACGGCTCTTATCTCGGCGTCGCTGACGACGATTACCTTCTTATCTTCTCCCGTGACTATGGCGTCACCGGGACGATGCTATGCGGCGCTATGCCTAAGTGAGAATTAAATGGCTATCACATCATTTGCAGATACTGACGTCACTTATGCTGATGGGCAGAAGAACAAAGAACCCATTCCAGACGAAATCCTTGCAAGCGGCTTCGTCCCGCCTGTGCGCATGCCAGACGGATCTATCTCCACTGGAAGCAAACTTGCTGCCAATCATCTCAATACCCTGTTGAATGACCTGTACGCGCAAATCTCAGATTTGAAGGCGCGGGTATCAGCGCTTGAGGGGGCGTAATGGCTGACATTCTTCTCAAGTATCTGACAGATTTACCCTCTGCCGCTGACGCAGAATCCTCAGACCTGATGCATATCAACCAGGCTGGTAACGACCGCTCAATCACTCTGGAAGTACTGGCTTCAGCCATTTTCAACATCAGATACCCTGTAGGAAAAGTTGAGTGGTTCGCCAACGACACCAACCCAAATGCGATCTGGTCTGGCTCAACATGGGCGAGGGTTCCTGGTCAGGGGAAAACAGTACGCATAGCTAATAGCAGTGGTAGCGACGTTTTACAGCAGGGGGGGGCGGATACGTCGAGTATTTCAGTAGGCAATCTTCCTCCACACAAACATGACTACTCAGGTAAAACTTCTTCCTACGACTACGGGACCAAAACCACCACCTCCGACACTCATAACCACACATATCAGCGTCGAAATGGGTCTGATAGTGGTGATGTTGGTTCTGGTGGGAATATTTACGACCAGGGACCGGTATCAACAAATAACACTTCCAGCGATACACATAACCACACTGTGGCGATAGGTGCACATGAGCATGACTATTCTGGCTCAACTGCAAACACGGGTGGCGGCTCAGCTCTTGACGTAACTAATGCATATATCAAATTAGCAGCCTGGTACAGGACAGCATAAATGGCAGAACAAAAAGTAAAACTTACAGACCTCCCGGCAGCGACGGATACCATTGATACCGCTCAGTTACTGATAAACCAGAACAGTACAGACCAAAAACTTCCGGTTACGCACTTCCTTCGCGCCAAAAATAACCTCTCAGAACTGGCGAATATCGCACAGGCCAGAGCAAATCTTGATGTTCCTTCTGTTGATGAAGTTGACAGTAAGTTATCAGGCTTTATTGATGGATCATACACATTCAGTGCAGGCGGATCTTTGGCATCGCGTAATGATTTTATCTGGGACGAGGAAAGTAAAAGTTGGTACTACTGGAGCGGAGCTCTCCCAAAAGAAGTTCCAGCGGCATCGAGTCCAGAATCTACTGGCGGCATTGGCCCAGGTTTTTGGGTAGGTTTAGGGGATGCAGCATTAAGCTCTCAACTATCAAAACCTAGTGGAGCTTCGTTAATTGGCGGCAGTGTTTATGTAGTTGACTATTTTTCAGATGCAAAGGCGGCTAATGCCGGCAAGTCAAAGTACATCATGACGCGTGGGCATCATGTTTTCGGCGTTGGGGCGGCGACATATTTTAGTGATGGTACAACTGGCGTTCCATCAACTGGCAATGAGCTAAAATTTTTCGATGTGACCGGAAAGGGGTGGTATCTGCGTCACGATGGCCGCATTGATTGTCGTCAATTCGGCGTTGTGGCGGATGGAAGCGATGAAACTACGAAGTTGCAATTATGGTTGGATTGCTGCGCTCAATCTGGGGCCGAAGCGTATATTCCCTTAAATGTTTCCCCATCTGCTGCTGGCTTAATTTGTACCTCGCAACATAATGGTTTGAAATTCAAATGGCATGGGTATGTTAAGCACTGGGGAGATGGAACAAAGCCTGCAACTGTTGTAGATTCATGGGACCCTTCATCTGGATATGTTCTTTACCTGAAAGAAGTAAGTGACCTCACTGGAGAAATAAGAATTGATGGTGTAAGGACATCTAAGATAGCCGATGAACACATCCATAATATACATTCCTATGGCGGGAAAAATCACGTATTGTCATTATTTTTCAAAGAAACAAGAGGTGATGGAATTTATCTTAATGCAGCGCATGGTAACCAAGATTCAACACCTCCATCAAACATGAAATATCCATTAGTTGAGAGCGTAAACTCTGACTATGACGGTAGAAATGCGATGAGTATTATTTGCGCGGATGGCGTTTCCATAGGCACATTTGTTTCGTATAAGCATGGTGGACGCATTGGCACGGTTATGCAGCCAGGTGGTTTGGATATTGAACCAAATTATAGCTACCAGCCATGTACTAACATCCAGATTGATAGCTATTACTCACGCTCATGTGGAACAGGTTTTACTATTTTTGGTAAGGTAAATACTGGGAATATGGTTGTTAGAAACATCTCTATTTCGAAGATGGAAATTGTGATGGAGTATATTTCTTCAAATAACAATCAACTGCGTGGATCGCTTATTATGGGTGCTGATGGTTTGTACATAGGATCATCACATATTCGATGTTTATCAAATTACACTGCAAACTCCCCAATTGGCGTGCAAATTGATGCCTGTTATAATGCAGATATCAATATTTCTACCGAGAGGTTTTACCAGGCGGCAGCAATTGGCATCAAGTCATGGACTGAGGTTGGAGGTCTTGCCAAAATTGTAAATTCAAAAATATCTGTAACCCCTAGGATATTCCAGCGAGGAGCTGTAATAGGTGACGTCAATGGACTTGATTTTGTTATGCGTGGCTTCACCCCTACTTTGATGTCATCTAGTAGCGATGTGGGGCTTGTCCAAACAATTCAGGCAGATGGTTTGGGTGCATCTACAGCCATAAAATCAGCCCGTCTATCAGTATCAAGTGGTCTTGGTGCTGCTATTACATGGGGTGTTTTCTGCGTAAACACAAACATTGATCGTGAGACGTGCATAATTCATGATTCCGACTTATCTAGTATCGTGCACAATGGTACGACAACCAATAGACTAATCTCCACGGCAAACTTCCAAAAGAGGAACATAGCCGGTGTAACGCCGAAAGGAGGGGGTGATACAATAACAGGCACTGCAATTTGGGGGGTAGGAGATGTGGTTAATGACAATACTACATCATCAGCGGGTGGTTACATAGGAAAGATATACACAGCATCAGGATGGAAAAATTACGGAGCCATAAGCGCATAAAAAAAGCCCCGAAAGGGGCTTTAATTCAAAATGGAATACCATCATCATAAACTAGAATAGTCATTTTTTTAAATGTGAGCACTTCACTGGCGTAACCATAGCGCTCCTGTATACCAATGACGCACTTTTCTACGTCTGAACATTCTCTACCTTTAGATATAGCGAAGAATTGTCTCTTCGGAAGACCATTTAGGAATTCTTCGGTATGCCATGATCGCATTGTTTGCCACCTCACTGAATATGGGTCCAGTCTATATCCATCACGAATGAATATAGGGAATATCTTTACATCCCCTCGACTAAGCCAGTTAACAGTCATTGACTTATCCCAGAAATCACCGAAACCATATCGCAAGTCATGTTTCTTTAAGAAATCAATGTATTGATTATTTTCAGTTATTACACCTTTCGCCCACCACTTTTTCGTTTCATACGAGTTTATGGATGTAACAGCAAATAGAATAGTTATTACTAATAGTAACCTACTATATCTTCCCGATAGATTAATTGCTAGTATCGCGAATACACATGGGATTACGTTTACAAAAAAACGTGGTGGGCCTGGGAAAGACGAATTATTGCTTATAATGTATGAAGACACAATTCCGAGCAAAGAAAGGAATAATGTAATTGTTACATATCTCTTAATTCCACCACTTAGCCATCCAATCCAAACAGAAATAAGTACCAAAAACAACATTACAAAGAACGAAGCAATATAAAATATATTGCCTTTCATTACAGAAATATTTATTGTTTCCCCTATCAATATGATTGAGCCATAAATGTTCTGCAACATCATACTGATATCAACAATTTCAAACTTCTGTATGTCGAAGCCCATCAGAATAGGCAGAACATGAGTAATTGATAATCCAAAAAAGGCGGCCATTACACAAAGATGAGATACTCTCCTTTCCTTTGAAAGGAATAGGTAGATCTCAACAAGAAGTATTGGCATAAAGAATGTAGGTGCGATCCACATATCAGATGAGTTCGCAATCAAACCTATAACGGCTATCATCGTTGTTATGTAAATGTTGTTCTTTGATAGGTTTTTGGTAAACAGCAACAACATTAGAAATCCATACGCAGCAGTTGAATAATGCGCAAATGGATGAGCAACAAACCCATCAGTTAACATTATCTGAGGCAATAATGTAGTTCCTACGATAACCGAAACATAGCTCCACTTTCCATTTGATATTTTAGATATCTCAGAAGAAAACAATGTAACTAGTGCTGCAAATAATATAGTAGAAATCAGCAACGGAATTACACCATCATCTCCTAGCAAAAAGAAGATTGCGAAGTTAATTGGGTATACAGTAAAATACCAATTATCAGGAGTGGGTCTCCAGTCAAAAAAAGAAGACACTCCCTTATCTAAAAACTCTCTCCATACTAATGGACTATTGGCATAATCAGAGTTTATTGGAAAGTATCTTGATATTATAAATGCCAAGAAAGAAAAAGAAATAGCATACATAATAATGGATGTGATTTTATTGTTTCTATTGTAATTCATAACTTAATTACCCTTTTTAATTATGTAACGAGGTCTGTGTTTAACCTCAACATAAATCCTGCCAATGTACTCGCCAAGAACGCCAATCCCGATCAGCTGTATGCCACCAAGGAACAAAATTGATACCAGCAGGGAAGGGTATCCGCGAACCGGGTTACCAAATGCCAGGGTGTCAAGAATCATCCATGCTCCGTAAATGAATGCCATTCCGGCTACGAACAAGCCGATATATGTCCACATGCGCAGCGGGAACGTTGAAAAGCTTGTTATCCCCTCAAGAGCAAGGTTCCATAGTTTCCAGCCGTTAAATTTCGTGCTTCCTGCCACACGTTCTGCGCGGGCATACTCAACAACATCGGTCCTACCGCCAACCCAACTCAGCACCCCCTTCATAAAAAGATTGCGTTCTGGCATGAGCTTAATATTTTCTACCACATCACGAGACATCAGGCGGAAATCGCCAACGTTTTCCTCAATCTGCGGGTAGCTGATTTTGTTGTGTAGCTTATAGAACCATTCTGCAGTCTTACGCTTCAGTCTGCCATCAGTGGAGCGATCAGAACGCTTGGCCAGCACCATGTCTGCGCCGTCCTGCCATTTCTCTAGAAGGTGAGGGATGACCTCTATAGGGTCCTGCAGGTCAACATCAATCGGAATTATTGCGTCACCGCTAGCATGATCAAGACCAGCGAATAGTGCAGGCTCTTTTCCGAAGTTGCGCGTGAATGACAATGGAACCACAAGCGGATCTGCAATGGCAAGCGCGTGAATAATTGATTCCGTCGCGTCTTTGCTGCCGTCATTGATGAAGACTATCTCTACTTCATGCTGCTGTAGCCCTTCAAATTCCCGTACCGTTTTATAAAAAATCGGTATCGCGTCTTCTTCGTTGAAGACGGGAACGACCAGAGAAATTTTCATTTCGCATCCCTAAAGACAATGAACTTTGAATAGATAAATCCGCAGACCAGACTGATTGCGGAGAACAAAATTAAGGTAACGATCGGAGCCAGACCTGACTTGTCAGCCGCCCAGCCAACCGCAGCGCTAAGCGTGCCCATAAACCCCACATACAGCATATAGCGCAGGGTAGTGGTTGATGATTTGAATGTGAATCTGGCATTGGCGAAGAAGCTGAACGATACAGCAACAACGAACCCGGCAAAGTTGCCAAGGGCCTGTCCTGTATGGAATGCATAGATGCAAATGGCGAACACTACCCAATGAATGAGCGTGTTGATGACACCTATCGATGTGTACCTGGCGAATAACTTTAACATTATAGAAATCAGTGAATTCGGAAAGGTCTGAAGTGTAGCACCAGCCAGCGACTTGATCGACCCTCATGTTTGACGATACTGTATATATAAACAGTAATTATGTGGGGGTAAATATGCCACGCACAGCAGACATAAAGACCGCCTTTATTGCGGCCATACAGCTAAATCCTAATGGTTACCAGTACCTTCTGACCGATAGCTTCATCGAGAAGCTGCGTGAGTACAACTGGCACTTTTCCGCATCCGATGCAAATGCATGGATAGAGCGTTACCAGCAAGACTTTGTGGATAAGACAACAGACCACAGCGACAACCGATACTGGATCCTGCGTAACATGGGGAGGGTGCAATAATGGGCTTTCCATCCCCGGCGTCAGATTACGTTGAGCAACAGCTCTCACCTGTTGTGCTGTGTAACATAGGAGCGGATAGCAGAGTGCTTGAGACAGATATTGGTTTTGCAGTTATCGAGCCGTGCGTGAAAACCTGCGAAGGGGATGTACTTCTGATTCTGAGCGATGGGCGCACGCAATTTGCCAAGCTGATGGGTAAAGCGCTCATTACGGATGATGGGGAGGCAATAGAAGGAGCTGCGCTTGCAGATGTGGAGGTACTTGGAGTGGCGACGTTCTTCATCAACCGAGTAAGGGAAGATGACTGTCCGGTGATGTGATGGGGCATGGGTGGGGCATAAAGTTACCGCGAAACGACGTTAGTTCATTGCACATGACAAATCGTATCGCGGCAACATAGCAGAAGTTACCGCACATCAATCCAACATCAAGCCACTTCGTTAAAAGACTTAATAGTCTCCAGATAAAGATCGCCTGTAGCACAGGGGTACCGAGGAACGGGATCAGCGTAATGACGTCCTTACTGCTGAGCGAGCTGCCGATCCCGAGCATGATCCCGCAGAACGAGAGAAGCGCCACGGGCAGCATAAAGGTTTTACCCAGTTGCTGGAAAAATTCCCACAGCGATATTTTTTGTGCTGTTTTCGCCGTCATAAAACGACTCCTTTATTGTTAAAATCAGTTTGTCTGCTTCAATGCTGCGAGAAGATAAAACGTTTTATCAAAGTTTAGTGCGCGCTGAATCACATTCTCAGCCTTTCACTGGTAGTATAAAGATAACGTATTGATAAAACGTTTTACCGATCTCATTATCAGGGAGTCACGCCAAGACATGGCCGTAGCGAAAAAGATCACCATCAACGATGTCGCGCTGGCGGCGGGGGTTTCCGTCAGCACCGTTTCACTGGTCCTGAGTGGAAAAGGGCGTATCTCTCCCGCGACCGGTCAGCGGGTTAACGACGCCGTTGAACAACTGGGTTTTGTGCGTAACCGTCAGGCGTCGGCCCTGCGCGGGGGACAAAGCGGCGTGATTGGCCTGATCGTGCGTGACCTGACTTCACCCTTTTACGCCGAACTGACCGCCGGGTTAACCGAAGCGCTGGAGGCGCAGGGACGAATGGTGTTTCTGCTCCACGGTGGGCGCGAGCCGGACCAGCTTCTTTCCCGGCTCGACATGCTGCTCACCCAGGGCGTTGACGGTGTGATTGTTGCCGGAGCGTCGGGCGTGAGCAGTGAATTATGCGAGCGCGCGGCCGCAAAAGGCGTGCCGCTGGTCTTTGCGTCGCGCGCCAGTTATCTGGATGAAGCCGATACCCTGCGGCCAGATAACATGCAGGCGGCCCAAATGTTGACCGAGCATCTTATTCGTCGCGGACATCAGCGGATTGCCTGGCTCGGCGGAAAAAGCTCGTCGTTGACCCGCGCCGAACGGGTGGGCGGTTATTGCGCGACGCTGATTAAATACGGTTTACCGTTCCACAGCGAGTGGGTGGTAGAGTGTGAATCCAGTCAGAAAAAAGCCGCAGAAGCGATCGGTGCGCTGTTAAGCAGCAGTCCGACGATAAGCGCCGTGATTTGCTATAACGATGTGATTGCGATGGGGACCTGGTTTGGTCTGATCCGCGCCGGCCGTCAGAGCGGCGAGGGCGGGGTTGAAACCTTCTTCGGCCATCAGGTGGCGTTAGGGGCATTTGCCGACGTTGGCGAAAATGCGCTGGACGATCTGCCCATTGTCTGGGCCACCACGCCCGCACGGGAGATGGGCTACACGCTGGCGGACAGGATCATGCAGCGCATCGAAAAAACAGACGTGCAGGCCGGGCACCAGATTGTGGCGGCGCGGTTAGTCACGGTGAAATAATCCAGAGCACGTTGCGGATCGTAGGCCGGGTAAGGCGTAGCCGCCACCCGGCAATAAAAAACCCCTCATGCGAGGGGTTTTGTCGTTTACTGCTGTGGCGCCGCAGGTTCGGCTGGCGCTGCTGGTTCAGCCGGTTCCGGCATGCCCAGGGCAGGCATACCAAACATGCCGACAAAGTCCTCCAGTGGCATTTTGTCACCGTTGAGCGTCACCTGGCCGTTGGCATACTGCAGGCTGGTGGAAATCGTGTTGTCGTCCACCTTCGTGATACGGAACATCTGGCCCATCGCCGCCAGGCCTTTCACCTGCTGGTTTGCCAGCTTGCCGGCATCGTCATCGCCGTACCCTTCAAGCTTCGCAATCTGAGTCATAAACTCGGTCGCCATATCCATTGGGATCGTCAGCTTGCTGTCCAGAGACTTCACGCTGCGATCCACTTCCTGCGCCAGCGTTTGCGGTTCGCCCGTTGCGGCTGCCGGATCTTTCAGGAACAGAGACAGGTTAAAGCTGGTTTCGCCTTTGCTGTTTTTCCAGCTCAGCGGAGCGACGGTGATCACCGGTTCACCTTTGAGCAGGATAGGCAGGTTGTTGAACAGCACGGCCATCGCCTGCTGCTGATACACTTCCGGGTTCTGCTGCAGCGCGGCATCGGTCAGCAGCGCCTGGCTCTCTTTGCTGTATTTCTGACTGAATTCATGCCATGCCTGACCGTCAATATTGCCGATCTTCAGCGAAAGCTTGCCGGTACCCAGGTCCTGATTCTGCACTTTCAGGCTCTTCAGGGTATAATCCAGCTGAGTATTGATACTCTTACCGTCTTTGGAGACATCCGATTTACCATCAACGTCCATGCCTTCCAGCACGGCCATCTCTTTACCTTCAATCGCAATGGCAATCTTATCAATCGAGAGTTTCTGATCGCCGATACGCTCTTTGAAGTCGGTCATGCGGCTGTTGCCGTCTGCTTTCAAATTGTTGAAGGTAATCTGTACCTTCTGATCGTATTCGTTAACGGCGTTGACCAGACCGCTTTGCGCTTCCCCTGTCAGGGAGAGCACGTTCCCTTCGCGGTCAGCATCTACGGTGAAGTTGCCACCGCTGAAGGTGACTTTCTCGTTCTCTTTCTCGTAGTTCAGCGCCTTCAGCGCGATATTCGAGCTGGTATCACCGGCATAGCTGATGCGGGTATCAACCGCGAAAGGTGATTCATTTTTTGCCAGTTCGAACAGCGGCTTAGTTAAGTCGTTATTCACCAGCACGGTGTGAACGGACGCCATTGATGGGATCAGATTAAAGGACTTCAGCTGCGCCAGCGGGAACGGACCGTGACTTACCACCTCATCCAGCACCACCGTCTGGCCCGGCTTCAGCCAGCCATTTTCATTTCCGGCAACGGGCTTCACCACAAGCTGCATATGGCTGGTGAATACCCCGCGCTCATAATTCTGATAGCTCAGCTCTACACCCGCTTCCGGTGCGCCACGCTTAATTTGGCTGTTAGCCTGTGCCACCATCTCAGCCAGACGGCTCTCCAGCTGCTTCCCGGTAAACCAGGATGCTCCCGTCCAGACTACGCCTAACGCTACAATCACGCCTACCGCTACGACCGATTTTTTCATTGCGACTATCCCTAAAATGAAACCAGGCGGTAGAAACCGCCCGGAGATATAAAGCCTGCCACTAGCTTAGCAAGAGTTGTTAAAAAATTCAGTATTGTCTAAAGCTTATTAAATACGCGCGCCAGGCGACCGGTACCGCTCACGCTGACCGGGGACTCATTAGCAGCAACGAAAGCTGACTCACCCGGCTTAAGCACCAGACGCTGTTCGCCTTTATGCAGTGTCGCTTCACCCTCAACGCAGAACAGGATCGCCGCGCTCTCCTGCGCGATGGTCGTTTCGGTCTGGCTGAGGTCGTGCAGGGAGAAAGCAAAATCGTCAACCGGAATAGGGAAGTCCAGCTCTGCGCCATTTTTGACGGGCTGAGTAAGCAGCTCGGCAGCAGGTTTTGCCACAAACTTCACGTTAGCCACCAGTTCAGGGATGTCGATATATTTCGGCGTCAGACCCGCGCGCAGCACGTTGTCCGAGTTGGCCATTACCTCCAGCGCCACACCCTGCAGATAGGCATGCGGCGTTTCTGCGAACAGGAACATGGCTTCGCCCGGGTTTAGCTTCACCACGTTCAGCAGCAGCGGGGAGAACAGGCCGCTGTCGTCCGGGTAAAACGCAGAAATCAGACGGATGGTGTCCCATGGTTCGCCCTGCTGGCCGTCCAGCGCCGCTTTCAGCACCGCCAGGGCGTGGGATTTCTCGTCGCCCTGCATGTTGAGCAGGCTGGCGAACAGCTGACTCAGGCTTTCCGCGTTCGGATTTGCCAGGAAATGTGCGATAGCGTTATGCGCTCCTGCGACCGGCTGCAGCAGAGAGATGATCTCGGAGAACTCGCGAAACGCGTTCATCGCCAGGAAAGGGGTCAGCGCAAAGACCAGCTCCGGCTTGTGGTTCGGATCTTTATAGTTACGCTCGGCGGCATCTAACGGGATACCGGCCGCATTCTCTTTTGCAAAGCCAATTTCAGAGGCTTTCTTGTTCGGGTGAACCTGGATGGAGAGAGGTTGATCGGCACACAGCACCTTAAACAGGAACGGCAGCTCGCCAAAACGGTTGGCCACGCTGTTGCCCAGCCGCGTGGCTTTATCGGCATCAATTACGTCGCGCAGCGCGCGCACCTGGCCGCTGGCATCTTCAACTTTTGAGCTGCTCTTCGGGTGGGCGCCCATCCACAGTTCTGCCATCGGCAGGTTGTCCGGGTTCGCGATACCGTAGAGTTCCGTTAACGCAGTTTTACTTCCCCAGGCGTAGTTTTGCACTGAGTTGATGAGTTTTTGCATTATCAAGCCCTGATTCAAATGTGGAATAAACTCCGGGTATTAAAGCAATAAACCACCTGGAAGTAACCTGCGGATGTAAAAAGTCGTACTAGTCTCAGTTTTTGTTAAAAAATTGTGTAGGATAAGCTGACTCGCTTTTAAGCCGGGCAGCGGAACATCTGCCCTGAATAATCAGACCGACGCAGTAAGTGAGAGAACAATGTCGAACAAACCCTTTCATTACCAGGATCCTTTCCCGCTCGGTAAGGATCAGACCGAATATTACCTGTTAACCCGCGATCACGTCTCTGTCTCTGAGTTTGAAGGGCAGGAGATCCTCAAGGTCGATCCGCAGGCGCTGACCTTACTGGCGCAGCACGCCTTCCACGACGCCTCGTTTATGCTCCGTCCTGCGCATCAGCAGCAGGTGGCCGATATTCTCAGCGACCCGGAGGCCAGCGAAAACGATAAGTATGTCGCGCTGCAGTTCCTGCGTAACTCCGATATCGCGGCAAAAGGCATTCTGCCGACCTGCCAGGACACCGGTACGGCCATCATCGTGGGTAAAAAAGGCCAGCGTGTCTGGACCGGAGGCGGCGATGAAGCCGCGCTGGCGCACGGTGTCTACAACACTTACACCGAAGACAACCTGCGCTACTCGCAAAACGCGGCGCTGGATATGTATAAAGAGGTCAACACCGGCACCAACCTGCCTGCGCAAATTGACCTCTATAGCGTGGACGGCGATGAGTACAAATTCCTTTGCATCGCGAAAGGCGGCGGTTCAGCCAACAAAACCTACCTCTACCAGGAAACGAAAGCGCTGCTCACACCGGGCAAGCTGAAGAACTACCTGGTGGAAAAAATGCGTACCCTGGGGACTGCAGCCTGCCCGCCATACCATATCGCCTTTGTCATTGGCGGCACGTCGGCGGAAGCGACGCTGAAAACCGTGAAGCTGGCATCGACCAAATACTACGACGGCCTGCCAACCGAAGGGAACGAACACGGCCAGGCGTTCCGTGATGTTCAGCTTGAGCAGGAGTTGCTGGAAGAAGCGCGTAATCTGGGGCTCGGCGCACAGTTCGGCGGTAAATACTTTGCTCACGACGTGCGTGTGATCCGTCTGCCGCGCCACGGCGCATCCTGCCCGGTGGGTATGGGCGTCTCATGCTCGGCGGATCGTAACATCAAAGCGAAGATCAACCGTGAAGGCGTGTGGATCGAAAAACTGGAGAACAACCCGGGTAAATACATTCCGGAAGAGTTGCGTAAAGCCGGTGAAGGTGAAGCGGTTCGCGTTGATCTGAACCGTCCGATGAAAGAGATTCTGGCGCAGCTGTCTCAGTACCCGGTCTCGACGCGTCTCTCCCTGAACGGCACGATCATCGTCGGCCGCGACATCGCCCATGCGAAGCTGAAAGAGCGCCTGGACAACGGCGAAGGGTTGCCGCAGTACATCAAAGATCATCCGATCTACTACGCGGGCCCGGCGAAAACGCCAGAGGGTTATGCCTCCGGCTCATTAGGCCCAACCACCGCAGGCCGCATGGACTCCTATGTTGACCAGCTCCAGGCCAACGGCGGCAGCATGATCATGCTGGCGAAAGGCAACCGCAGCCAGCAGGTGACGGATGCGTGCCACAAGCACGGCGGGTTCTACCTGGGCAGTATCGGTGGTCCGGCGGCCGTACTGGCGCAGGGCAGCATCAAGAGCCTGGAGTGCGTGGAATACCCGGAACTGGGTATGGAAGCGATCTGGAAAATTGAAGTGGAAGATTTCCCGGCGTTTATCCTGGTGGATGACAAAGGCAATGACTTCTTCAAGCAGATCCAGTCCTCTCAGTGTTCGGCATGTGTGAAGTAAGCTAAAAAGCCGGGTGGCGGCTGCGCCACCCGACACCAAAAGAGCGCACAAAGCGCCATAACGTTTCACAGAAGTCATCAATACTTATCTCTTAAGCATGTGAGCAATCCCATCTTTAATTATCAAGGAGAAAGTAATGACAACGCATCGCCGTGAGAAAGACTCGATGGGCGCGATCGACGTTCCGGCCGACAAACTCTGGGGGGCGCAAACCCAGCGCTCACTTGAGCATTTCCGCATTTCAACTGAAAAAATGCCCGTCTCGCTGATTCAGGCGCTGGCGCTGACCAAACGTGCCGCCGCCAAAGTAAACCTGGATCTGGGCCTGCTGGCGGCTGACAAAGCCAACGCCATCATCAATGCCGCCGACGAAGTGCTGGCGGGCAAGCATCCCGACGAATTCCCCCTGGCCATCTGGCAGACCGGCTCTGGCACGCAGAGCAACATGAACATGAATGAAGTGCTGGCCAACCGGGCAAGCGAGTTGCTGGGCGGCGTGCGCGGTATGGAGCGTAAGGTTCACCCGAACGATGACGTGAACAAGAGCCAGAGCTCCAACGATGTCTTCCCGACGGCAATGCACGTGGCGGCGGTGATTGCCATCCGTGAACAGCTGATCCCGCAGCTAAATGTGCTTAAAAGCACCCTTAACGAGAAAGCCCAGGCCTTCAGCGATATCGTCAAAATCGGGCGTACCCACCTGCAGGATGCCACGCCGCTGACCCTTGGGCAGGAGATATCCGGCTGGGTGGCGATGCTGGAACACAATCTCAAACACATTGAGTACAGCCTGCCGCATCTCTCTGAACTGGCGCTGGGCGGCACGGCGGTGGGGACGGGGTTAAATACCCATCCGGAGTACGCGGTGCGCGTGGCGGAAGAGCTGGCCGCGATTACCGGGCAACCGTTTGTTACCGCGCCCAATAAGTTTGAGGCGCTGGCAACCTGCGACGCGCTGGTTCACACCCATGGTGCGCTGAAAGGGCTGGCGGCATCACTGATGAAAATCGCCAACGACGTGCGCTGGCTGGCCTCTGGCCCGCGCTGCGGCATTGGTGAAATCAGCATCCCGGAAAATGAACCGGGTAGCTCCATTATGCCGGGCAAAGTGAACCCGACGCAGTGTGAAGCCATGACCATGCTCTGCTGTCAGGTGCTGGGAAATGACGTGGCCGTCAACATGGGCGGTGCGTCAGGCAATTTCGAGCTGAACGTCTATCGTCCGATGGTTATCCACAATGTGCTTCAGTCTGTACGTTTGCTGGCGGACGGCATGGAGAGTTTCAACGCGCATTGCGCCTCCGGCATTGAGCCGAACCGCGAGCGAATCAGCCAGTTGCTCAATGAGTCGCTGATGCTGGTGACCGCCCTCAATACCCATATCGGCTACGACAAAGCCGCTGAGATCGCCAAAAAGGCGCATAAAGAGGGGCTGACGCTGAAAGCCTCTGCGCTGGCGCTTGGCTACCTCACGGAAGCCGAGTTTGATGCCTGGGTCCGCCCTGAAGCGATGGTCGGCAGCCTGAAATAGTCACGTCGCCACATACAGGTGCAGCCGGGGAATAATCAGCTGCAGCGGCTGCGCCTGAGGCTTATAGCGATGCTGAACGTTTTCCGCATCGTAATTCAGCAGTTCGCCAATGTCCGGTACCACAGCGCCCTGATCGGCATCGTAGAGCGCAATCAGCGGTGTTGGGCAGGCGTACTGGATCTGCTTTTGCTGGCCTGAATACCAGACGCGGGCGATAGGCTGCACCTTCACCGGGCGTTTAATCTTCAGGCGCGTTTCAGCGGGCAATGACGCGATGCTGTGATACTCCTGCTCCAGGCGCTCAATCCACTGCTCGCGCGACCACGGAGCCACGGTGCGCGGCGCTTTCAGGCTCTTTTCCAGCTGGGCCAGGATCTCATCCCGGGTAAAGTTTTTGATAATGTGCTTGTTGGCCCAGCCGAAGCGCAGCGTGGCGGGCTGACGCAGTACCGTCAGCGTACGGTAGGCATTCAGGGTGATTAAACCCGGAAGCTGGCGGTGCACCCACTCAAAGCGGGCGGCTGGCGCCAGGCCTGACTCTTCGGTAATGATCTTTTCAAATGCCGCTTTCAGGGTATTGATGTGCGTAATCTGGGTTTCCAGCGCCTCACGGGTTTCGGCGTCCGTTTGCAGACAGATCACCCCCGGCAGGCGAACGGCCGCCTTGCTGCTGCGGTTTTCTGACTGCTGCTGAATAAACAGGCGACGATAGTGCTGTAGCGCCAGATCCCGCGCGGATTGGCCGATATGCTGTTTGACGTCGATGGTTTGCAGCGGATCGTGCTCTGCGCCTTTTGCCACCTCCGGCAGGGTAAAGACCCGCGCAGCCAACAGGCGGCAGGCCTGCAGGCGCTCGGTCAGCGTTAACAGCTCATGCTCCATCTCCCGAAAGGTGCTGTTCAGCCTTTCGATAAGATCGTATGTCGCCATGTGAACCCCCATTAGTTACAACATACTCATGGTATAGCACAGCACGCCGGGTCAAGCCAGCGTGCGGTTAAGGTCAGGCAGGAACGGGAAGGGCGATGTTATGGTACACCGGCCAGCTAAAGCAGAAGCATGCGCCGCCGAGTTCACTCTCCCCGCACTGCACCGTGCCGCCCATCGCCTGCGCGATAGAGTGGACAATCGCCAGCCCCAGACCACACCCTCCCGTCGCACGGTCGCGGCTCGGGTCGAGACGCACAAACGGCTCGAACACGGTTTCACGCGCATCCGGGGCGATGCCGGGGCCATCGTCTTCCACCGTCAGACGGGCCTGATTGTCCTGCAAGTCCAGGCCAATCCGCAGCGTGCTCTCGCTGTAGCGCATGGCGTTGTTCATCAGATTATCCAGCACGCGTTCCATCAGGCGCATGTCCAGCGCGCCGTAATCTCCCGGCGTGACGCGCGTTAACAGGGTGCGTTGCGGATTGACGCTCTGGACGTCATCAATATGAGTTTGGATCCACGTCGGCAAATCTGGGGTACTGAGGTGCAGTTCATTTTGTGGACGGTCAAGACGAGCATAGGTGAGCAGCTCCTCAATGAGCGCTTCAAGCTGGCCGATGTCGCGGTTTAACGCCTGAGACTCTGCCGCCGTAAGGTTTTCGCTCATCTCCAGCCGATAGCGCAGACGCACCAGCGGCGTGCGCAGCTCATGAGCAATCCCGTCGATCAGCTGTTTTTTGCTGGCAATCAGGGCGTTGATGTTATCGGCCATCTGGTTAAATGCCACCCCCAGACGTTCAAAGCTGGACCCGCTGTCAAAGTGAATACGCTCGGTAAGATGCCCCTCGCCAAAGCGCTGTGCGGCGGATTCCAGTTTCAGCATGTCCTGCCAGTGTGGGCGCATCCAGATAAAGACCGGGAAGGCGAGTGAAATGGCGATAAAGGCCATCAGGGCCATATCCAGCAGGCGCATCTGGTGCAGATAATAGAGATAAGGCACCGGCCCTACGGCCAGCACATAATGACTGCGCGGAATACGCTGGATAAAGGTGTATTTCTCATCCAGTGCCACGATATCCCCGTCACGCAGGCGCTGCATGGCAGGCGGATCTAAATCGAAATCCTTCAGCGGTTCAATGCGCAGATCGAACGACAGGTTCAAATCCAGCTCTTTTAAGGTTCTCGCCCAGTCATGTGGTGGAATTTCACGCAGTTCGCTGCGCATCAGATAAAGTGAGCTTTTCATCAGATCGTCCAGCGACTGCCTGCCCGCTCGTTCGGCAGTGAACTTATAGACCAGCCCGACCAGCATGGTCATCACCAGGAAGCAGACAAACAGCAAAAGATAAAACTGCACAAAAAGCTTTTTCATTAAATCTCACCGAAAAAACGATACATGCCGAATATACATGAAAAACCTTCCGGTGTTTTCACCACCATCATGCACGACAAACGTATTATCTGAGCCGTGCCGAGGTTTGTTACATGGCGTGAGTACTTCTTTTGATTTTGGCAATGAGTTTTTCTGTCACGCTCAGGCCTTCCGCGATCTCCGCATCAATCACGGCGCTTCCGAATTCGTTAATTAAATCCAACAATATTTCGTAAGACTGAATCAGTTCCAGAAGATCAAAGAGGGCTTTTTGGTCGGCACGCGCGGGGGAGGCTTGGTTAAGCGTTGCCTGATTAACAATCCATTCAAGATTGGTTTTGATGGCTTCTACGTCATGGTAGCTATACATATGTCATAGGCTTAAATCCTCATTTCAAGATTTTATGGGAGAGAGGTAGCGAAAGCGTCGCGATAAAAACGTTTATGTGGCGGGCCCGGTGCGAGCTCAAGAAGGAATGCAGGAAAAGTAATTATGGATTAGTTCGCTGGCTTAGCAAGTTAATTGTTGCGCCAACGGGCAAATTAACGCGCGAAAGTCAGGGCATTGTCGTGTAATGCCTTCATTTCGCGCAGGTTATGCTATTTTGCCAACGCGATCAGGTTTCCCAGGCGTGCGGGGCGAACAGATAACCCTTGTTACGCACGGTTTTGATGCGGTACGGCTCGGTGGCGTTGTCCTGCAGTTTCTTACGCAGTCGCGAAATAGCCACGTCAACACTGCGATCCATTCCATCGTAACTTACGCCGCGCAGGTTTTTCAGCAACGCGTCACGGTCCATAATCTGCCCTGCATGGGTGGCCAGCTCCCAGAGCAGGTCAAAATCGGCGGTAGAGAGCGCGATAAGCTCACCGGAGAGCAGGACCTGGCGGTTAACCGGATCGATGGATAACGTGCCAAACCGCATCGCTTTATGCGGCATCAGGGACTGCGCCGGCACCTCGCGTTCACTGCTGGCATGCTGGCGCAAATGCAGGCGCAGACGGGCGAGCAGAACGGCAGGCGGCGTGGTTTTAAGAATGTAGTCATTGGCCCCCATCTCCAGCGACAGAATATGGTTCATGTCGCTGTCCAGTGAGGTCAGCAGCACGATAGGGCCATCCCACTGAGCGCGCAGGTCGCGGCACAGCGTCATCCCGTCTTTGCCGGGCAACATGATATCCAGCAGCACCAGATCCGGGTTTTCACGCACCACGACCTCTTCGGCGCGATCGCCACGTGGCTCAACAATAACGTCCATATCATGTTTACCCAGATAAGCGGCGATCAATTGCCCCACTTCGGGCTCATCTTCTACATAAACAATCTTATTCATACAACGTCTGTTATCGCGAAAAATGCCAACATACACCGCGTAACCTTAACCTTCCATTAATCTTTCAAAATTAACGTCAGTTCCGTTATTCTGGCTCTTATTGTTACTTGATTGTTATAGGAAAAAGCATGGGGCTGGCGATAAAAGCCGCGCTGGGCGCGCTGGTGGTGTTATTGATTGGCGTGCTGGCAAAAACAAAAAATTACTACATTGCCGGGCTGATTCCGCTCTTCCCGACGTTTGCGCTCATTGCACACTACATTGTCGCCACGGAACGCGGCACTGAGGCGTTGCGCACCACCATTGTGTTTGGCATGTGGTCAATCATCCCTTACTTTCTCTACCTGTTGTCCTTGTGGTATTTCACGGGCTTTCTGCGGCTTCCCCTGGCGCTGGGCGGGGCGGTGGTCTGCTGGGGGCTCAGCGCCTGGGTGCTGATTTTCTTCTGGAGCCGCTATCACTAGCGCAGCGGTCGCCCGCCGTCCACAGCAAAGGTTCTGCCGGTGACGTAACAGCTGGTGAGCAGATAATCGATAAGGTCGATCACCTCTTTCTCGCCAGGGGCGATTTTCATCAGGGATTTATTCAGCGCCTGCTGACGATACTCGGCATCATCGCCCTCGTTGAATAAAATCATCGCCGGGGCGATGGCGTTCACCTTGACCTCTGGTGCCAGCTTGCGGGCAAATGAACGCGTCATGTTATCCAGTGCGGCTTTACTCGCCGCATAAGCGATGTGTTTGTCGCTCCCGCGCTCCACCACATAATCGGTGAAATGAATAATGTCACCCGCGGCATGGCCGTGGCCGCGCAGCAGATCCTGTAGGGCATGGTTAAGCAGATAGGGGGCATTGACGTGGATCTGCAGCATACAGGCGAGCGTTTCGCTGAGCGACGTACCGGGTTTTTCTGCAAGCCATGCGCTGGCGTTATGGATAATCGCCCGCAGACCGTGGGTCGTTGATTTGACCTTATCCGCAAAGGCAAGAATGCCGTCGTCGGTGGAGAAATCAGCCTGAATACAGGTTGCCCCCGCTTTTCGTAGCCCGTCTATCGAGGGGTATTCCGTGCGGTAACTGACAATGACCGGGTGGCGAAGGTTGAGAAAGTGATGGGCGAGGGCGAGGCCGATACGACGGCCTCCACCGGTGATCAGTATTGGGCGATGCTGCGCAGTTCCCATCGTATTCTCCTTTTCAGTTCAACAATGGGAAACGCAGGGTTATCCCATTAACATCCAGGTTGCCGGTACGGCAGCAACCAGTAACAGCCCGATGAGGGCCATTTCGCGGCGTTTAAGCGCGTTCTCCAGCTGATGAGTACGGCGGGCATAGATAAACACCAGCAGGCCCGGCGCATACAACACCACCGACAGCAGCAGGTGCATAGGCCCGGAAGCATACAACAACCACAAACCGTAAATACAGGCGCCGATCCCTACCGCATAGTGCGCCGGGCGGGTGGCGATTTTTAACAGATACGCACCCACTAAGAAATAGGGTACCAGAATCATCTCCGAGGCGATGGTCAGCAGGGTGTTATAGTCCGAACCTGTGAGCCAGATCAGCACCAGGCAGACCTGAACGCTGATATTCGTCAGCCAGAGCGACGCTGACGGCGCACTGTTTTTATTCTGACGGGCAAACAGACGCGGAAACGCTTTGTGCGTGGCAGCCAGGAAAGGCACTTCCGCCGCCATGATGGTCCAGCTCAGGTAAGCCCCACAGACGGAGATAATCAGCCCCGCGGCAATCACCACATCGCCCCAGCTACCGAGCATTTTCACCATCAGACCGGCCATGGATGGGTTACGCATTTCGGCCAGTTCAGGACGAGCCACCACACCCAGCGACAGCAGCGTCACCAGCAGATAGACACCGAGGGCCGCCAGCACCGCCAGCAGCGTGGCGCGTCCGACGTCGCGCTTATTGCGCGCGCGGGCAGAGACCACCACCGCACCTTCAACACCAATGAAAACCCACAGGGTGATCAGCATGGTGTTTTTCACCTGCTCCCAGACGGGGACGCCCAGCGCAAGGCCAGTGAAATCGAGTTTAAATACATCCAGACGGAATGCCATAAACGCCATTACGATAAACAGCCCGAGCGGAACCAGTTTGGCCAGCGTCGCCACCAGGTTAATGCTTGCCGCTGTCTGGACGCCGCGCAAAATGAGCCAGTGTACGACCCACAGCAGCACCGACGCCCCGACAATCGACTGCCAGGTGTTGCCGTCACCAAAGAGACGCAGCTCGGGCGTATCGGTAAAGAAACTGAGCGCCGAGAAGACAATAACCAGATAGGAGACGTTAGCGATCACCGCACATAGCCAGTAACCCCACGCGGAACAGAAGCCAATCAGTTCCCCAAAACCGGCCCGCGCGTAGGTGAAAATACCGCCATCGAGATCGGGACGAATACGGGTCAGCAGCAGCATGGCGAAGGCCAGCAGCAAAATGCCAACGCCGGTAATCCCCCAGCCGATCAGTAGCGCGGCAGGGCTTGCGACGGCCGCCATATTCTGCGGTAAACTGAATACCCCCGCACCCAGCATTGAGCTTAAAACGAGTGCAGTTAAAGCACTCAGGCCAAGTTTCTTTTCCATTGGCTTCCTGTTATGAAAGGTCCAAATCCAGAATAATTATTTCGCACAGGCGCATAAAAATGGTGGATCACACTAAGGCGCGGGATTTTACGGAGTGTCACGAACGCATGCAATGATGTGTAGCAGAAATTCAAAAAAAGTAACAAAAAAAGGCGGCACTGAGCCGCCTTTAATGAAGGGTTTTGTTACTTGTACAGATCGGCGCTGATGGTCATGTTGTTACCACGTTCCTGCCACTGGCGGGTGATGTGGTAGTACTTCGCCCCTTTCTTCGCCGCACGCTTCGCGACCTGATAAGAGACTTCCGTACCGTTGCCATAGTTGCCGGTAAACTTGATGCTGTCGAACGGCACCATCTGCGCAGCCGTGGCGTTGTTCAGCTCTTCAACTTTGGTACCGTCTGGCAGGGTAACGGAGTAACGGCCACCTTTCGTGGATTGCGTCTCAAAGAAACGGCCCACTTCAGCGCTTGGCGCTGCGGAGGTTGCTACGCCTGGAATTTCGACTTTCTTCGCTTCTTCGCCGCCTTTCGCTAACGCTGCGCGACCGGCTTCTGAATCAGCAGGGATGGCATCCGGGCTTTGCAGAACGCGTTTTTTCGCATCTTCTTTATAGATGAACGCGGTAATACGCTGGTTGCCACCCTGGTTAGCATCTACCTGACGCACGATGTAGAACGAGTAAGCCCCTTTCTGTTTCGCGGCTTTGGTGATGGCATCGTTCACTTCTGGCTGGCTGCGGTAGAAGCCCTGAACGGTAACGGTGTCATACGGTTCCAGCTCAATCGCCTGATCTTTAGGCAGTTCAACGACGCCGTTGATCACGCGGTTTTTCGGCGCGTCAGCTTTTGGCGCATTCTCTTTGTACAGCGCAATGGTCACGCGCTGGTTGCCGCTATTGCCTTGATCGGACTGGTCAAGCACGTAAAACGACGCTGCGCCGTTTTTATCAGCGGCTTTTGATGCGGCGGTAACGGCATCGCCAATAGAGTTGTAACGACCCACAATGACCGTATGGTCAAAAGGTTTTAACGCTGCCGCTTGCTCCGGCGTTAACTCTGTCGCGGCATTCGCAGACAGGGCGGTCGCGGAAAGAAGTGCGGACGCCAGGAGTGTGTTCTTAAGCTTCATAAAAATAATCCTTCGCCTTGCGCAAACCATGTACTGGTATTGTTGTTAATTTGAGACGGTCCCGATTATGGCATTTAAAACCTGTTGCTGTCTGCGCCATTTTTCACAGCCTGTGCTCACCGAAGGATCTGATTCGATAACATTTAGTGATATGTTGAAAAAAGAGGCGTTTGACAAGCAAAAGTGATAAAGCATATGACTTTTACAAGTTAATTTAATGTTAATAAGTTGATCTCATATGGCGCTATATCATGTTTTTACCGCTTCGCTTGCGCGATTTATCGGTTCTGAGGATGAATTTAAGGTAAATATCTCTGTCAGCGAGGCCGATCGCTTATTTTTCACAGATAATGTAAGAAATAGTGTTTTCAGGCGGTAGATCGCAGGCGCTATTTTCAGTAGGTTATAGAAAGTTTGTTACTGTTTTATTTTCCGGGGTTACTCATTTGCCGCCGCTCTAAGGATGGCGAAATTTGATGCAACTGCGGGCATTTATCGATAAACCATCATCAAAAACCGATGGAAGGGAAAACTATGCGTATTGGGGTACCAAAAGAACGGTTTGCCAATGAAACCCGCGTAGCGGCGACACCAAAAACGGTGGAGCAACTGCTTAAACTGGGTTTTACCGTCGCCATTGAAAGCGGCGCGGGCAAACTGGCGAGTTTCGATGACGAGGCCTTTATTCAGGCTGGTGCGGACGTGGTGGACGGTGCTGAAGTCTGGCAATCACCCGTTATTCTGAAGGTGAATGCGCCGCAAGAGAGCGAGATTGAGCTGCTGAACCCGGGCACCACGCTGGTGAGTTTTATCTGGCCTGCCCAAAACCCAGAGCTGATGGAGAAGCTGGCGGCACGTGGCGTGACGGTAATGGCGATGGACTCCGTACCGCGTATTTCGCGCGCGCAGTCTCTGGATGCCCTGAGTTCAATGGCGAACATCGCCGGTTACCGTGCAATCGTCGAAGCCGCCCACGAATTCGGCCGTTTCTTTACCGGTCAGATCACGGCGGCAGGCAAAGTGCCGCCGGCAAAAGTGATGGTGATTGGTGCCGGTGTGGCAGGCCTGGCGGCTATCGGTGCGGCAAACAGCCTGGGCGCTATCGTCCGCGCGTTTGACACCCGCCCGGAAGTGAAGGAGCAGGTACAGAGTATGGGCGCCGAGTTCCTTGAGCTGGACTTCAAGGAAGAAGCGGGCAGCGGTGATGGTTATGCGAAGGTCATGTCCGAAGCCTTTATCAAAGCGGAAATGGAACTCTTTGCCGCGCAGGCAAAAGAGGTGGACATTATTGTCACCACCGCGCTGATCCCGGGTAAACCGGCACCGAAGCTGATCACCCGTGAGATGGTGGACGCCATGAAGCCGGGCAGCGTGATTGTCGACCTGGCCGCGCAAAACGGCGGTAACTGTGAATATACCGTGCCGAACCAGGTATCCACGACCGCCAACGGGGTGAAGGTGATTGGTTATACGGATCTGCCGGGCCGTCTGCCCACGCAGTCGTCCCAGCTGTACGGTACTAACCTCGTTAACCTGCTGAAACTGCTCTGCAAAGAGAAAGATGGCAACATCATCGTTGATTTTGACGATGTGGTTGTGCGCGGCGTGACCGTGGTGCGTGAAGGCGAAATCACCTGGCCTGCGCCACCAATTCAGGTTTCCGCCCAGCCTCAGGCTGCACCGAAAGCGGCGCCAGAACCCACAGAGCCTGCTAAACCGGCGTCTCCGTGGCGTAAATACGCGCTCATGGCGCTGGCGATTATTCTGTTTGGCTGGCTGGCCGATGTCGCGCCAAAAGAGTTCCTCGGCCACTTTACCGTCTTCGCGCTCTCCTGCGTGGTGGGTTACTACGTGGTCTGGAATGTCTCCCATGCACTACACACGCCATTGATGTCGGTCACTAACGCCATCTCCGGGATCATCGTGGTCGGGGCGTTACTGCAGATTGGTCACGGCGGCTGGATTAGCTTCCTGAGCTTTATCGCGGTGCTGATCGCCAGTATCAATATTTTCGGTGGTTTCACCGTGACTCAGCGCATGCTGAAAATGTTTCGTAAAGGCTAAGGGGTAGCATATGTCTGGAGGATTAGTAACAGCCGCATACATTGTTGCTGCAATCCTGTTTATTTTCAGTCTGGCGGGACTTTCCAAACACGAAACGTCTCAGCAGGGTAATAACTTTGGTATCGCCGGGATGGCGATTGCGCTGATTGCCACTATTTTCGGACCCGATACCGGCAACGTTGCCTGGATCCTGGTGGCGATGATCATCGGCGGGGCGATCGGTATTCGTCTGGCAAAACGCGTTGAAATGACCGAAATGCCGGAGCTGGTGGCGATCCTGCACAGCTTCGTCGGTCTGGCAGCGGTGCTGGTGGGCTTCAACAGCTATCTGTACCACGAACCGGGCATGGAGCCGATTCTGGTCAACATTCATCTGACCGAAGTGTTCCTGGGCATCTTCATCGGTGCAGTAACCTTCACCGGCTCGATTGTGGCGTTCGGTAAGCTGCGCGGTAAGATCTCCTCCAAACCGCTGATGCTGCCAAATCGTCATAAGCTGAATCTGGCGGCGCTGGTGGTCTCCTTTGTGCTGCTGGTGGTCTTTGTGCGTACCGAAAGCGTAGGTCTGCAGGTGCTGGCGTTACTGGTGATGACCATCATTGCGCTGGCGTTCGGCTGGCACCTGGTGGCCTCCATCGGTGGGGCAGATATGCCGGTTGTGGTGTCGATGCTGAACTCCTACTCCGGTTGGGCGGCGGCAGCGGCTGGCTTTATGCTGAGCAACGACCTGTTGATTGTCACCGGTGCGCTGGTGGGCTCTTCCGGTGCGATCCTGTCCTACATCATGTGTAAGGCGATGAACCGCTCATTCATCAGCGTTATCGCCGGTGGTTTTGGCTCTGACGGCTCCTCGACCGGTTCTGACGAAGAAGTGGGCGAGCACCGTGAGATCAGCGCAGAAGATACGGCAGAGATGCTGAAAAACTCGCACTCGGTCATTATCACCCCAGGCTATGGCATGGCGGTGGCGCAGGCGCAGTATCCGGTTGCTGAAATCACCGAGAAGTTGCGCGCGCGCGGCATCAAGGTGCGCTTTGGCATCCACCCGGTAGCGGGGCGTCTGCCAGGCCACATGAACGTGCTGCTGGCAGAAGCGAAAGTGCCTTACGACATCGTGCTGGAGATGGACGAGATCAACGATGATTTCGCCGACACCGACACCGTGCTGGTCATTGGCGCCAACGACACCGTTAACCCGGCGGCGCAGGACGATCCACGCAGCCCAATCGCCGGGATGCCGGTTCTGGAAGTGTGGAAGGCGCAGAACGTGATTGTCTTCAAACGTTCCATGAACACCGGCTACGCTGGCGTTCAGAACCCGCTGTTCTTCAAAGAGAACACCCACATGCTGTTTGGCGATGCCAAAGCCAGTGTGGATGCGATCCTGAAAGCACTGTAATTCGCGTTCTCCTCAAAAACCGCTCTTCGGGGCGGTTTTCTTATTTCTGCGGTCAGCGTTTCTCCTCTGTCTATACTTTATCCTTTGTGTACTACGAGGAGGTGAAATGCAATTTTTGTCCCGCTTCGACATCCTGGAGCTGATGATGACGCCGACATTCTGGGTAAACGTCGCCACGGTTATCGTTGTGACGCTGCTGGTCTACTGGCTTCTGACGCGCCTGATCGCATTCGTTAAGAGAGGGATCACAACCTGGGGAGATAAGCACCCAACCACAAACAGGATGCGTTTTATCCTGACCGATATGCTTAACCGCACCAGTCGCTTCCTGCTTTTTGTCGTGGCGCTGCTCATCAGCTTGCGTTTTGTTGATTTACCCGACCGGCTCTTTAGCACCGTAAGCCACGCCTGGTTCCTGGTCTTCGCGATACAGGTGGCGCTCTGGCTGGATCAGGGCGTGGTGTCGTGGCTGCGACACGTTATGCTGGCCCCCGGCAGCCATAAAAATCCGGTTACCCTGGTGATCACCGGCCTTATCCTTCGCGCTATCGTCTGGTCTGTGATGCTGCTGTCAATTCTCGCTAACGCGGGCGTCAACATCACCGCGCTGGTGGCAAGCCTGGGGGTAGGGGGGATTGCTATCGCCCTCGCCGTACAAACCATTCTGAGCGACGTCTTCGCTTCGCTTTCTATCGGCTTTGATAAACCGTTTGAAATTGGTGATTTCGTGGTGTTCAACGACGTGGCGGGAACGGTGGAACACATAGGCTTAAAAACGACCCGTATTCGTAGCCTGAGCGGGGAGCAGATCGTTTGCGGTAACGCCATTTTGCTTCAGCAGACGCTCCACAACTATAAACGTATGCAGACCCGTCGCATCGTCTTCACGTTTGGCGTCGCCAGCGACACGCCGCCTGAAAAGCTGCGCTATGTGGGGGATATGGTCAGGCAGATCATCACCGATGTGGGTGAGACAAAGTTCGATCGCGCCCATTTCCTTGGGTTTGACCGTGACCGCCTGACGTTTGAAGTGGTTCATATTGTCAATACGGCGGATTACAACAAATACATGGATATCCAGCAGGAGATCAATATCCGTATTCTCGAAGGGCTGAACGCCAAGGAGATTAAGCTGGCGCTGCCCAGCATGGTGTTGCACGCACCGTGGATGCAGGATCGATCAACTGAAGAGACACAGACAGCAATCGAGAGCTGATAAGAAAAGCCCGCCGGGGAGGCGGGCGAGTAGACTGACGTTAATCGTCTTCCGGGTCATCCAGTTCAACCGGTGTCTGGTACTCATCCGGCTTAATGACCAGCAGGTCGCAGCGCAGATGGTCAATCACCTGTTCCGCGGTATTGCCCAGGAACGCGGCAGAAATACCGGTCCGTCCGATGGTGCCCAGCACCACAATCCCTGCCTGCAGATGTTCGGCTAAATCGGGGATCACCTCTTCAGGCAACCCTTTCTCGACATGCGTCATGTTCTCATCAATGCTGAACTTCTGGCGCAACGCTTTCATGGCCAGCAGGTGCTGTCCGCGGATCGCGTCGTTATATACGCTCGGGTCAAATTCAGGCAGTTCGATGGCAATATTGATAGGGGTAACCGGGTAAGCGCCGACCAGATGCACTTCGGTGTGGTTAACCTGCTCGGCAAGCAGCAGCGTCTCTTTGACCAGCTTTTCATTCAGCGAATTGTGATAATCCTCTTCGCTTGCCAGGTTTACTGCCACGACGGCTTTGCCGCCTTCAGGCCACGGCTGATCTTTCACCATCCAGACCGGGCACGGGCATTTACGCAGTAAGTGCCAGTCTGTCGGCGTGAAGATCACGGATTCCAGTTTGTCGTGCTGGTGCGCCATTTTCAGCAGCAGATCGTGCCCACCGGCGACCACCTCCTGGATAATCGCTTCAAAGGGGCGGTTATGCCAGACCACTTTAATATCGATAGGCACACCCGCTTCAAGGTAGTACTTCGCCTGTTCGCGGATCCACGCGGTACGTTGGCTGATCACTCCCTGACGCATAGCGGTACGCTCGTCAGGCGACAGAAGGGTGGTCATCTCATACGAGAAGTCATAGATCGGCAAAAACGCTTTGATTTTGCCACCAATCCGTTGATGTAAATACACAGCACGTCGTAATGCCGGCTGATCGTCCTGATTAGGATCGATAGCTACCAGCATGTTTTGATACTTTGCCATACAGGTCTCCTTACTACTGTCACCACAGTCTGTAATTAAAAGAGTAACCTATATATCCTGAATGAAACAGAGGTAAGGTTTTGCCAGATCAATAATTCATGAAAATATCTCAGAAGAATAGCACCGTCGTTGTCACCGCGATAAACGCGATCAACAGCAGCACCATCACCACGATGGCAAACGTGGTGGAGTCCTGAACGTAGGTTTTTTCCTCTCCCTTCATTGGGCCGACAAGCATGATCCAGATGAAAAGGAAGGTCACGGAGGCAATAACAACTGAAACGAAAAATAAACTTTCTCTCAATTTAACCTCAACGAGAACCTTTCAGGAGCGGGGGATGTCTGTCGCAGGGGCGGGAAATGGTGTGCTTACCTGCCAGACCAATAAATCATAAAAATTTATCGGCCTGGCATCAATCATTCGTGGGGTTTATGCCACGTTGCGGGCGTGGCCGGCAAGAACAGCCAGCGCTTCACCGTTTTCGATGGTGATGTATTTACCTTTAACAGCCAGCATGCCGCTTTTCTGGAAACGGCCCAGCAGACGGCTGATGGTTTCCACGGTCAGGCCCAGGTAGTTACCAATATCGCCACGGGTCATGGTGAGACGGAACTCACGTGGAGAGAAACCACGTTCGGCGAAACGGCGGGAGAGGTTATAGATAAATGCAGCCAGGCGCTCTTCCGCATTCTTTTTGGACAGTAGCAGGATCATGTCCTGATCGCCTTTGATCTCACCGCTCATCAGACGCATCATCTGCTGACGCAGGTTTGGCATTTTGCCTGACAAATCGTCCAGCGTTTCAAACGGGATTTCGCAGACCATTGAGGTTTCCAGCGCCTGCGCAAAGCTCGGGTGATGGCCAGTACCGATGGCGTCAAAGCCGACCAGATCGCCTGCCAGATGGAAGCCGGTGATCTGCTCATCACCCTGTTCGGTGATGGTATAGCTTTTGATGGTGCCAGAACGGATAGCATAGAGCGATTTCAGTTCGTCTCCCGCTTTAAACAGCGTCTGCCCTTTCTGAATAGGCTTTTTGCGCTCGATGATGTTATCAAGCTGGTCAAGCTCATGCTCATTCAGGGTAAACGGGATACAGAGCTGGCTGATGCTGCAATCCTGGCAATGGATAGCACAACCGCCAGACTGAATGCGTCGTATAATTCGCTTTTCTGGGATCATAGGTTTGCTCAAGCCTTAATTGATATTGGTCAATTTTAACATCTTTTTGGTAAGTACGTAAGCCTGGCAAACCATCAATAAGGACAAGAGACGGCAACGTGTTGCCATCTTCTTGAAATTCCACAGCTTGATTATGGATTTTTAGCCTAACCGGTAGAAAATTAAGCACAAAAAGCCTGGGAACTACAGCAAAAGATACCCTTCGTGACGCAGTAACCACTCCTTGCGCTGCACACCGCCGGCATAGCCGGTCATGGTGCCGTTGCGGCCGATCACACGATGGCAGGGCACCACGATACTCACGGGGTTAGAACCGTTCGCGGCACCCACCGCCCGCGCCGCGCCCGCGCGGCCTAACTGTTCTGCGAGCTGGCCGTAGTGCATAACCTGACCACACGGAATATCGCGTAGCGCCTGCCAGACTTCACGCTGGAATGGCGTACCGGCCGTGGCGGTTGGCAGGTCATTGATGATGCTGAGATCGCCCTCGAAGTACGCCGCCAGCTTGTCGCTCAGCCCACCTGGATTGGTGGCACTGATACGCTCAAAACCCTGGGCGCGGTAATGGATGTTGAGCAGCTCTTCCATGCGATCGCTGTGCTCTTCCCATTCCACGGCACGCAGATGGAACTGCTCGTCGGCGATAACCCACAGCGGCCCAAGCGGCGTTGCAATTTTATCTTCGAGTAATCTCAGCATCCTCTTTCCTTTAATTCAGCCTCGGGTAGATACCCGGTCCTATCGGCAGGCCGACAAGATACCATGCCACCAGCATCACCAGCCATACCCCTAAAAAGATAAGCGGATAGGGTAAAACCAGCGAATAGTAGGTACCCAGCTTCGCCTCCGGTTTATAGCGCTGCAGGAAGCCCAAAAACAGCGGTACGAATGGCGAAACCGGCGCCAGCGGGATCACCGAGGAGTCGGCGATACGGAACAGGATCTGCGCAAAGGCCGGATGGAAGCCCAGCATCATAAACATCGGCACGAAAATGGGGGCCAGAATCGACCAGATGGCGGATCCGCTGGCGATAAACATGCACAGCAGTGACGACAGCAGCGCCAGACCCACAAACGCCGGGACGCCGCTTAACCCGGCGGCTTCCAGCGCATCGGTCAGGCCAACGGCCATAAATTTGCCCATGTTGCTCCAGTTAAACATGGCGACGAACTGGGCCAGCGGGAAGACCATCACGATAAAGCCCGCCATCTCCTTCATCGGCTCAATCATCAGCTGCGGCAGATCGGCCTGGCGGCGGATTTTGCCAGTGGCGATGCCATACGCGAGCGACACGACAAAGAAAAACAGAATGATCAGCGGCACAATGCCCTGAATAAACGGCGAGGGCAGGACGGTATGTTTCACCGGGTCGCGCAGGATACCGTTCTCCGGCACTACCATCAGCGCCACCATCGCGATAAATACCAGCGAGACTATCCCGGCGACGCGCAGGCCAAAGCGTTGCTCTTTGCTCAGCGTTTCCAGCTTTTCGTCACTACGGCCTTCCCATTTCCCTAACCGCGGCTCGATGATCTTATCGGTAATCAGCCCGCCAACAAGCGTCAGGACGATGACCGAACTGGCCATAAAGTACCAGTTGTCGATCACGCTGACGTGCATGGCCGCATCGATTGTTTTCGCCGCCTCGGTGCTAATCCCCGAAAGCAGGACATCGGTGGTGACGATCAGCAGATTGGCAGTGAAACCGCATCCCACACCGGCAATTGCCGACAACAGACCCGCCACGGGGTGACGCCCGACGGCAAGGAAGATCAGCGCCCCCATCGGCGGCATGATTACCAGCGCGGCATCAGAAGAGATGTGGCTGAAAAACGCGATAAACAGCACCATATAGCTGGCGTAGCGTGCGCTGACGTGAGAAGCCATTTTCACCATCAGCGCGGGGAGCAGGCCAACGCGCTCAGCCAGTCCGGCCCCCAGCACCAGCGCCAGAATGGCGCCCAGCGGCGCAAAACCGCTGAAGTTTTTAATCACATTCGGTAAAAACCAGTGCAACCCTTCAATGCTCAGCAGGTTCTTTACGCTTACCATGCTGCCATCGGCCGGGCTGCGCACGCTCACCCCTAAGGCGGACAGCACGGCTGTCGCCACCATCAAAACCACGATCAACCAGATAAAAAGCAGGAAAGGGTGTGGCACTTTATTGCCGATCCTTTCAACCCAGCCATAGAGCTTACCGGATGGGGAATGCGAAGGTATGGATGACATACTCATGGGCGTTCCTCGGGACTGTTGTGTTGTTGTGTTGTATTGTGTTTTTTATTTTAAAGGTGACGGTGTCACGCCCGCAGGGATCGGACACACGTACGGTTTTTCTTGTGTTTGTTGTTCGAACTCTTCACGACATTTTTTCAGCAGGTCTGCGTCCTGCAGCAGATGTAGCGCGGTGGCACCCATCACTTTCCCGGCCAGCAGCATGCCTTTATGGGCAATGGACGTTCGCCCCTGAGCCACCAGTTGCCAGGTGTGCAGCGGCGTGCCGACGGTAAAGCAGGGGCTGAAACACTGGGCGACGGGCATCTTCCAGCTAACATCACCCACGTCCGTGGAGCCAGCCAGCACGTTATCGGTGATAGCGTAAGGCGCGACCTCGTCCACCAGCAGGGTCTCCTGGTGGCGGCGGGCAAAGGCTTTACCTTCGTTCCCCCCGGTTGCAGCAATGTTTCTGAGGCTGTTTTGCAGATCGTTTGCCGTCAGGGTGGCGCGGATCTCCCGGGCAAAGGCGCGTTCTTCCTCCGTCCAGGCTGGCGTGCCGTAATGTTGCAGGGCGCGATACATCGCCGCTTCGAGCGTTCGGTTTGGCAGGTAGCTGGAGCAGGCTTTATCAAAGCGACACTCGACGGTGGTTTCGGTCATCAACGCCGCACCCTGAGCGATCTTCTCAATGCGCGCGTAGATTTGCTGCGCGTCGGCCATCTCCGGGGCGCGGATCAGGTACAACACTTCGGCCTGCGCCTGCACCACGTTGGGGGAGATGCCGCCGGTATCGGTTATGGCGTAATGGACGCGTGCTTTCTCGATGATATGTTCGTTGAGGAAGTTGGTGCCGGTGGTCATCAGCGTCACCGCATCCAGCGCGCTGCGCCCCAGATGCGGCGAGTTTGCCGCATGCGCCGCCACGCCCTTAAAGCGCCAGGCGGCCTGGATATTGGCCAGCGTACTGACGTTAAACATGCCGGCAAACGCTTCCGGGTGCCAGGTGACCGCGGCGTCAACGTCGTCAAACAAGCCCTCACGGACCATAAACGTTTTACCGGAACCGCCTTCTTCGCCGGGACAACCGTAAAAACGCACGGTTCCACTCCCGCCGTGCTGCTCCAGCCAGCTTTTCACCGCAACGGCACCTGCAAACGCCGCGGTGCCGAGCAGGTTATGCCCGCAGCCGTGGCCGTTAGCACCGGGCGTGGTGGCGTGTGCCGTCGCGCAGTGTGCCTGCTGGCTTAATCCGGCCAGCGCGTCATATTCGCCGAGCAGGGCAATCACCGGTTTACCGCTACCGAAGCTGGCGATAAAGGCATTCGGAATGCCGCCAGCCTCACGGGTCAGGGTGAAGCCTTCCGCTTCCAGCGCGCTGGCCAGCCGCTCTGCGGACCAGAACTCTTCAAAGCGGGTTTCCGGGTGATCCCAGATTTCGTCGGCAATGTCGGTGAACGCCTGACATCGCGTGTCGATTGCATCGGCAATAAAAGCGTAGTTCTCCTGCATTACACACCTCGCGTCCAGGGGAAATTCAGCGCAGTGCGCGCCAGCGTTTCGATAGCGACGGTCATGACGCGCTCATCAAAGTCGAATTTTTCATTGTGATGTCCGGCGCTCAAATCGGTGCCAAACACCATGTAGGAGGCCATGCCGCCGTTTTCTTGCACCCGGGCCATCATCAGCGTGGCGTCTTCGGAACCGGCCGGGGCTTTAACCTTATCAATGGCCTGTTCCACACCGGGCACCTGGCTTGCCTGCTGGCACAGATAATCCACCCAGGCAGGTGTCGGAGCGCTGGCGGTGGCAGCCCCCATCAGGCGCATCTCAGCCGTCACGCCGTAGAGCGCGGCGGCACCGGTAATGACGGATTGCGCGCGTTCGAATACATACTGATTGATCGCCTCGCTCTCGCCACGGGTTTCGACCTTAAGCAGGGCATGGGCGGGTACCACGTTGCGTCCGCTGCCGGCCTGCATCACTCCCACATTCACCCGGGAAGCCCCTTCGCTGTGTGGCGCAATGCTGTGCAGCGCGAGCGCGGCCTGGGCGGCGGCGAGCAGGGCGTTACGGCCTTCTTCCGGTTTACCGCCTGCGTGTGCGGCAACGCCGGTAAACGTCGCGTCAAACTTGGTTGTCGCCATAAAGTTATCGCTGCCGCAGATCACCGTCCCGGCAGGCACCCCGGTACCAATGTGAATGGCGGTGAAATAGTCCACCCCGTCCAGTGCCCCGGCGGCCACCATGGCGCGTGCGCCGCGAGTGCCTTCTTCGGCAGGCTGGAAGATCAGCCTGATGGTGCCGTTCAGCTGCGCTTTGTTGTGCATGAGCACGTGCGCCAGCCCAAGGCCAATCGTGGTGTGGCCGTCGTGCGCGCAGGCGTGCATCATGCCCGGATTGCAGGAGGCAAAGCCGTCGCGGAACGGGCGGTGGCTGTCGTCGAGCGCTTCGCTCAGGTCGAGAGCGTCCATGTCCACGCGAAACGCCAGCGTCGGGCCGGGACGGCCGGTGTTAAGCGTGGCAACCAGGCCGGTGAAGCCGCCTTCAAACGGCGCGAGCCATTTTTCGGGCGCGCCCTGCGCACGGGCGCGGGCAAATTCTCGTGTCAGAGTGGCGTTATCCGGCAACCCCATACGGCTTTCGGCATCCACCACGTCGCGGCCCATTGCCAGGTCATAACCCAGGCTATCCAGGGTCTCCGCGACCTTCGCGGCAGTCCGAAATTCCACCCAGCCGGATTCGGCAAAATGGTGAAAATCGCGACGCCATGCGCTCAGTTGCGGGGCTAAGGTTTGGATGTACTGTGCCAGTGAGTCCATATCTGTTCCTGTCATCATTAAAATATGTGAACTGCTTCACGCTGTGATAGTTTTTACTTATCACTAACCGATTTTTCACAGTTTTAACCGTTCAGGAATTACCCTCGCACATCCCTTTCCATTAAAGTAGATGACAGTTTCTTTACTCTGATAAACAACGGTTATCGGTCGGGCTATGTCATTTCAGATTAAATTTCATCAAATTCGGGCGTTCGTTGAAGTGGCGCGTCAGGGCAGCATTCGCGGCGCCAGCAGGACGCTGAATCTTTCGCAACCGGCGTTGACCAAATCGATCAAAGAGCTGGAGGAGGGCATGGCGGCGCAGCTCTTTGTGCGCCGAAGCAAAGGCGTGGCGTTAACCGAGTGTGGCGAAGGCTTCTATCAGCGCGCCAGGCTGATTCTGGAAGAGCTGCGCGCGGCGCAGGATGACATTCGCCAGCGGCAGGGCGAGCTGGCCGGGCAGATCAATATCGGGATGGGGGCGAGTATTTCGCGAAGCCTTATGCCTGCGGTTATCACCCGCTTTCATGCGCAGCATCCGCAGGTTAAGGTGCGAATTATGGAAGGGCAGCTGGTATCGATGATCAATGAATTACGCCAGGGCGAACTGGACTTCACCATCAATACCTATTATCAGGGTCCTTACGATCATGAATTTACGTTTGAAAAGCTATTAGAAAAACCGTTTGCCGTATTTTGCCGGGAGGGGCATCCGGCGACGGGAGCAACCTCCATTAACGATCTGCTGCATTATAACTGGACCATGCCAACGCCCCGGGGAAGTTATTATAAGCAGTTAGAGGATGTATTTAGCCATCGCTCGCAAATACCCCGCATTGGCGTGGTCTGCGAAACATTTTCGTCGTGTATCAGCCTTGTCGCACAAAGCGATTTTTTAAGCATATTGCCGCAGGAGCTGGGCTGTGACCCCCTGTTGGCGGGGCGTCTGGTTATGCTGCCGGTTGTCGAATCACTTCCAAAAGCGACGTATTATTTAATTCAGCGTCGGGATTCGCGCCAGACCCCGCTTACGGAGTCGTTAATTACGCAGTTCAGACGCGAGGCGCGGGCAATCGTCTCTGCGTGAAACGTCATCCATAAAAAACAGGGCCTGTCCGACATCAGACAGACCCATCAGTACACACAGCAGTGCATCCCTTCGCATATCCTGGATGTTATATCCATGAGGCAGGTTAATTAAGTTATAACAGCTTTCTCTCAAAATGAAAGGCGGTTGAGTGTTTGATTTTATGGATGTTTAAGCCAAATTGCATGTTTTATTTACGCTGAAGTTTGAGTTAAGTGATGTTTAATTTTCCCCCGGCTGTCGATTGATATTCATCAGCTTGCTTTCAGCGCCACCCTACCCGGGGGAACGGCTGTTGAGGCACACCCCCCGCGAAGGTATAGTACAGGCTCAGATGTAGCCGGAGGATTTCCATGAACCCTGACGACAAATCACTGTTTCTTGACGCCATGGAGGATGTCCAGCCCCTGAAGCGCTGCGCAGATATTCACTGGCAGCCGAGCCGCAACACGCGGGCGCGCCAGGAGATTGATACCGAGCAGCTGGATAACTTCCTCACCCTGGGCTTTCTGGAACTTCTGCCCCTGGATGAGCCGCTGGCATTTCAGCGTGAAGGGATACAACAGGGCGTAATGGATAAGCTGCGCTCGGGGAAATACTCTCGCGAGGCCAGCCTGAACCTGTTACGTCAGCCCGCCGAGCGTTGCCGCCAGATGCTGTACGCCTTTATTCGCCAGGCTGGACGCGACGGATTACGCAATCTGATTATCATTCATGGAAAAGGGCGCGAACAGAATGCTCATCCCAACGTGATACGTAGCTATCTGGCGCGCTGGTTAACAGAGTTTGAGGAAGTGCAGGCCTTCTGCGTGGCGCTGCCGCATCACGGCGGCAGCGGGGCCTGTTATGTTTCACTGCGAAAATCCAACGACGCGAAACAGGAGAACTGGGAACGGCACGCCAAGCGCAGCCGTTAACGGGATTAGCGCGGGCGAGGTGCTCGCCCGCGCTGAACTCAGAAGGTTTCCCAGTTGCTGTCGGTGGCGGTGCCTGCCGTGGCCGGGCGCAACAGCTGTGGTGTTTTCACATGCGTTGTACGGGGCGCGGTGGCCTGTTGTTTACCGTTCAGACGAAATGCCGCCACCGCCTGGCGCAGCTGTTCGGACTGATCTTCCAGCGCCGCTGCCGCCGTGGCGGACTGCTGCACCAGCGCGGCGTTTTGCTGGGTGACTCTGTCCATCTGCGAAACGGCCAGGCTCACCTGCTCAATACCGCGACTCTGCTCATCGGACGCAGATGAAATCTCGCCCATGATATCGGTCACGCGGGTGACCGCCGCCACAATTTCCTTCATCGTTGCACCGGCTTCGCTGACCTGTTCAGAGCCGGTATTCACGCGGCTGACAGAGTTCTCGATAAGGCCCTTGATCTCTTTTGCCGCCTGCGCGCTGCGGCTCGCCAGGGTACGTACTTCCCCGGCAACCACCGCAAAGCCACGGCCCTGTTCCCCGGCGCGTGCGGCTTCTACCGCGGCATTCAGTGCCAGAATGTTGGTCTGGAAGGCAATGCTGTCAATCACGCCGGTGATGTGGGCAATTTGCTGCGAACTGTCGGCAATTTCCGTCATCGTGCGGACAACGTTATCCACCACATGACCGCCGCGCGCCGCTGTCTCAGACGCGTTTTTCGCCAGCAGGGTCGCCTGACGGGCGTTGTCGGAGTTCTGTTTCACCGTGGCGGTCAGCTCTTCCATGCTGGCTGCGGTCTCTTCCAGCGAGGCGGCCTGTTCTTCCGTACGGGCGGAAAGATCGTTGCTCCCGGCGGCAATTTCGCCTGCGCCGGTGTAGATGGAGTCGGTACTGCCGCGTACGGCGCTGACCGTGGTGACCAGAGATTGCTGCATCTCATGCAGACCGGCCGCCAGCTGGCCCATCTCATTGCGGCCAGAGAGGGTAATATCCTGCGTCAGGTCGCCCGCCGCAATGGTACGAATATGGTTCATAATGGTTTGCAGCGGTTTTAACAGCAGGTGCTGTAAACCCTGCCAGATCACCACCAGCACGGCGATAACGGCCAGGAATATAGCCGCCAGCGTCCACTGCATCTGGGTAAAGCTGCTCTGGTTCTCTTCGGCCGCGGCTTTCAGCAGCGTGTTGTTTTCGGCGCGCCAGCGGTTATAGACCGCTTCCATATCGTCCTGTGCCTGCTGCGCATCCAGATCGCCATAGGCCTGATAGTTGTCGGCACGCAGATACTCAATCGACAGACGCATCACTTCGTGCATCTGGTTCCAGGATTTCAGCATCTCGTCGGTTAGCGCCGCACTCTGGCCGTTAACCTGCGGCAGGGCCTGCCACTGTTTGTTATAGGCTTCTGCTTTAGCCAGAGAGTTACCCGCGGTGCCAAGCAGTTTGTTGATCGCCTCAAGGGACGCCGGATCGCGCTGATTTTTCAGATAGCGGATGGCCACGCGCGTCACGGTAACGCGCGTTTTGATGAGGGTGTTAACGCTGTCGCTCAGGCTCTCCTGCTGGGCATTAAGCACCCCGGAGTTCTGGAAGTTATGGCGATCGTTGCTGACGGCAGAGTAGAACAACCCTCCCGTGACAACTTGTAGCAGGCAGAATATGGTGAGAGCAAAGATAATACCGGTAATCACGTGCAGATTTTTCAGCATAGCGGTCGTCCGTAAGAAAGTGCAGGGGTACACAAATACTATCGTCGTCTAAAATTTAAACTTTAATTTAACTCGCGCTTAACTATGGGTTCTGGTCGGGAACCTGTTGTAAATCCGGATCTTTTTTATGAGGAAGGTGAACATGAGCAGCATCGATAAAAGCGGGACATACGCGCTGGGCACACGCACGGTTAAACGGCTGGGTTACGGCGCAATGCAGCTGGCCGGGCCGGGCGTTTTTGGGCCACCGAAGGACAAAAATGCCGCGCTGGAGGTGCTCCGGGAAGCCGTGGCGGCGGGCGTGAATCATATCGATACCAGCGATTTTTATGGTCCGCATGTGACTAACCAGCTGATCCGCGAGGCGCTGCATCCGTACCGGGACGATCTTACCCTCGTCACCAAAATCGGTGCGCGACGCGATGATAAAGGCGCCTGGCTGCCGGCCTTTTCCGCCCAGGAGCTGACCCAGGCGGTACACGACAACCTGCGCAATCTGCAGCTGGATGTGCTGGACGTGGTGAACCTGCGGATTATGTTTAGCGCACACGGACCGGCGGAAGGCTCGATCGCTGAACCGCTGTCGACCCTGGCAGAGCTACAGCAGCAAGGGCTGGTGCGACATATTGGTCTGAGCAATGTCACCGCCACGCAGGTTGCCGAGGCGCAGAAGATGGTGCCCGTGGTGTGTGTGCAAAACATGTACAACATCGTGAACCGTAGTGACGATGCGCTGCTGGATTCGCTTGCGCAGCAGGGGATTGCTTATGTGCCGTTCTTCCCGCTGGGCGGTTTTACGCCGCTGCAATCTTCCGGGCTGCAGGCGGTGGCGGACGACCTGGGGGCGACACCGATGCAGGTTGCGCTGGCCTGGCTGCTGCAACGTTCTCCGAACATTCTGCTGATCCCGGGAACCTCTTCCGTGGCGCATCTGCGGCAAAACCTCGCGGCAGGGGAGCTGGTGTTACCGCCCGACGCGCTGGCTACGCTAAATGCGCTGGTGTAACCACGTATAAACAGAGCCCGGAGGGATCCAGGCTTTGTTATTTAACGATCGGCAGATCGGAATAGCGCGTGGTGTAGCAGGGCGACAGCATATCCCGCTTCATCGCCCAGGATTTCACCGCCCCCTGGCCCGCAAACCACACAGACCCCCGGCCTGAACGGTTAAGGCGGTCGATAACCTGCATCAGGGCTGTACTGTCTGGCCGCGGTGGGTGTTCATCGAACAGGCTAAGTTGCGCCACGCCCTGACTAAAAAAGTCACTGAGCATGACGCCCGCTTTCATATAGCGATGTCCCTCTTTCCAGATTCGGTTTAATGACTCGATAGCTACCCTGATAATATCCCGCGTATCGTTGGTGGGGATCGTCAGCTTGCCGGAGGCCTGGTTACCATAAAAAACCTCGTCCTCTGCATGCGGGCTGGTGCGAATAAAGACGCTGATATAGCAGCAAAACTGTTTCTCTTCGCGCAGCTTCTCGGCGGCGCGTTCGGCATAGGCGCAGATCGCCTGGTGCATATCGTCATACCGGGTGATACGGCTGCCGAAGGAGCGGCTGCAGATGATTTGTTGCTTTGTTGGCGAAAACTCTTCCAGCGCCAGACACGGTTCACCGCGTAACTCGCGGGCGGTTCTTTCCAGCACGACATTGAAGTGTTTACGGATCACCCAGCTTGAACATTCCGCCAGATGCAGGGCAGACTCGATCCCCATCAGATTCAGTTTTTTGCTGATCCTGCGCCCGACGCCCCACACTTCGCTGACCGGTACCAGTGACAGCAGTTTACGCTGACGATCGATATTCGATAAATCCACCACGCCATTGGTTTTCTTCCAGGTTTTGGCGGCGTGGTTAGCCAGCTTAGCTAAGGTTTTGGTGGGCGCAATGCCCACCCCGACCAGCAGGCCGGTCTCTTTGTACAGGCGCTGGCGGATTTCCTGCCCGAACGCCTCCAGACTCATGCAGTGGCTGATGCCCGTCAGATCCAGAAAGGCTTCATCAATCGAGTAGATCTCCACTCTCGGGGCCATCTCTTCAAGGATGGTCATCACCCGGCGGCTCATATCCGCATACAGCGCATAATTGGAGCTAAAGACGTGTACCTTCTGGCGTCTCAGTTCATCCTTCAGCTTGAAGTAGGGACCGGCCATGCCGATCCCCAATGCTTTTGCTTCTGCTGAACGTGAAATGATACAGCCGTCGTTATTTGAAACGACCACCACGGGTTTCCCCTTAAGGTCGGGCCGAAACGCCGTCTCGCAGGAGGTGTAAAAACTGTTTACGTCAACGAGCGCGAACATGGCGGTTAGCTTTCAGGGTAAACGTCACAACGCCGAAGATCTCCAGCTCGTCTTCTGCGGCAAAAACGACCGGTGCGTAGTCAGGATTATGGGGGATGAGCTGAAGACGCGGATGCGTTTGCAGCTCCTTCACGGTAAATTCGCCCGCGACCGCCGCAATCACAATATCGCCATGAACGGCGTTTAACGAACGGTCAACCACCAGCAGGTCACCATGGCTGATGCCTGCGCCGATCATCGAATCACCGCTCACCCTGACAAAATAGGTCGCGCTGGGGTGTTTGATCACCAGCTTGTTCAGATCAAGGCTATCCTCGACATAATCCTGAGCAGGGCTGGGGAAGCCACAGGGCACCCGCTCCATAAACAACGGAAGCAATAGCGTGGCATCAGGCCCCAAAGGAGAGATCAACTGCATAATGGTTAACTCATATTACTGTGTTTATATACAGTATTCATGATTAACCAGAACGATCAAGAGACGGGAGGGGAATTTTCCGGAACTCGTTGAAAGTCGAAAATTTTTAGTTCAACAAGGCGCGCTGGCGAGTATGCATTCTGGAATGTTTAATTTTTCTTAATTATTTCAGGCAGTAGCTGTTCTATGGCCCCCACAACGCTTCTGACCCTGTGTGGAATAAAGCGAGCGTCCGGATAAACCGCATAGAGAAAGCGGTCGGGTAACCGCCACGCGGGGAGTACCTGCACCAGCGTGCCGGTTTGCAACGCCCGTGCCGCGAGCGGTAGCTGCATACCGCCAATACCCATGCCTGCCTCCAGCGCCTGTAACAGGGCGTTGCTGGTATTGGCGCGGAAAACGGTATTCACTGCAATATCAATCGTTTCGTCATCAGAAACCAGGCGTAAGTGAGCGTCCAGCGGGATGCCGCTGAATCGCACGTGGGGAAGCGCCGCCAGCGCGTACACGGACTCGACCGGCGGGAATGACGGGGCGGCAAAGAGCGGCGTTTCAATGCGTGCCAGTACGCGTGCGGCATGGGTTTGCGGAGGCTCCGCGCTCAGCCGAAGCGCCACATCCACCCCTTCGGTGACCAGATCGGCGATGCGGTCATCAAGCGAAACCTGCAGATGTAATTCAGGATTCATGCGCTGTAGCGTCAGCAGGCGCGGCAACACGATCTGGCCCAGGCCGCTCGGCAACTGCACATGTACGGCCCCCTGATATTGATGCTCAACCGGGTTCAGGCGTCGCTCTGCTTCCTGCATGGCCTCCAGCACAAGCTGCATATCCCGCCGGTAACGCTCACCCTGCGCGGTGAGCTTCATCCTGCGCGTTGTACGATGCAGCAATACCACACCGAGCTCTTCCTCAAGGGCGGCGATCTGCTGGCTGACGGCGGACTGCTTGATCCCGGCCAGGCGAGCGGCAGCGGAAAAGGAGCCCGCTTCGGCGACGCGCAGAAAGGTGGAAATGGCGTTGAGCTTGTTATTCATTTCGTGATTCTGCTTATAAATGCCATCGGATTCGGGGGATATATCAGGAAAAAATAATAGATCACACTGTGTCTGTCACCCCTTTCGGAGAAACACCATGAATACGACGCAGCAACACAGGGTCGCGCTGGTCGCTGGCGCCAGCGGGATTGTTGGCAACCAGCTGGTCAAAACGCTTTTGCGCCATCAGTGGGAGGTCATTGGCCTGAGCCGCCAGGCGGTATCTTACCCTGAAGGCATTGCGATGGTTAATGTTGATTTACTGGATGCGCAGGACAGCGCGCGGGCACTGTCATCGCTCAGCGGGATCACTCATGTGTTTTACAGCGCCTGGGTTAATGCCGCGAACTGGACAGAGATGGTTGAACCGAACGTCACCATGCTGCGCCATCTGGTCAGTAACCTCGAAAACACGGCCCCCCTTGAGACGGTCAGCCTGATGCAGGGCTACAAAGTCTACGGCGCGCATCTTGGCCCGTTCAAAACCCCGGCACGTGAAAGCGATCCCGGCGTACCGGGCGCGGAGTTTAATGCGGCCCAGCTCAGGTGGCTTAGCGATTTTCAACGGGGAAAAGCGTGGCACTGGAGCGCCATCCGGCCGGGCGTGGTGGGCAGCACGGTGCCGGGTAACGCCATGAATCTTGCCCTGAGCATCGCGCTGTACGCATCGCTGTGTAAGGCGCTGAATTTACCGCTGCGTTTTCCCGGCGCCGAACAGACCTGGCACAGCATTGTTGATCATACAGACGGTGAATTGCTGGCAGAGGCGACCGTGTGGGCCGCCACGTCGCCGGTAGCAGAGAACCAGGCATTCAATGTGAATAACGGTGACATCTGGCGCTGGAGCGAGCTGTGGCCACGCATTGCACACTGGTTTGAACTGGAGTCTGCACCCCCGGTCCGGCTCTCATTTCAGCAGCTGTTTACGGACTACCGCGCGGTATGGCGCGAACTCGCCGCAGCTCGCGGGCTGGTGGAAAGCGATATTTTGCAGCTGAACGACGGACAGTTTGCCGATTTCGTGTTTGGCTGGGATTACGATATGTTTGGCGATGGCAGCAAGCTGCGTCGGGCCGGATTCACCGCCATGCGGGCCACCGACGAGATGTTTTTCAGCCTGTTCGCGCAGCTCAGGGCGGCACGCATTATTCCCTGACAGGGGGGATGTTGTTCTCAGGAACGAACCCGTTATACTCGCTCATGACTGTGATCAACGGGATTGGTGAATATGCGGGAAGCAATCAGCGTTTTATTAATGGCTCTGCCGGTTATTGAGTTATGTCTGGTGATTTCGAACGCGGTACCCGCCAGCCCGTCACAAATCGCGACGATGCACCTCCAGCGCATTGATCAGACCTTCGGCCTCCTGGCAACGAAGGAGGACGCCAGATCCTGCTGGGCAATATGCTGAAGACCATCACCGCAAATGGCATAAAGACACAGCAACTGGCGGAAGAGGATATTGCTGAGGTCCTGAGAACCCATTTTGCGCTGACGGCCGCGTAACGGATCGGGGGACAATTTCGCTTTCAGCACAGACCGGGTTCTATACGCTGTGCCGGTTGCGTAAACCGTCCCCCCACTGTAATAACAGACTGAACGACGCGGGCAGTACCGTGAGTGTGACCAGCGTCGCGACCAGCAACCCTCCGATAATGGCATACGCCATAGGTCCCCAGAATACCTGGTGCGAGATGGGGATCATGCCCAGAATGGCGGCACAGGCGGTCAGACAGATAGGTCTGGCCCGGTGCTCTGCGGCTGCGATAATGGCGGCATCGTTCGTCATCCCCAGAGCCAGATTGCTGTCAGCTTCGCCGAGCAGGATCACCGCGTTACGAATGATCATGCCCGCCAGCGCGATCACGCCCAGCAGGGCGACGAACCCCATCGGTGTTCCGCCCGGCAGCATCGCCAGAACGATGCCCGGTAAGCCAAACGGGGCCATGAACAGGGCCAGAAACATCCGGGAATAGCGTCGTAGCTGAAGCATCAGCAATAACAACATAATGACCAGCGTCACCGGAAGAACGGTAAAGACAGAGCGGTTTCCTTTATCGGATTCCGCAACCGCGCCGCCTTCCTCAATACTGTAGCCCGCAGGCAAACGGGCACGCAGTTTATCCACTGCCGGGCGCAGCGCGGCGGAGACGACCTCGGCTCTGAGTCCCGGCGCAAGGTCAGTTTGCACGGTGATAAACGGCAGGCGCTGACGACGCCAGACAACCGGATCGTCCACACCCCAGACCGGCGTTGCGACAGCACTGAGCGGAATTTTTTTGCCATCGTTCCCCTCAACGGTCAGTGACGACAGTGTGGCCAGATTAAGACGTTCACTGACTCTGGCGCGGAGCACCACATCCACCAGCCGGTCATTATCCCGTATTGAGGTCACGACGCTGCCGGACCAGACCGTATTCAGCGTCCGGGCCAGACTTTCTGACGACACGCCCGCAGCCCGGGCTGCCGTCTGATTCACCTCAAGGGTAATCACTCTCTCCGGTTCACCGGCGGTCTGGTTGACTTCACGTGAGAGCGGTGACTGGCCAATCACGTCCGTCAGGTGATTCGCCAGCGCCCGAACCTTCACATAGTCCGGCCCGCTAACCCGGTATTTGATTGGCCAGCCGACCGGGGGGCCGAGCTCCAGGGGCGATACGCGTGTGATGATGTCGCTAAATTGCGTCGCCAGTATCTTGTTCAGCTGTGCGTGCAGACGGTCGCGGGCGGCGAGGTTTTTCGCGACCACCACCAACTGGGCACTGTTTTCATTCTCCAGCTGCACATCCATTGGCAGATAAAAACGGATGGCGCCCGATCCCACGTATGTTGAGTAATGATCGATATTGCTATTGCCTGCCAGCGCCTTCTCCAGCTTTTCGGCCTCTCTTTGCGTTTCCGGCTGTGAGGCGTTGGCCGGAAGCGTCAGGCTCACCAGCAGCTCTGGTCTGTCGGAAGCGGGAAAAAACTCGCCTTGCATAAACGTCGTCCCGTACAGGGACAAACCCAGTGCGGCAAGGGCACAAAGCACGGTGGTGAGTCGGTGGCGCAATACCTTACGCAGCAGCCAGTGATACCCGCGTGCGAGCCGCCCCGGGCCGGAGGCATGATGCCTGACGTTCTCCGGCAGCAGCCATGTTCCGGTCAGCGGTGAAAACAGGATCGCGACCACCCATGAACACAGCAGGGCAATCAGCACGACCGCAAACAGAGAAAAGCAGTATTCACCCGCGCTGGATGCCGCAAAGCCGACCGGAATAAATCCGGCGATCATCACCAGTGTGCCGGTGAGCATCGGGAATGCCGTCGTGGTGAACGCCCGGGTTGCCGCTTGCCGACGGGAATCGCCAGCCTCCAGACGAGAAACCATGGTTTCCACGGTGATCATGGCGTCATCCACCAGCAGACCCAGCGCAATAATCAGTGCCCCGAGCGAGATGCGCTGCAGGCCAATCCCGGCCAGCATCATTCCGGCGAAGGTCATGGCCAGAACCAGCGGGATTGCCGCAGCCACAACCAGCCCCGCCCGTAGCCCCAGAGAGACAAATGAAACGGCCAGGACGATAACCACCGCTTCAATAAGAACCCTGATAAAACCCCTCACCGCGTCACTGACTACCGCGGATTGATCGGCGACCTTCACCATCTCGATACCGTGCGGCAGCCCGGCGCTGAGGGCGGCCACTCTTTGATTCAACGCGGCGCCAAAGCGCAGCATATTGCCTGTCGGCGCCATTGAAATCGCCAGCCCGATAGCCGGTTTTCCGTTAACCCGGAACGCCGGTGAGGGCGGTTCGGCGCTTTTCCGGGTGAGGGTGGCAATGTCAGTCAGGGGGATATAACGATTGTTAATATGCAGCGTGACCGCGCGTAAACTCTCCTCTGAGGTGAGCGCACCGCTGACGTGGAGTGCGATGTTCTCCTGCCCCGTGCGTATGATGCCCGCCGGGACGACTGCATTCTGCGCCCTGAGCGCCTCCGCCACCTGCTGAATATTCAGACCCATCCCCGCCAGACGGGCCGGGGAAAAGGCCAGAACCATCTGTTCCTGCTGTTCACCCAGCAGGGTGGTTTTGCCGATATCCGGCAGGGACATCAGTTCCCGACGCAGTGTCTCCACCCGATCCCGAACCTCCCGCAGGGTATAGCCTTCGGGGATGAAGCCATAAATTGTGCCGAACGTGTCGTCAAATTCGTCGTTGACATCAGGGCCCTGAACGCCTTCTGGCAGAGACGGAGCGATATCCTGCATTTTCTTCCGCACCTGGTACCAGATATCCGGCACCGTTTGCGGCGGCGTATCATCGCGCAGGTTGACATGAATAACGGTGCGTCCTGCCCGGGTTTCGCTTTCGATATAATCAAGCCAGGGGATCTCCTGTAACTTTTTCTCAAGCGTATCCGTCAGCAGGCGAGTCGTGTCCGCTACCGATGCCCCCGGCCATTGCGCGGAGACCACGGCCGTTTTGATGGTAAACGCCGGATCTTCGTTGCGCGGCAGGCGCTCGTAACAGAACACGCCCATCGCCATCACCAGCAGCATAAAGAAACTGACCATCTGCTGATTTTTAAGCGCCCAGGCGGAGAGGTTAAATGTCTCTTTTGTGCTTCTCATGTTCATGGCTGCTCCTCCCCGGCAATCACCTGTTCTCCTGAGCGTAATTTGCTCACGCCAGCCGTAATCACCCTGTCACCGGGCGCAAGACCGGAGGCGATGATGACGGAGGAGGCCGTGTAACGTGCAGGCACAACCACGCGCAGTTGCGCCTGAGATTGCCGGTTGATTACAAACACAGCGGGCTTGTCTGCGTAACGACTCAGTGCCGACGCAGGAAGGACGTAACCGCACGCGGCACTGGAGGGCAGGGTTACGGTGACGCTGGCACCCAGTGCCATGGCGGCGGGCGGGTTGTTCAGGGTGGCTCTGACCCGCCAGGTACGGGTCAGGGGATCGGCCTGAGGCGTGATATCGCGTAACACCGCTGAAGCATTGACCGTCGGGTCGCTGAGCAAGGCGACGCGGAAATCAGCCTTATCTGGTGAGGGGATCTCATCAGGCGCGGCAACATCAAACACCACATCGCGGGCTTCACCGGTCGCCAGCGTCAGCACCGACTGGCCTGCGCTGACAATCTGGCCCGCAGAGGCGCTAACCGCGGTAATGATGCCTTCCTTCGGCGAGAGAAGGCGGGTCCAGCCCAGGCTTTCCCGGGCGTTGCGCAGTGCCGCCTCGCTACTTTTCAGACGCGCGCTGGCGACAAGCCAGTCTGCACGGGCTGTGTCGAGTTGTGTGCGGGCTATAGCGCCGGTGGACATCAGCGTTTGCATTCTGTTGACGTTGAGCGCGGCAATCTGCGCTGAGGCTTTGGCACCCTCATAGTCAGCGGTGGCCGCGTCGAGCTGATTTTGTCCGGTGGTATTGTCGAGGGTCGCCAGCAGTTGCCCGGCGGTAACCCGATCGCCAATATCGACGACGCGCGTGAGGATCCTGCCCCCGGTACGGAAACTCAGCGTCGTCTCATCATGGGCATGGATCTCACCGGTTCTTTCCAGTGCTGGCAGCGTTTTCGCTGAACCCACCACACTGTAGCGTACCGCCCGCACGGGGGGCGGCGTGTTTTCGTGTTTATCGCCGCAACCGGTTAGCGGGAAGATAGCCAGGGCAAGTATCACCAGGGGAATAAAGTGTAGCCAGGAAAGGGTGCGCGCCACGCTGTATACATGATCCAGGCTGTGGCGGAGGGAGAGAATGAATTCGTCTGACATAACGCCGCTCCAGAAAAGGGATGGCGTTATTTAATCGGCTGTTCATCGAGAAAGATTCGATGTTGTGTCAAGGGTTTATCAAGAGCGGGAATTTTCCTCGTCACAAGCGCGCCAGGGCAGCTGGATGCGCACCAGAAGCCCTCCGGTTTCTGGTAATGACGCGCTAATACTTCCCCTATGCGCCTGACAAATCGCCTGCGCAATTGATAAACCGAGGCCGCTGCCACCGGAGTGCCGGGCTCGTGATTGTTCCTCGCGGCTAAATCGCTTAAACATGTCCGGTAAAAAGTGCTTTGATACACCCGGACCGTCATCGGCGAATTCGAGGGTGTACTGCCCCTGGGCATAATGCAGCGCCACCTCCAGATGGCCTCCCTCGCGTCCGTAGCGGAGTGAATTCTCCATGAGGATCGTAAATACCTGTCCCATACGGAACGCATCGCCTCTGAAGGGGCATGCGCGCGGGTTACGCAACGTTATCGTAAAATTTTGCGCATCGGCCTGCGGGGTTATCCAGTCTGCCCGCTCCTGAATCAGCTCATCCAGACGGAATGGCCTGTCTTCAAGCACAAGATTTCCCGCATCAGCCAAAGAGAGAAGGTGCAATTCATCGGTCAGCCGGTTGAGGTGCTGGAGCTGTTTCATCACCATCCCTAACTGCTCCGGGGTGGCGTCAAACACGCCGTCCATCATACCCTGCAAACGCCCAATGGCTGCCGTCAGGGGAGAGCGCAGCTCATGTGCCATGGCAACGTGCGAGGCGCGCAGCTCCTTTTCATAGCGAGCCAGTTGTCCGGTCATGGTATTAAAGTCAGCCGCAAAGCTGATCATTTCAGCGGGCGCATCTTTCACCAGCTCTGCCTGTCGGCCAAACTGCCCATCGGCCACATCTTTGGCCGCATCACGAAGACAGCTGAACTGCAGCGCCAGAGGACGAGCGTGCTTAAGTCCCATCACCACAATGAAGGGGATCATCACCAGCACCAGCAGAGCCACGGTGACCCAGTCAGCCGAGGCGATAGACGGGGTGGAGTAACTGAGCCCCCACCAGCTGTCTACAATATCGTGAAAGCGGGCCGGGTTTGACTGCGGATTCTGGCTGAGCGTGAGAAACTCCTGCCGGACCGCTGCGGGCATTTTGCCCATTATCCAGTAGTTCTGCACGGCGTAACGCAGCCACATACAGGCTGCTATAACAATCACGCTGCCAATCGCCAGCGCCAGGATGCGCGCGCAAATCCAGCGCCAGAGGGAGGAATGACGGGTCTTTATCATGGCTGTCTGAACCTGTAACCCACGCCGCGAACGTTAACCAGCACGCCGGAAAGACCCGCGGCTTCGAGTTTTTTACGCAGGTTATAAATATGGGTATCCACCACCCGCTCCAGGGCCTCGCTTTCCGGCAAACAGTGCTCCAGTAAATATTGACGGGAAAAAGGACGCGAAGGTGAACGCATCAGCGTGGCCAGTAGCGAAAATTCCGTTGGGGTCAGATCCAGAACCCGCGGCGTGTTGTCATCATTGATAATGCTCGCCACGATGGCCGTGACATCCACCTCCAGCGTCTGCCAGCGAAGGATCTCTTCTTCGCGCGTGTTTTTATTGCTCCGGCGCAGCACCGCCTGCACCCGTGCCACGACTTCACCCGGATGATAGGGTTTAACGACATAGTCATCAGCCCCGTATCTCAACGCGCCGATGCGATCGGGCGTATCGCCCATAGCCGTCACCATGATAACGGGCACATCGCTTTTGCGACGCAGGCTGGCCAGCACCTCAGTTCCGTTGAGTCCGGGAAGCATGACATCCAGCAAGACAAGATCGGGTTTCCAGCGTTGCGCCATCTCCAGCCCGGCCAGCCCGTCCCCCGTGACGGTCACATCGTAATTTTCACGGCGTAAATAAGCTTCAAGTACGCCAGCCGCATCGGCATCATCTTCAATAATCAGCACTCTTCTGGACAACATCTGTTCACCTTGACCGTTTCTTAACACTATCCCGACTATTCATTGATTTAGCCAAATCATACTGCGCACAACGTAGAAGTGGAGACCAGTATGATAGCGAGAAAAAAAGCCCTGTATATGACCGTTCCGTTTCTGATGACGGCAGCATCCGGCGTACACGCCGATGAGGCACAAACGTCTTCCGACTATTTGACGATTGGGGCAGGAGGAAGCTATGCGCCTCGTTATTCAGGCTCTGACAAGCAGGTATGGCAAGGGGTTCCTGTTTTACAGGGGCGCAAAGGTGCATTCTTTATTGATGCGCAGAAAGGCATTGGATATGACCTGCAAAATGACAGCGGCGTGTACCTTGAACATACGCTGGGTTACGACCTGGGGAGGGCGGACGAAAACGCCAGCTGGCGCGAGGGAGCAAATAATCTGAAAGGGATGGGAGAGATCGATACCAGCCTGAATACCGGGCTGGCGGTCGGCTGGCAAATCACTTCCTGGCTGAGTGTGGAAGGCAAAGCGACCCTGCCTGTAACGGACAGTCAGGGGGTAAACTACCAGGCCTCTGTTACGCTGCTTCCTCTACAAACCAGTCAGGACACGATTGCTTTTCAGTCTGCATCCCTGTTTGGCGACAGCCGTTACCTCAATACCTGGTATGGCGTCAGTCAGCAGCAGAGTCAGCGCTCCGGTTATAGCCGTTATTCAGCGCCCGGTGGATTCTACGGTATAGACAGCAGTCTGACATGGAGTCATCAGTTCGATACCCATTGGGGCACGGTACTGAGTGCCGACTACACCTGGCTTGGGGAGCATGCAAATAACAGCCCGATCGTATCGCGACGTAACGAAGGCGCTGTCACCGCCGCCATCACCTGGACATTCTAGTGTAGTGGTGAGAGACGCGATCTTCCTCGGCGTAGCCGGGGTAATCATTACGGCCATCTATGTCATTACCTGGTACGTCTATGTATACGGGTGAACAGAGCTGGCCGGAGCGAGAAAATTCCTGGAAGATTATTTCTTCTTGTTCATCATCGCTTTCAAATCAGCAAACGGATTAAAGGTGGCGACACCCACATCTTTTTGCGCGTCTTCTCCCGCGACAACGGTGGTGCCGTACTGATCCGCCTCGGTGTACTTCGAGTGTTCATGATCGTGGCAAAACAGGCACAACAGCTCCCAGTTACTGCCATCTTCCGGGTTATTGGTATGGTCGTGATCGATATGGTGAACCGTCAGTTCCCGAAGGTTGGAATAGACAAATTCCCGTGAGCAGCGCCCACAGACCCATGGATAAATTTTTAATGCTTTTTCACGGTAGCCGCTTTCCAGCCGCGCGTAGTTTTTAGGGATCAGAGCCATTGCCGGTTTTACCTGCCAGGAAAAGAGTGAGCGAAATTATATCCCATTATGGAACGCAATAGCGATCTGCTCAGGTCAGTCAATTTATTTGACGCTTTCCGTTAAATAAACGGCATTTATTGTTGCCCGGTAATGCGTAGAGTAGAAGAAACGCAACACATTCTCAGGATTACCCCTTATGAAAAAGATCGGATTTTTATCATTTGGTCACTGGACGCCGTCGCCACAGTCCGGTACCCGAACCGCAGCGGACACGCTGCTGCAGTCCATCGACCTGGCCGTGGCCGCTGAAGAGCTGGGTGCCGATGGCGCTTATTTCCGTGTGCACCACTTTGCCCGCCAGCTCAGCTCGCCGTTCCCCTTGCTTGCGGCGATAGGCGCAAAAACCAAAAACATCGAAATCGGTACCGGCGTGATCGACATGCGGTATGAAAACCCAATGTACATGGCGGAGGATGCCGGGGCGGCGGATCTGATCTCCGGTGGGCGTTTGCAGCTGGGAATTAGCCGCGGCTCGCCGGAGCAGGTGATTGATGGCTGGCGTCACTTTGGCTATGTCCCGCAGGAAGGGGAAAACGAATCGGATATGGCGCGTCGTCATACCGAGGTGCTGCTTGAGGTGCTGCGCGGAGAAGGGTTTGCGAAACCAAACCCGCAACCGATGTTCCCGAACCCGCCGGGTCTGCTGCGCCTGGAGCCTCATTCCGAAGGTTTACGCGACCGCATCTGGTGGGGCGCCGGTTCAAATGCAACGGCGGTCTGGGCCGCAAAACTGGGCATGAACCTGCAAAGCTCAACGCTGAAAGACGATGAAACCGGCGAGCCGTTCCATATTCAGCAGGCAAAACAGATCCGCGCGTATCGTCAGGCCTGGGCTGAGGCGGGCCATACCCGTCAGCCGCGCGTGTCGGTGAGCCGCAGTATCTTTGCCCTGATGGACGATCGTGACCGGATGTATTTCGGGGCCAGCCGCAACGACAGCGATAGCGTGGGCTATCTGGATGAAAAAACGCGGGCGATTTTCGGGCGCAGCTATGCGGCAGAGCCCGACAAGCTGGTTGAACAATTGAAGCAGGACGACGCGATAGCCGAAGCGGATACCCTGTTACTGACCGTACCGAATCAGCTTGGCGTGGACTACAACGCGCATGTGATTGAGTCGATCCTCAAACATGTGGCGCCAGCAATGGGCTGGCGCGAGTAGGTAAACTGACGGGTTGCTCAGCCTCTGTGACTCATATCGCTCAGCAGTACGGCGATACTTTGTCCGCCCGCCGTCTGCTCAAGCGCAATCTTGACGATGATGGTCAGCGGAACGGAGAGCAGCATGCCAACGGGGCCGAGCAGCCAACCCCAGAATATCAGGGACAAAAACACCACCAGGGTCGAAAGCCCAAGCCCGCGTCCCATCATGCGCGGTTCAAGAATGTTTCCGAAGACCAGGTTAATTACCAGATAACCGGCCAGCAGAATCAGGGCATCATACAAACCACTGAAAACCAGCACCTGCAGAATAGGCGGGATGGCCGCCAGCACGGAACCGATGTTGGGAATATAGTTAAGCGCAAAGGCGAGCAGTCCCCAGACGAACGCAAACCGCACATCCAGCGCAACCAGCATGCCCCAGACAACACACCCGGTGACGAGACTGATCGCCGTTTTCAGCACCAGATAGCGGGAAACACTGTCCAGGGCACGCTGAATCGCGCCCATGCCTTCCACCGGCCGAACCATTATATGCTGTAGTTTGGCAGGCAGTTGCGGCACCTCCAGCAGCATAAATACCACGGTTAAAAACAGCAGGAAAATAGAGGTCATGGCGTTGGAGAGCTGCGCCAGCAGGCTGGTGACGAGGGTCATGGCTGCGTTGGGGTCGATATACTTCAGAAGTTCCTCAACGGAGACCTCAATGCCCGCGCGCTGCAGCCAGGGTTCAATCTGCAACAGGGGTATCACCAGCGACGAGCGGTATTTCGGCAGCGTGCGCGCCAGTTCATTCAGCGACGTGCCCAGATAAGCGACCAGCAGCACCATCGCGATAATAATGATGCTGATGAGCAGGGTGATCGCCAGCACGCGCGGTATGCGTATCCGCACCATGCGCTGAACCAGCGGGTTAAGGATCACTGCAATAAACAGCGCCAGAATAAAAGGCACGATAATATCGGCGGCAAAACGAACGCCCGTCAGGATGATCACCAGCATGCCAAGCATGATGACAATCTTAAGGCCGTTCAGGGTAATGATGGGTTTAGCCATGGCGGTTCCTGAATATTTTTTATTAATGATAAATGCGAATGGCGTTTAAATAAACTAACCAAAATCAAACGAGCTCAGTAAAGAATTGAAAAGACTTTGAGTAAAATCCTGACTTATGGTACAAATTCAGCGTGTTCAACTACCGAGGACAATTTTGATCCGCAAAGACGAGAAGCAACACCGCGGATAATTGTAATTTTATGGACAATTTGTTCAGGACGTATTCTTCAAACCATACTGCTGTATTCTCCACCTCTTTCTTCCTTCTGTCCGGTGAGCAACACTGGCGCAACGCGCTATAGTCACGTCTTCTGCCTGAGCTGGCGCCATGCGCTTAGCTATCTGATTTAATTTCCTTTTTTGGGTTTGCTGTTCGCAGCGAGCCGCGATGGATTATATTCTCAAGCAGGAGAAAAACATGTTTTACTGGATTTTATTAGCCCTGGCTATTCTCGCTGAAATTACCGGCACGCTGTCTATGAAATGGGCAAGCGTCAGCGATGGCAATACCGGTTTTATTTTAATGCTGGTGATGATTTCGCTTTCCTATATTTTCCTCTCGTTTGCGGTGAAGAAAATCGCGCTGGGGGTGGCTTATGCCCTCTGGGAAGGTATCGGTATTTTGTTGATTACGCTGTTCAGCGTTTTGTTATTTGACGAAACCTTATCAACAATGAAGATCGCCGGATTGACGACGCTGGTAGTCGGGATTGTGCTGATTAAATCGGGTACACGTAAACCGACAAAACCGCAGAAGGAGCAGACCCATGCAGCAGTTTGAATGGATCCACGCGGCCTGGCTGGGGTTCGCCATTGTTCTGGAAATTCTGGCGAACGTGTTTCTGAAATTCTCTGATGGTTTTCGCCGTAAAGTTTACGGTCTGATGTCGATTGCCGCTGTGCTGGGGGCGTTTAGCGCCCTGTCTCAGGCGGTCAAAGGTATCGATCTGTCTGTAGCCTATGCCCTGTGGGGCGGGTTTGGTATTGCCGCGACCCTGGCAGCAGGGTGGGTGCTCTTCGGCCAACGGTTAAATAATAAAGGCTGGATCGGCCTGGTATTGCTGCTGGCCGGTATGATTATGATAAAACTCGCCTGATGACGTCAGGCGAGGCGGCGCTGGCCTGTTATTGTGCCAGCGCTTCCAGCTTGTCGCGAAAACCGGTCACCGAGAGAGCACGGTTATCCGCGCGCCATCGGTCTTTGGCCGCCGGGGCTGAACTCTGCACACCAATCAACTGCCAGCCGTTATCCGTTTTCAGCATCAGCGGTGAGCCACTGTCGCCCGGTAACGTATCGCACTGGTGAGAGAGTACGCTGTTTTGCGCCCAGCCGGTCACAATGCAGTCGGTGTGGGTGTACAGCGTATCCAGATGATCGACCGGATAACCGGATTGCGTCACCTTGCGATCGACGGCTTTCAGCGCGGCGGTCAGCGCGGCTTTATCGCCATCAAACAGGGGCAGAGGAGTGATACCAGAAGGCGGGTAGCGCAAAATGATGAGACCGAAATCCCAGGAGGCCGCAGCGGGCGGGACTATCCAGCCGTCGCCGTCCGGTTTCAGGCGCTTACCCAGCGAAGGGTCAACCCGGCCTTCAATCCCGTGAATTTCATAGCGCCACATCCCTTTCTGAGACACAAATCGCAGTACCACGGCTTTGTCGGGTTTGCCGTCCGGCGGCGTCAACAGGCAATGGCCTGCGGTCAGGGCAAGCTGAGGGGTAATCAATGTGGCGGTGCATAAGTTACCGCTGGCGGTTTCCAGTTGCCCGATGGCATCCCACGGGGCCTGGGTAGGATCGGCGACACGCGTACGATCATCATGACCGAAAAACAGCGTTTTAAGCTCTTTCGCGCTAATGGTGTCATCATCGCCATCATCCGCATGCGCGAATCCAGAAAAAAGAGCAAACGTTCCCAGTAATAACACAACAGATTTACGCATATCACACTCTGGTGGGGGTAATTATGATTATTAAAAGTGAACCCTATGAAAATACTATAGACGGGACAGCGCTAAAGTGGGAGTAAAATCAGCGTGCTACGATCAGGAAAGATAAAACTGGCTTGCGATGAGCGCGCATAAAATAAGCAGGATAAGGATCAACTCAAACCGATAGCGTCGCAGCATACGCCCTCCGGATAAAAAAACGGCGCTGTATTGAAAGGTTCAGCGCCGGTTTACCAACGTGCCCCGAAGGGCACGGTTTAGCTTGTACTCTTACGCAGCTGGCTGAGCAGCTGGTTTAGCAGCTTCGTGTTTTACTGCTTTTTTGTGATGCTTTTTAGCGGCCTGAGCTTTCTGCTCTACAGCGGGTTTAGTCGCTTTTTTGTGGTGCTTTTTGGCGGCCTGTGCTTTCTGCTCAACAGCAGGTTTAGCGGCGTCTTGTTTTACGGCTTTTTTGTGGTGCTTTTTAGCCGCCTGCGCTTTTTGCTCAGCAGCAGGTTTAGCAGCTTTGTGATGTTTCTTGTGGTGTACCGTTTTTGCCGGTGCAGCGGTGGTTGCAGCAGGTGCAGCGGCAGCTGGAGCAGTTGCAGTAGTCTCAGCAGCGAACGCAGCAGAAGACAGACCCATAGCAGCGGCAACAACCAGAGCTAATACTTTATTCATGTTCATACCCTCGAATTTGGTTTTTCATTTAACCCCACTGCGGGGCCGTTGAAATAACTATATCCCTGTAAATTCGGGGTTTCCGTGAGTGATTGGTATCGGCGTGTAACCGTTTGTACAACGCCGGGGGCTTTCCCCGGCGTGGGTCATTACAGGTAACGCGAGGTCAGGTGTTCACGGAAGTAGCGGATATTCAGATCTTCTCCCGTCGCCTGGGTGATCAGCTGTGATGTGGTAAACCGGCTGCCGTGTTGCCAGACGTTCTGGCGCAGCCAGTCAAACAGGGCCGACAGATCCCCGTCAGCGATAGAGGCCTGCAGACCTGGCAGCGCCGTTTTCGCGGCATGGAACAGCTGCGCGGCGTACATCGCCCCCAGCGTATAAGACGGGAAGTAACCGAATCCGCCGTCGGTCCAGTGGATATCCTGCATACAGCCGTTGCGGTAGTTGTCTTTGGTGGATAACCCGAGCCACGCCTGCATTTTCTCATCCCACAGGGCCGGGATGTCCTCCACCTCGATATCGCCATTGATCAGCGCCCGCTCAATCTCATAGCGCAGCACCACGTGTGCCGGGTAGCTCACCTCGTCAGCATCGACGCGGATATAGCCCGGCTTCACGCGCTGGTTCCAGGCGATAAAGTTCTCTTCGCTAAACGCCGCCTGGCTGCCAAAACGGGCATGAACGGCAGGGAGGAGATGTTTCAGGAACGCCTCGCTGCGGCCAAGCTGCATCTCAAAGAACAGACTCTGGGATTCGTGGATTGCCGTTGAACGCGCCAGGGCAACGGGCTGACCGGCCCACGCGCGCGGCAGGTTCTGTTCGTAGCGCGCGTGTCCGGTTTCGTGGATCACGCCAAACAGGGCGCTGAGGAGTTCATCTTCGTCATACCGCGTGGTAATGCGCACATCTTCCGGCACGCCGCCGCAGAACGGGTGCGCGCTCACGTCCAGACGACCGCCGTTGAAATCGAAGCCGAGCATCTTCATGGCTTCCAGCCCCAGCTCACGCTGCGTTGCCGTCGGGAAGGGGCCCTGAGGCGGAACGAAGGTCTGCCTGGCCTGCTTGTCGACCACGTTTGCCAGCAGATCCGGCAGCCACGACTTCATGTCGGCAAAGAGCACGTCCAGACGTGCGCTGGTCATGTCTGGCTCAAAAATATCCAGCAGCGCATCGTAAGGTGAGCAACCTTTTGCCTCCGCGCGCAGACGCGCCTCTTCACGGCTGAGTTTTACTACCTCTTTCAGATTGGCGGAAAAGCCTTGCCAGTCATTGGACGGACGCTGGCTACGCCAGGCGTGCTCACATTTGCTGCCCGCCAGCGATTTGGCTTCCACCAGCGATTCCGGCAGCAGCGAGGCCTGCTGATATTGACGCGTCATTTCACGCAGGTTGGCCTGTTCGACGTCATTCAAATCTTCACCTGCCGCTGCAGCCAGCCATTCACCCACTTTTTTGTCGGTCAGGATCTGATGTTGCAGGACGCTCATCTCCGCCAGCGCTTCACCGCGCGCGGCGCTGCCGCCTGGCGGCATCATGGTGAACATGTCCCAGCTGGCGATGGAGGAGAGGTGCGAGAAGCGGGAGAGACGCTGGAAGGTTTTCACAAGTGACTGATAGGCGGATGTTTTTTGCAATTCTTATTTCCTCTTGCCAGGGATGTGTTTCAGGGAGCATACAATGAAACAGACCAAATTCCCCAGCATTTCCCACACGGAGGAAATCTAAGCCGATCTCCTCCGTTGAAACCGTCTCCGGAATGCCGGGAGACGGTTTTCGGTGGTTACTTAGGTCTTATCACGCATAACCTGTTGCAAGATCGCCAGTGCCTGGGTGAACTGGGCATCCGGAATGGTCAGCGGATAAAGGAAGCGGATCACGTTGCCGTACTGGCCGCAGATCAATAACAGCAGGCCCTGGGCGAGTGCTTTTTGCTGGATCGCCTGCGCGATGGCGGCCGAAGGTGCACGGCTCTCGGGATCAAAAAACTCCGCCGCAATCATCGATCCTCTTCCCCTTATCGCCACGAGCGCAGGGAAGGTGCCCTGAATCTCTTCCAGGGTGGCTTTCAGTCGATCGCCCAGATGTCGGGCGCGGGCGCACAGTGACTCGTTGTCGATAATATTCAGCACCGCGTGCGCGGCGGCCACCGCCAGCGGGTTGCCTGCATAGGTCCCCCCCAGACCGCCGGGCGCCGGCGCGTCCATGATTTCGGCGCGGCCCACCACGCCGGACAGCGGCATTCCGCCTGCCAGGCTTTTCGCCATCGTCATCAAGTCGGGCTTGTCCGCGTAGTGTTCCATGGCAAACAGTTTCCCCGTACGGGCGAAGCCGCTCTGTACTTCGTCGGCAATCATCACGATCCCGTGTTCATCACAGATACGGCGGATGGCGGCCACCAGATCTGGCGGGGCGACGTTGAATCCGCCTTCACCCTGAATGGGTTCAAAAATAATCGCCGCTACCTGTTTCGCCTCAATGTCTGCTTTGAACAGACGTTCTATCGCCGTGATGGCATCCTGCGTCGTGATGCCGTGCAGCTCCGAGGGATAGGGCACGTGATAAACCGACCCCGGGAAGGGGCCAAATCCCAGCTTATAAGGCGCGACCTTGCCGGTTAACGCCATGGTCATATAGGTTCGGCCGTGAAAGCCTCCTCCGAAGGCAATCACGCCCGGTCTGCCGGTGTGGGCCCGGGCGATTTTAATGGCATTTTCCACCGCTTCCGCGCCCGTTGTGAAGAACGCCGTTTTGGCCGGGCTCTGCACCGGAGCCAGCTCGTTAAGTTTTTCGGCTAATGAAACGTAGCTTTCATACGGCACAATCTGGTAGGCCGTGTGGGTGAACTGGTGAAGCTGTTTTTCCACTGCGGCCACCAGTTCAGGATGACGATGGCCGGTATTCAGTACCGCGATCCCGGCGGCGAAATCAATATAGTCGTTGCCTTCCACGTCGGTAAGCGTGGCATTCTCCGCCGTGCGGGCAAAGAAATCACACATTACGCCTACACCGCGCGGGGTAGCAGAAAGTCTGCGCTGATGAAATTCCTGGTTACTCATGTCAGATACCCTTTTGTCGAAACGCTCATACGCCAAGACGATCGCGCAGGCTGTAATACGCCGCGCCCATCGCCGTGAATGGAATCCGCAGGCTGCGACCGCCCGGGAAGGGGTAGTGCGGAAGGTTGGCAAACGCATCAAAGCGCTCAGCGTCACCGCGCAACAGTTCCGAGATCAGCCGTCCGGCCAGGTGGGTGCAGGTAACGCCGTGGCCGCTGTAGCCCTGCATGTAATAGATGTTTTTATCCAGACGACCAAACTGCGGCATGCGTGACAGGGTCAGCAGGAAGTTGCCCGTCCAGCGGTAGTCGATTTTGACACCGGCCAGCTGTGGGAAGGTTTTCAGCAGCTTTGGCATCACCAGACGCTCGACATCGTCCGGATCGCGCGCGCCATAGACGACGCCACCGCCGTACAGCAGGCGGTTGTCGGCGGTAAGGCGGTAGTAATCCAGCAGGTAGTTACAATCTTCCACGCAGTAGTTATTGGGGATCAGCGTGCGGACGACCGCTTCCGGCAGCGGGGCGGTGGTCACGACCTGAGTGCCGCAGGGCATGCTGCGTTTCGCCAGTTCCGGTTCTATCTTGTCGCCCAGGTAGGCATTCCCGGCGACGATCACGTAGCGGGCCGTCACCTGGCCATGCTGCGTGCTTACCACAGCCGGGCTGGTGTGCTGAATGGCGGTCACCGGGGACTGTTCATACACCCGCCCGCCGTTCAGGCGAATGGCGTCCGCTTCGCCGATTGCCAGGTTCAGTGGATGAATATGCCCCCCGCTGCGGTCCAGCAGCGCGCCGGTATAGCGTTCGCTGTCGACTTCCCGGCGGATGGCACTGGCGTCCAGCAACTCCAGCTGCGTATTGCCGTAGCGTTCCCAGTTGGCTTTTTGCTCCTCCAGCGTCTCAAGTTGCTTATGGTTTAGCGCCACAAACAGCCCGCCGGGACGATAGTCGCACTGGATCTGATAGCGCTGGATACGCTCCCGGATGATCTCCCCGCCTTCAAACATCATGCTCCCGAGGACTCTGGCGGCATCGGGTCCATAGTTTTTCTCAATCACGTCGATATCGCGGCTGTAAGAGTTAACCAGCTGGCCGCCGTTGCGTCCGCTGGCGCCGAAGCCGATGCGCGCTCCTTCAAGGAGCACCACGTCGTAGCCCATTTCGGCGAGATGCAGCGCGGAGGAGAGGCCGGTATAGCCGCCGCCCACCACGCACACGTCACAGCTGATCGACTCGTTAAGCGTCGGGAAAGGTTCGTAAGCGTTCGCGCTGGCCGCGTAGTAGCTGGTGGTATGTTCGGTCATGATTGAGACTCCAGGGCAATCCAGATGGTTTTCAGTTCGGTAAATTTTTCCAGCGCGTGCAGGGACTTATCGCGACCGTTGCCGCTCTGCTTATAGCCGCCAAAGGGGACGGTCATATCGCCGTCGTTATAGTTATTGACGAAGACCGAGCCTGCTTTCAGACGGCGGCTCATGCGGTGCGCGCGGGAAAGATCGCGGGTCCATACCGCCGCGCCAAGCCCATATTCACTGTCATTGGCCAGCGTTAAGGCTTCTTCTTCGGTTTTAAAACGGGTGACGACCAGCACCGGCCCGAAAATCTCTTCCCGACACAGCGGGGAGGCAGGATCGATGTCGACAAAAATGGTGGGACCGACTGCGCAAGGCCATGCTTGTTCCCGCCCGTCCAGCAGCAGCGTACCTTTTCGGGTTCCCTCGCGAATAAACGTGTGGACGGTATCGGCATGTGCTGCGTCGATGAGCATGCCCATCGTGCTGTCAGGGTCGAGCGGATCGCCCGGCTGCCAGTGACGGGCCTGCGTTTTTAGCTTTGCCAGAAAGTCATCGGCGATGCTGTCTTCGAGTAGCAGGCGGGTACCGGCGATACAGACTTGCCCCTGGTTATAAAAAATCCCGGCGGCGGTCGTGCTCACGGCTTTGTCCAGGTCCGGACAGTCGGCAAAGATAATGTTGGCGCTCTTGCCACCCGCCTCCAGCCAGACGCGCTTCATGTTGCTTTCTCCCGCGTCCTTCAACAACTGCTTGCCGGTACGGGTAGAGCCGGTAAAGGTCAGCACTTCGACTTCAGGATGCAGTGCCAGCGCCTGGCCCGCTTCGTGGCCGTAACCGCTTATCACATTCAGTACGCCGTCCGGCAGGCCTGCCTCTTTCGCCAGCCCGGCCAGCCGCAGGGCGGTGAGTGGTGATTTCTCCGAGGGTTTCAATACCACGCTGTTGCCCGCGATCAGTGCCGGGCCCAGCTTCCAGCAGGCCAGCAGCAGCGGGAAGTTCCAGGGAACGATGGCCGCAACCACCCCGATCGGCTCGCGCACGATCATCGCCAGTTCGCCCGGCCCCGTAGGCGCCACTTCGCCGTAGACTTTATCCGCCGCTTCGGCGTACCAGCGAATGGCGCGCGCTGCGCCGGGAATATCGTCGCGCAGGCTGTGGCGGATGGGTTTACCGGTGTCCAGTGTTTCCAGTAAGGCCAGCTCTTCGCCGTGGCGTTCCATCAAATCGGCGAGCTTATTGAGCACGGCCTTGCGCTGCGCCGGAGATGCCTGCGACCAGTCACCGCGCTCAAATACCTCACGCGCCGCCTGAACTGCACGGTCCACGTCCGCCTGTTTGCCCCGGGCCACGTTCGCCAGCGTCTGTTGTGTCGCGGGATTGACGGTTTCAAACGTGGCATTATCGGCGGCGTCACAATAGGCACCGTTAATAAATAACCGGGTCTCAATGGCGCTGTTTTTTGCTTTATCCTGCCAGTAAGTCAGGTGCTGAAAATGCATATTCACTCCTTTCTTTCGCAATCAGATAAATAAGGTCATGGCCGTTTCAGGCAATACGAAGCCGTGGGGCATCCCGGGAATTAACCCGTTGAATGCCGACATTGATCGTTTTTATTTGTCCCGGCGTAAGCGCACTTACGCCGGGACTGAGTGGTAATTAGAACGTGGTGGGGGTGTGGGCACTGATAATGCGGCAGATGCCTGCCGAGGTGTTGCTGAAGCTGTGCGGTATGCCGGTATTAATGGCATAGCTTTGCCCCGCAACCAGGTGATAAGGCTGGCCATTAATGGTCAGCACTATTTCACCTTCCAGTATCGTACCGATCTCCTCACCCTGGTGTTTGATCCTCTCTCCGGTCGTGGTTCCTGGCTGGTAAGTTTCAAAAATCATCGCCAGCGTACGGTTCGGATTTCCGTTATGAACCAGCTTCATCGAAACCCCCTGACTGCCTATTTCGATAAGGTCTTCCTGATTAATAACCACCTGCGGTTCATCAGGTTTTTCCGGTTCCGAAAAGAATTCCGAGAGCGACAGCCCATAAACTTTCAGCAGCTTTTGCAGCGTACTGATGGCAGGACTGACTTTGTCCTGCTCAATGGTGCTGATGGCACTGTGTGTCAACCCAGACAGTTCGGCGGCACGCCGCTGCGAGAGACCCAATTGCTGGCGGATCTCAGACAGACGTTTCCCTGGCGCCAGTCCGTCATCGCTCATAGTTGCATTTCCTTTACGGTAGTGGTCAAAGCCGTTGCTTCTCGGCAATGTGGCTTTGACAGGCGGTGATAAAATCTTCAAACAACATGCGTGACAGGGCATACTCGCTGCTGTTCCATTCGGGGTGCCATTGCACACCGAGGGCAAAAGGGTGGTCATGAACGCTGACCGCTTCGACGAGCCCGTCCGTCGAGCGGGCCTCCACGCGAAGCCGTGGTCCTAACGTCCGTGCACCTTGCCCGTGTAACGAGTTTACCCAAAATGTGTTACAGCCTGGTATTAATTGAGACAGCAGTCCTCCCTCCTGAACCTGAACTTCATGAGAAGGGGCGTATTGTAGCTCAACCGGCAGTTCAGGATCTTCCCGGTGCTCAAGCAGGTCGTTCTGCTCGAACAGGCGGCGATACAGCGTTCCTCCCGTGGCAACAACCATTTCCTGCAGCCCCCGGCAGATGGCGAAAATGGGGATGCGCCTTTCGAGCGCGGCAGCTATCAGCGCCATACTCAGAAGATCTCGCCCGGGATCGGCGTCAGGCTCATCGCCGTTTTCACCATAAAGGTGCGGCTGCACGTTACTTGGGCTGCCCGGCAGGTAAATTCCGTCCAGGGTTGGCAGCAGAGCGGTAATAAGCTCTGGCTCTGCCAGCGCATGCGGTAAGGCAACAGGTAAGCCCCCCGCGTTAATAATGGCATTCAGGTACTTTTCTTGCAGGGTCTGGGTCTCATGACCCTTAAGCCTGTTTCTGCACATCACCACGCCAATAACTGGCTTGTTCATTATATTTTCCATGATCGCCCTCACAAAGTGGACTAAATTTAGGCCATTCTCGCCTGTGAAACGGCCTTTTCGTTCAATATTTTCTCAATCTAGCAACGAGATCTGCCTTTTGCAAACTTAATTTAACATTTGACAAACAATTTGTTTGCATACAGATTCGATAGTGTGGACATTATATTTGACAGTCCAGAGCAGCGAACGCAAATCCCAAAAACGGTGGTAAATCATGGAAACCAATATCGTAGAAGTTGAGAACTTTGTGCAGCACACGGATGAGAGGCGGGGCAGCGCCTTTACGCAGGAAGTGAAGCGCTATTTAGAAAAGTATCCTGACACCCAGTTTATTGATGTCCTCCTGACCGACCTGAACGGCTGTTTTCGCGGCAAACGCATCCCGGTTGCCGGACTGAGCAAACTTGAAAAAGGCTGCTATTTCCCGGCATCGGTTTTCGCCATGGACATTCTGGGTAACGTTGTGGAAGAGGCAGGGCTGGGGCAGGAGCTGGGCGAGCCGGACTGTATCTGTGTGCCGGTGCCGGGCACACTGACACCCTCCGCCGCCGACCCGGAGTATATTGGTCAGGTGCAGCTCACCATGGTCGATGAAGATGGCGCTCCCTTTGACGTTGAGCCGCGGAACGTACTCAACCGACTCTGGCAGCAGCTGCGCCAGCGCGGTCTGTTCCCCGTGGTAGCGGTAGAGCTGGAGTTCTATTTACTTGACCGTAAACGCGATGCCGACGGCTATCTGCAGCCACCCTGCGCGCCGGGCACCGACGTGCGTAACACGCAGAGTCAGGTCTACTCGGTTGATAATCTCAACCACTTTGCTGACGTGCTGAATGACATTGACGAACTGGCGCAGCTGCAGTTGATCCCCGCCGACGGGGCAGTGGCTGAAGCCTCCCCGGGCCAGTTTGAGATTAACCTGCACCATACGGAAAACGTGCTGGATGCCTGCGATGATGCGCTGGCGCTAAAACGTCTCGTCAGGCAGATGGCGGAAAAACACAAGATGCACGCCACGTTTATGGCAAAGCCGTATGAAGAACATGCGGGCAGCGGGATGCATATCCACATCAGCATGCAAAACAACAGAGGCGAAAACGTGTTCGCAGACGCCAGCGGTGAGGATTCCGCGCTGCTGAAACGCGCGCTGGCCGGGATGATCGATCTGATGCCAGCGTCCATGGCGCTGCTGGCGCCGAACGTCAACTCCTACCGCCGTTTCCAGCCGGGAATGTACGTGCCGACGCAGGCGTCATGGGGACACAATAATCGCACGGTTGCCCTGCGTATCCCCTGCGGCGATCGCCATAACCATCGGGTCGAATACCGGGTGGCGGGAGCAGACGCGAATCCGTATCTGGTGATGGCGGCGATTTTTGCCGGCATTTTACACGGGCTGGATAACGATTTACCCCTGCAGGAAGAAGTTGAAGGCAATGGTCTGGAGCAGGACGGACTGCCGTTCCCGATTCGTCAGAGCGATGCGCTGTGGGAATTTATGCAAAACGATCACCTTCGCGAGCGGCTGGGCGAACGTTTCTGCCACGTCTATCACGCCTGCAAAAATGATGAATTACTGCAGTTCGAACGCCTGATTACCGAAACTGAAATCGAGTGGATGCTGAAAAACGCCTGATGACGTGCCCCGGTCAGGGGCCGCTTTGTTTCATTGCATACGTATCACCAAACGGCCTGCGCGGAGCCTGGCCGAACTGTTCGCTGGCACGCCAGCTATCTCCCGGGAGTCGCGTTATGGAGCGCAGGCGGCACAGGGACTTTCTTAACGACACTGTGTGACGAGGTAGGAAATGATGCAGATGTTCAACTATCCGCAGGGCGAAGGGGGCCAGTCAGGCGCCTGCTGTGAGTGCGAGCGAGAGACGCTGCGCTGGTACGATCGCGTATGTTCTTTACAACTTCCCCCTTTGCTAAGCAGGTTTGCGTTAAGGTCAACGCGATTGCAAACCACGGTAAGCATGGGGGGGATGGTCTATGGCGACTAACACATCTCTTGATTCGCCGGGCATGGCCGGAAGAGCCCGGCTTCGCAGTTCCCTCAAGCTCTGGCAGGTGGTGATGATGGGGCTGGCTTACCTTACCCCCATGACCGTGTTTGATACCTTCGGCATTGTGTCCGGTATCAGCAATGGCCACGTGCCCGCCTCGTATCTCCTGGCGCTGGCGGGCGTCATGTTTACCGCCATCAGCTACGGCAAACTGGTACGACAGTTCCCGGAGGCGGGCTCTGCGTACACCTACACGCAGAAATCGATCGGACCCCATCTGGGGTTTATGGTCGGCTGGTCATCGCTGCTGGACTATCTCTTCCTGCCGATGATCAACGTGCTGCTGGCGAAGATCTACCTTTCCGCATTGTTCCCGGAAGTCCCACCGTGGGTGTGGGTGGTAGGGTTTGTGACGATCCTGACGCTGGCGAACCTGAAGAGTGTTAATTTGGTCGCCAACTTTAACACCCTGTTTGTGCTGGTGCAGATCGCTATCATGGTGGTGTTTGTCATACTCGTGGTGCATGGCCTGCACAAGGGGGAGGGCGTGGGCACCGTCTGGTCGCTGCAGCCGTTTATCAGCGAGAACGCACATCTGATCCCGATTATTACCGGCGCGACTATCGTCTGCTTCTCTTTCCTCGGGTTTGACGCGGTCACCACGCTGTCGGAAGAGACGCCAAATGCGGCGCGGGTTATTCCCAAAGCCATTTTCCTGACCGCACTGTATGGCGGGCTGATATTCATTGTTGCCTCGTTTTTCATGCAGCTCTTCTTCCCGACGATTGCGCGCTTCAAGAACCCGGACGCCGCGCTGCCGGAAATTGCGCTGTACGTGGGCGGCAAGCTCTTCCAGTCGGTGTTTCTGTGTACCACGTTTGTGAATACGCTCGCTTCAGGCCTGGCTTCACACGCCAGCGTCTCACGCTTATTGTATGTGATGGGGCGTGACAACGTCTTTCCGGAGCGGGTGTTTGGCTACGTGCATCCGAAATGGCGTACTCCGGCCCTGAACGTCATTATGGTAGGGATAGTGGCGCTGTCGGCCCTGTACTTTGACCTCGTGACCGCGACGGCGCTGATCAACTTTGGCGCGCTGGTGGCGTTTACGTTTGTTAATCTCTCGGTGTACAACCATTTCTGGCGGCGTAAGGGGCTGAACAAAACGTGGAAAGATCGGTTCCACTATCTCCTGCTGCCACTCATTGGTGCCGTAACGGTCGGCGTGCTGTGGATAAACCTCGAAGCGACGTCCCTGACGCTTGGCCTCATCTGGGCGGCACTGGGGGTCCTTTATCTGACATGGCTGACGCGCCGTTTCCGAAAACCGCCTCCGCAGTTTGAAGCCGCTAAGATAGAGCAGGCCTGGGATTCCTGAATGTAAAAACGGCACCAGTACGCTGGTGCCGTTTATCTGGATCGCTCGTCTTACCGGATATCAGCCCGCAGGCGGATTATCTCAGACGTTTATGAAGACTGGCGCCTACCAGCAGTGCCCCGCAGAGCATCAGCGCGATAAACCCGCCCACGCCGTTCCAGCCGTAGTTGTGCCAGAATACGCCGCCCAGCGTCCCGGCGAAGCTGGAGCCAAGATAATAGCTAAACAGATACAAAGAGGATGCCTGGCCTTTGGCACGACGGGCGCGCGGGCCAATCCAGCTGCTGGCAACGGAATGCGCGGCGAAGAAACCGGCAGAGAAGAGCAGCATTCCGGTGAAAATCAGCCACAGGGACGAGAAGAGCGTCAGCAACAGGCCCAGCAACATCACGGCGGTTGAGACCAGCATCACCGGCCCACGGCCATAGCGGGCGGTCATCGCTCCGGCTTTTGGCGAGCTCCAGGTCCCGGTCAGATACGCCACGGAGAGCAGGCCCACCACCGCCTGGCTCAGATGCCACGGCGAGAGCATCAGACGATAGCCAATATAGTTAAACAGCGTGACGAACGATCCCATCAGCAGGAAGCCGGTCAGGAACAGCCGCGGCAGCCCTTTATCCCGCCAGTGCAGGCGGAAGTTGATAAACAGCGTTTTCGGACGCAGGGAGGTGGGGCGGAAGTGGCGTGATTCCGGCAGAATTTTCCAGAACATCAGCGCAGAGGCCAGTGCAAAGCAGCCAATCACCGCCAGCGCAATGCGCCAGTTAAAGAAGTCTGTAAACACGCCGCTCAGCAGGCGTCCGCTCATACCGCCAATGGAGTTCCCGCTGATGTACAGCCCCATGGAGAACGCGACAAAGCTCGGGTGGATCTCTTCACTGAGATAAGTCATCCCGACCGCTGCCACGCCGCTCAGGGATAACCCGATGAGCGCGCGCATCATCAGGATCCCGTGCCAGCTGGTCATCATGGTGGAGAGCAACGTACAAACCGACGCCAGCATCAGCGCGGTCACCATCACCTGTTTACGCCCAATGGCATCAGAGAGAGGGCCGGTAAAAAGCAGGCCGACAGCCAGCATCCCGGTTGAAATAGAGAGAGAAATACTGCTGCTGGCCGGTGAGACGCCAAACTCATGTGACAGCACGGGAAGGATAGGCTGAACGCAGTAGAGCAGGGCAAAGGTTGCCAGACCGGCTGAGAACAGCGCCAGCGTGACGCGCATAAATTGGGAGGTACCACGTTTAATAAACTGCGCCGGCTGAGAAGCTGCGGGTAAATCATCGATATCGCGTGCCGGTTCGATATCAACGGTAGATGTACGACTCACACATGTTCCTTGCTTAAACATCCCCGTGGTTTCTGGTGACGGGTATGACCACCCCTTCAGGGTAGGAAAATGTAAATATTCTGTCTAATATATTAATAATCTCAAATGATACTTATAAAATATGAATATCGAACTGCGTCATTTACGCTACTTTGTCGCGGTGGCAGAAGAACTCCATTTTGGCCGCGCCGCCGCGCGCCTGAACATTTCGCAGCCCCCGCTCAGCCAGCAAATTCAGATCCTGGAGCAGCAGATTGGCGCCCGTCTTCTCGCCCGCACCAACCGTAGCGTGAGCCTGACGGCGGCAGGCAGGCAGTTTCTGGCCGACAGCCGACAAATTCTGAGCATGGTTGACGACGCCGCCGCCCGCGCAGAGCGGCTCTACCTGGGGGAAGCCGGTGAATTGCGCATCGGGTTTACCTCGTCTGCCCCGTTTATCAGCGCCGTCTCGCAAACCCTGTCGTCGTTTCGCCGTGACTTCCCGGACGTGCATATTCAGACGCGCGAAATTAATACCCGGGAACAAATTGCTCCGCTGAATGAAGGGGCGCTGGATTTAGGGCTGATGCGCAACACTCAACTGCCGGACTCGCTGGCGTGGCAGGTGATCCTGCGCGAGCCGCTGATGGCGATGATCCCGCGCGATCACCCCCTGGCGTCGAAACCTGCCGTCACGCTGGCGGAGCTGGCGAAAGAGCCGTTTGTCTTTTTCGACCCGCAGGTGGGAACCGGTCTGTATGACGATATTCTGGGCCTGATGCGCCGCTACGATCTCGCCCCGGTCATTACCCAGGAGGTAGGAGAGGCGATGACAATAATAGGCCTGGTTGCCGCCGGGCTGGGGGTTTCTATTCTTCCGGCCTCCTTTAAACGGGTACAATTGCGTGAAATGTGCTGGGTTCCGCTTGCCGAAGACGACGCGGTATCGGAGATGTGGCTGGTGTGGTCCAGACATCATGAACAGAGCAATGCGGCACAGCGTTTTAAAAAGCAGCTGATCACCGCCTCTGCCGGGCGATATTTATAGGGAAAAATGGGCAAAAATGTGCAGTAAATCACATGGCTAAGTAAATATTTGACGACGGCCATGCAAGTGCTTCACCATAGCCCAAAGTTTATTTCGAAGCTCGAAAATAAGGGAGTACGAGGTGGTTGCTGATAGTCAGCCAGGGCATATTGATCAGATTAAGCAGACCAACGCTGGCGCGGTATATCGCCTGATTGATCAGCTTGGTCCGGTTTCGCGTATCGATTTGTCGCGCCTGGCCCAACTGGCTCCCGCCAGTATTACCAAGATTGTTCGCGAAATGCTGGAAGCCCACCTGGTTCAGGAGACGGAGATTCAGGAGCCGGGGAGCCGGGGTCGTCCGGCGGTCGGGCTGGTGGTGGAGACGGAAGCGTGGCATTACCTGTCGCTGCGCATCAGCCGGGGCGAGATCTTTCTTGCGCTGCGCGATCTCAGCAGCAAGCTGGTGGTGGAAGACCGGCTGGAGCTGCCGCTTAACGCTGATCAACCGCTTCTTGAGGCGATTGTCACACATATCGATCATTTCTTTATTCGTCACCAGCAGAAGCTTGAACGCTTAACGGCGATTGCCATCACCATGCCGGGCATTATTGATACCGAGAACGGCATTGTGCACCGCATGCCGTTTTATGAAGACGTTAAAGAGATGCCGCTGGGTGAGGTCCTGAAAAACCATACCGGCGTACCGGTCTACATTCAGCATGACATCAGCGCCTGGACCATGGCGGAGGCGCTGTTTGGCGCGTCACGCGGGGCGCGGGATGTCATTCAGGTGGTGATCGACCATAACGTCGGGGCGGGCGTCATCACCGACGGACGCCTGTTGCATGCGGGCAGCAGTAGCCTGGTGGAGATCGGCCACACGCAGGTCGATCCCTACGGGAAACGCTGCTACTGCGGCAACCACGGCTGCCTGGAGACCATTGCCAGCGTGGAAAGCGTGCTTGAGCTGGCGCAGGTGAGGCTCAGCCAGTCCATGAGCTCCTCGTTGCACGGGCAACCCCTGACGGTAGATTCCTTGTGCACAGCGGCGCGGCAGGGCGATCTGCTGGCTAAGGACATCATTACTGGCGTAGGGAATAACGTCGGGCGCATTCTCGCCATTATGGTGAATCTGTTTAACCCGCAAAAAATCCTGATTGGCTCCCCGCTCAGCCAGGCGGCGGATATCCTCTTCCCGGCGATCTCGGCCTGCATTAGTCAGCAGGCGCTGCCCGCTTACAGCAAAAACATTGTGGTCGAAAGCACGCAGTTTTCGAACCAGGGCACCATGGCCGGCGCCGCGCTGGTGAAAGATGCAATGTATAACGGCTCCTTACTGATCCGCCTGCTGCAGGGCTAACTCTTTTCCACAGACTTACTAAAAATTGCGCTATCTCAAGCCGGATAGCGCACGCTTCCCGTAGACTTCCCCCACTGAATTATTTACTTGGTTTATATTTTCGAAGCATACCCAAGAGGTGGAATGAGTCATGCTTAAGCGTTTCTTTGTTACTGGTACAGATACCTCTGTCGGCAAGACTGTTGTATCGCGCGCGTTGCTACAGGCGCTGGCAGCAAGCGGTAAACGTGTTGCAGGGTACAAACCGGTCGCAAAAGGCAGTAAAGAGACGCCAGAGGGGCTGCGTAATAAAGATGCCCTGGTTTTACAAAGCGTCTCATCCCTGGAGCTGCCTTATGACGCGGTCAATCCTATTGCCCTGAGCGAAGAGGAGAGCAGCGTGGCGCACAGCGGGCTGATCAATTACACCCTGCTGTCGGATGGGCTGGCGAACCTGAGCGAGAAGGTTGATCACGTTGTGGTTGAAGGCACGGGCGGCTGGCGCAGCCTGATGAACGATTTGCGTCCACTTTCCGAGTGGGTGGTGCAGGAACAACTGCCGGTGGTGATGGTGGTGGGCATCCAGGAAGGGTGTATCAACCATGCGCTGCTGACGGCGCAGGCGATCGCCAATGACGGCCTGCCGTTAGTGGGCTGGGTGGCAAACCGTATCAACCCGGGCCTTGCGCACTATGCAGAAATCATCGACGTGCTGAGCAAAAAACTGCCCGGCCCTCTGGTGGGCGAACTGCCTTATTTGCCGCGCGCCGAGCAGCGCGAACTAGCGCAGTACATCGATCTCTCTGCTCTCGGCAGTGTGCTGGCCGTAGATCGAGTCGTGGCGTAACGTTCGCGAGAGTACGGACGCAACAACGCAGGCAATCAGCAGGCCGGGTAGCAGAAAATACTGCCCGGTCATTTCACACACCATCAGCGCCGACATAATAGGCGCATGCGTCGTGGCAGCGAGCAACGTCGCCATCCCCGCCAGTCCCAGCAAAATCGCCGTTTCAGAACCCGGCAGCCACAGCGCAAAAAGCTGCGCAAAGAGCATTCCTGTCGCCAGCCCGACAAACAGCGTCGGTGTGAAGACCCCGCCCGGTGCGCCCGAACCGCTGCTTGCCAGTACCGCCAGCAGCTTACAGATAAACACGCCCGCAATAACGGACAGCAGCGGCGGTGAGAGCAGAAAGGCCTGCACCACGCTATAGCCGTTGCCCCACACTTTGGGCGTGAGAAGCGACAGCAGCCCGACGATCAGCCCCCCGAGCGCCAGCTGCCAGGGGGGTGAGAGTTTGAGACGCAGAAACAGCGCGTGGCTAACCGTCATCAGCCACATCAGCAGCGGGCCGCAGATGCCCGCCAGCAGACCGATGATAACGATCAACCCGTAATCGCCTGCAGTGAGCGTTTCGCTGAGATGCACCTCATACAGCGTGGTAGCGCCAGGGCTTAACAGACGCGTCGTCAGCAGCGCTACGACGGCCGCAATGACTACCGGGCCGAGCGAGGCGAGCATCAGCGTGCCGAACAGGATTTCCGCAATAAACAGGCTTCCGGCTAGCGGCGCGTGGTAGGCGCTGGCCATTCCCGCCGCCGCCCCGCAGGCGATCCATAATTTCCATTCGGGCTTCGGCGTAAAGCGCTGCGCAAACAAGGAGGCGGCGAGGGCGGCGAGCAGGATCATCGCCCCTTCACGCCCGATGGCGCTTCCGCTGGAAACCACCAGCAGTGACGCCAGGGATTTGACCAGGCTGGCACCGTAATCGAACTGCCCGTCACCCGTTTCAAGCGCTTCCATATAATCTGTTGGCGCATGCGGGCGTTGCGCCGTCAGCCGCTGCCACCCCCATAGCAACAATCCGGCTGCCAGGCCGCCAAGAGCAGGCGTGAGCATGCGACGCCAGGGGGACAACGCCGCCGCGGCGTTCACCAGGCTGCCGCTGTCGTTACTGAGAAACAGCCACTCCAGCAGATACATGCTGTGGCGAAACACGGCAACGGCCAGCGCGGCCAGTACGCCCGTGACGGTGGCAATCAGAAGCCGGCGAAACATCGCGCGGATATCGGGGTAAGTATGAAGACGTTGCATGGGTCGCGAGTAAACGGGGTCGATGCAATATTGTGGCGGGAAATGACGGGGTTAGCAAAAGGTCTGCGTGCGAAAAAAAGCCGGGCAAGCCCGGCCGGAAGAATTAACTTTCGCTGTGAATATTCAGCGCCCTGCGCGTACGCCCTGAGCTGAGGTACTCCGCGATATAGTCCTGCGAAATCTCGCCGTTATAGCGACCCTCTTCATCCACAATCGGCATCCAGCTGGTGTTGCTTTCATACAGGCGAGAGAGCACCACGCGCAGGTTATCTTCCGCTTTGCCGGTCATGCGGAACGGATGCAGGATATCGGCACAGGTGCCGCTGGCGTTGCGCGCTTCCCGGCGTTTCACAAACCCCAGCGGTTTACCGTGCTCGTCCACCACGGTGATGGCGCGGATATCGTTATCATCCATGGTGGCAAAGGCCTCTGGAAGCGGGGTAGAGCCGCGTACAGTGATAGTAGGCTGCTGGTCGGTGACGTCGCCTGCCGACACCAGCAGCAGGCGCTTCAGGGTGCGGTCCTGACCCACAAACGAGCCGACAAACTCGTTCGCCGGCTTCGCCAGCAGCTCGTCCGGGCTGGCGCACTGGACAATCTTCCCCTGACGGAAAACGGCGATACGATCGCCCAGCTTCAGGGCTTCATCGATATCGTGGCTGACCAGCATCACCGTTTTCTTCAGCTTGCGCTGCATCTCCAGAAACTGGTTCTGGATCACTTCACGGTTGATGGGGTCCACCGCGCCGAAGGGCTCATCCATCAGCAGTACCGGCGGATCTGCCGCCAGCGCGCGGATCACGCCGATACGCTGCTGCTGGCCGCCGGACATCTCGCGCGGATAGCGGTTGAGAAACTTACGCGGATCCAGCGCCACCATATCCATCAGCTCTTCGGCACGGGTTTTACACCGGGCTTTATCCCACCCCAGCATGCGCGGCACCACGGTAATGTTCTCTTCGATGGTCATGTTCGGGAACAGGCCAATCTGCTGGATCACATAGCCGATGTTGCGGCGCAGCGTCACCGTATCCATCCCGCTGGTGTCTTCGCCGTTAATCAGGATCGTGCCGCTGCTCGGTGTAATCAGGCGGTTGATCATCTTCAGGGTGGTGGTTTTCCCGCAGCCGGACGGACCGAGCAGGACGCACATTTCCCCTTCGGGCACGTTCAGGTTGACGTTGTCGACGGCCTTAACGGTCTGGCCGTGCTTCTGTGAAAAGTGTTTGCTGAGGTTTTCCAGTTTTATCATTATCGAATCCCCTTCGGAGTCAGTACCACCTGCAGACGGTGCAGCAGCCAGTCGAGCACAATCGCTAAAAGACAAATCATCAGCGCCCCCGCAATCAACATGCGGATATCACTCCCGCCGATGCCGTTGAGCAGCAGCAGGCCCAGGCCGCCCGCGCCAATCACGGCGGCAATCGCCATTACGCCGATATTCATTACCACGGCGGTACGGATGCCACCGAAAATCACCGGCAGCGCCATGGGAATTTCAACCCAGCGCAGCCGCTGCCAGAAGGTCATGCCGATGCCGCGTCCAGCCTCACGCAGACCGGGCGGCAGGCTGTCCAGCGCGGTATGGGTGTTGCGTACAATCGGCAGCAGCGAGTAGAGAAACACCGCGGTAATGGCGGGCAGGGCACCAATGCCCTGACCGATCAGCGAAAACAGCGGGATCATCAGGCCAAACAGGGCGATGGACGGAATGGTCAGCACGATGGTCGCAATCCCCAGCACCGGTGTCGCCAGCCATTTGTGACGGACAATTAAAATGCCGAGCGGAACGCCGATAATAATGGCCAGGCCCACCGCCAGCGCCACCAGCCACAGATGCTGCAGCGTCAGGGTTAACAGGTAATCCCAGTTATCAAGAATGTAGTGAATCGTCTCCATTGCGCCTCCTACAACAGCTTTTTGCTACGCAGGAAATCACGGGCGACCTGCTGCGGTGACTGATGATCGATATCCACCTTCTTGTTCAACTCGGTGATAACGTCGTTGTTGAGCTGGGCGGAGAGGGTGTTTAGCGCCTCTTCCAGCCCCGGGTTCGCCTCCAGCGTGTCTTTACGCACCACCGGGGTGACGGCATAGCTCGGGAAGAAACCTTTATCATCTTCCAGCACTTTGAGGTCGAAACCTTTCACGCGGCCGTCGGTGGTGTAGATCAGCCCGGCATCAACAAAACCGTCGCGCACCGCGTTATACACCAGACCGGGATCCATCTGGCGGATCTGCGGACGGTCCAGCGCCATGTTGTAGGCCTTCTGCAGCGGCTTCATCCCGTCGCTGCGCCCGGCAAACTCAAGATCCAGTCCCAGGAGCCAGTTCTTGTCCGGGTTGGTTTTACGAACCTGCTCAATCTTCGCCACCATCTCAGACATGGTGTTGATATGTTCCGCTTCAGCGCGTTTACGCTGCATGGCGAAGGCATAGGTGTTGTTCATATCGGCGGGTTTGAGCCAGACCAGACCGTGCTTCGCGTCCAGACGCTTAACCGTCTCGTAAGACTCCTGCGGCGACATGCGCTTGTTGATGTGGTTAAAGATGATCAACGACGTACCGGTGTACTCCCAGGTCATATCAATCTGTTTGTTGATCATCGCGTTACGGGAGATAACGGTCGCAATATTGGTTTGCGGCTGCACCTGGAACCCTTTCTTTTGCAGATACTGCACGGTCATGGCCGAGAGAATATGCTGCTCGGTAAAGCTCTTGGTCGCCAGAATCAGCGGGGCGGCTATCGCCTGGCTGGTGAAGAGCGCCGCGGCACACAGCGCCGTCAGGCTGGATATTAGTCTCATGAAAGCTCCTTGTTATTGTTATCGAGCGAGATGGGGACTCATCACGCGACCCAGCGCAGCCAGCAGGGTGTCGAGGATCAGGGCAAACAGCGCGGTGGCCGCCGCGCCCAGGATCAGCGTCGGGAAGTCGTTCAGGTAGATGCCGGGGAAAATCAGCTCGCCGTAACTGCTGGCGCCAATCAGGAAGGCCAGCGGAGCTGTACCCACATTAATGGCGGTGGCGATGCGGATGCCCGAGAGCATCACCGGCCAGGCGTTAGGTAACTCCACCTGGCGCAGACGCTGCCATTTGGTCATCCCAATCCCGTTCGCCGCTTCCAGTAATGACGACGGCACCGAGCACAGCCCGGCGTAGGTATTGCGCACAATCGGCAGCAGCGAGGCAAGAAACAGGGCGATGATGGCTGGCGTATCGCCAATGCCAATCACCACCATTGCCAGCGCCAGAACGGCCAGCGGCGGCAGGGTGTTGCCGACGTTGAAGATTTGCATCACGTATTCGGCTACCCCACGCGCCGCCGGGCGGCTGAGCAGGATACCCGCCGGAATGCCAACCAGCAGTGCGAAGAACATCGAAGAAAATACGAGGATTAAATGCTGTTGCCCGAGGTAGATCAGGTCAACCTGACGCGCCTTGATCGTCTCCAGCCCAATGCCCCAGGTGAGGAGGGCCAGAACCACGATTATGGCGCCGACAAACAGCAGCGAGCGTTTGAGTAATGGATGCATTGCGGTGTGTCTCCCTGTGCGCATGCGTTATCGCAACCAGCGGTTGCCTGTTGTTATGCCATGTTTCGGCAGGGGTAGTTGACCTATAGCAAGCGTTTGGGAAGGGTTCCAGCGAAGGGGGAAAATCAGTAACCCTATGAAACTAGTGACAACCTTGATTAAGCCTTATGAGGTAAGGGCTGGCTGAGTGAGGGCAGAATAGTCCTAAAGCGACTTCATAAAAGTGACAGTGTCACAACTGTCGCGACATTCTGCCCTCTGCGTTTTGACTATCGGCCGAGGGCTGCGCGAACTTTGCGCACGCGTACCGCGATGGTAATCATGGAACAAACGGATACCAGCGCCAGTATGACACCCAGCGCCAGCATTGCATTAAAGCCAATCCACCGGAACAGGAGCAACCCTGCGATACCGCCCGTAATAAACGAGAACAGGGTGGTTAAGTGGGTTTTAAGCTGGCTTTTCTGCGCCGCCGTATCTTTGGAGTAGTCCCGGCGCAGCATCGCCACGACTACCGAGGCCAGCGATATTCCCGCGTCCGTCAGCGTGCCGGTGATGTGCGTCGATCTCACCCGGCCGCTGGAGAGCTGGGTGGAGGTGGAATTGTGGATCCCCATCAGACCACAGAGAAAGATAATAATTGTGCGGTTGCTGGTGAGGGCATGGAAATACATCTCGTAAACCGAAATACCGGTCAGTAATAACCCTTCGACAAACAGGATCTGGCAAAAAACCAGCCGGATATTATGGATAATGCCCCAGATAACAATAATGCGCGCAAGAATGGCACCCGTGACAAACGCCAGAATAATGGAGCCAAAGAAAATAATATCGTTCAGATCGGTGGAAGAGACTTCGCTGGATAATTGTGAGGTATTGCCGGTCATGTGAGAGGGGAAAAAGCCAAATGCCCCAAGGGCGATGGCGTTGAGCAAGCCAGCGGATGTCGCCAGCCAGAGGGCTAACCGGCGATCCTCCTGATGCGTTCGTTCTTTTTTGAGTTTAATCAGCAAGAATACCTCCGGGGTGAGCTTTGCCTGAAACGTCAGGCTAGCAAAGCGATACAACGGACAGTCCAGGATATGGCTTAATTATTATTCCTTCTGACGACATGCAGGGTTTTGTAATTAAATAAAATATCCTTGCTGAATATAGGGCCGTGAGGAATTCAGACCATGCCGTTATTTCCGTGTCGCAAAAATGCCGGGCGCTGATTAAGACGTTCAAACCAGGCATCAATGGCAGGCACTGCGGGTTTGTCAAAAGGCGTCATCTTCCAGCGGTTCACCGACAGCCCCAGCACCACATCTGCAAGCGTAAACGTTTCGCCCGCAGTAAAGGCGCCGGTGCGCTGCAACTGCTGCTCCAGAATGCCGATGCAGTGGTTCCACTCTTTTATCCCGGCGGCAATCCGCGCGGGATCGTTATAGTCCGGGTTTTTGCGCCCCAGCGCCGGGAAGACATAGCGCCAGGCGTTGTTGAATTCGGTCGCCTGCCAGTCCATCCAGCGCTCGACGTTAGCGCAGGTCTGCGGCTGCGATGGCAGCAGGTCATCGCGTCCGGCTTTGCGCACCAGGTAGCGGCAGATTGAATTCGATTCCCACAGCACAAAATCGCCGTCGATCAACACCGGCACCATGGCGTTGGGATTCAGGGCGCGGAAGGCGTCCGTTTCCGTCGGGGCAAATCCGCTGCCGTAATCTTCCTGCTGATATGCAATTCCGGCTTCTTCGCAGGTCCAGAGGACTTTACGCACGTTGATGGAGGTGGTTTTGCCAAGGATGGTGATCATGGGTCAGGTGTCCTGCACTGGAATGAATGGTTTAAAAACAATACATCAGTTTTGTGAAAGAGGTCGGGGCAAAATTAGGTGGTGAGTGCGCTGGATTGGGGGAGTGATACCGTCTTTCTGGAAGGAGCCTCGCAAACCTAAAAGTAACCCGGTGAAAATGAGGGTTAATGCTTTTATTCCGGTTATCGGGGTCGTAAAGTGACGGCGTTGCGGCACATCCGCAATCGGGTGTAGGAACCCGGATCTCACAGTGCGACTTTATTTTGTCGCAACAGTGCATATGCCGTTAAAATCACGGTGGCGCTGGCGGAGCAGCCGTTAAGGCTGGCCGTTTTCTCTGTGGGCGGTATTCCTACCTCCGTCAGCGCTGCCCCCTCGAGCGTAGGAACTCATCGGGTGGTTAATTCAATTTCATACACTGAGGATGCCTTATGGCTACTATCCCAACCCTGTCTTACCTGCAATCTGACGAAAACATTATTCAGCAGCTTATTACCCGACCCCTTCCGGTTGACGCCGACCTCTTTGACGTGGCGGACAACTGCGCCGCGCTGGTGACCGTGCTGGTCGAAAGCGATGATAGCGTCATTAGCTCTGCACTCTGCGAGCGCCTGCTGCAAGCGCTTCATCGACTGCGAGAACTCTGCGATGCCGATCTCCCGCCGAACCTTATTGAACAGTTGATTGTGGGAGAAAAAATGACCTCCTGCGTGCCGGACTGCTGGCACGACACCGCTACCCAGATAGACTATGCGCTGGCACTTACCCAGGCCGTTAAAGGGGGGACATTGCCCGCGAACGTTGCGAAAGAGCTTACGGGGCTGCTGCACGATATGATTTGGCTTCTGGCGGAGTTTGTGAAGGAGCCGCGAATTGTGGCGCACTGAGTGCGGGCAGGCTTTGTTAGCTGCTTAGAGGGTGGTGTGAGAAAGGGGCTATGATGAGCCCCTTTGAGGTTTTTGAGGGTGTGTGGATATTGCTTTCGCGATAGTAGGGCGGGTAAATGACTGCTATGAGCGAGGAGCAGACCATAACAGTACGCGGGGAGCAAGTCAGCTAGGTTGTTTTATTTTCACAAAGTTTTGTAAGCATGCTAATGTGACATGTACAGTAATTATCTATTTATAAATTGGGATTGAAATGTTGAGTTTCGTGCTTTTTCTGGTCGCAGTACTATTAATTGTCGTAATAATTAAGATATTACCCCGAAGAGCATGGAAATGGATTGGCGTTACTATTGGTATCGTAGCATTGATTTCTGTCGCAATTGTGGGTTACTTCCAATATCAGGAACATAGTCAAGAAGCAGACCGTAAAGCTAATCTTATGGCATACGCTCGGGACGTTGCGTTTTATGCGAGCTCACATAGATGGACAGCTACTGACATACAGAACAGCCCTCACGCTACTCCTCAAGATGTGGAGTATGCGAAACAACACGCCGATGAACTAAAGGATGCTGTTTGGATGCCTGACATAGAAGATTATGCCAAACGAGCCAGAAAGGTTAAGGGTTTAACTTCTTTATATGTTAGTACATATACAAACCGCTGGAACAAAAATGCAGTACATCTTACAGACAAAGGGATTGAAGGTGTTGCAGACGTGATAATTCTTTCTGATAACTACATTGTATCAGAGTGGGAAGCAAAAGAATTAGCCGATCAGGGTTTTAAGGATTCTGTATTTGTTAAATATTATTCTCTCGATGGTTCAAGAATTTATAGTTCAAAAAAAGGTAAATGGATAGATTCAGATACTAAGAGCAAAGCTGTCTTTAATACTGCTAATGAAAATTAATATATGAATTAACACTAATTTGTTTACTGATAGTTACCAAAGTCCGCTTCAGGCACAAAGCGGACTTTGCTGACTGAGCTGAAGATCTGCTGTGAGGGAAGAGTCGACATAGTTGCTTTGTAATAACTCAAGATTAAGCAAGAAATTTCATTGCTAAGAAATAAGCATAAAGAAATACCGACCGCTCTATCGCTCATAAAGCATGCTATAATATTTTTCTCTCGATAGTGTTCGTCATAGTCAAAACGTCATCAGGAATATTTCTTTTCCCTTCTATACGTATTGTGTAGACAAAGAGAATAACTGCTGATTTCACAATTTTCATAAGTTGTAACAGATGTTGCTCAAACTCTTCTTTCTCAATAAATTTCACTTCGTCAAAAAAACCATAAGAATCATATAAGTCTACTAACATCCCCTTCTCGTGAATTACTAATAGCTTATGCTCTAAATCATTTCTCCAATCCCTAAAAAAAGCAAGCTCACCATTTTTATCGTTCAAATCCATTGCGATACTAAACAAACCGAGCAACGCTTTATTATTTGTTTTATTTATTTTGTTCTTTCTTTTCTCATCATGAACCTGCCAGAAGTTATGAAAGTATATATGACCTCTATCTGGTTTTAAATCAAATAACTTACATAGTGCAACTGCTATTTTATCTAAGACACCAAAGCAGGATCTAAATGCTACCCTTAATTTCTCAACATTTTCATACAATACCTCACCATTATACAATTCAGAAAAACATGTCTCAGAATTTTCATCAAAAAATTCACTGCCAATCTTATATTCGAAAAACATTTTTCTTGCTAATGAGTACTCAGCTTTAAGCCTGTTTAATACCATCTCCATTGGCACTATGAAATCCCCAAAGACGCCTTTCTCAGTGGTTGCAATAGTTATATTATCTTTAGATGATGCGTAACAATTGCAATATAGAGAATGATCAGACAGCATTAGTTTATTATCTATACAAAACCTCTGATATTGGGATAAAGCATCATATTCCTCCCGCGTGAGTCTTTCATCCGTATTTATATCCTCTGCGGTATCTATACATAACTCATTCAATATACCTTCATTGTATTTTATTTTTCTTAGATAAGTGGTATTCCATGAAGGAATACTATTCCCTGATTTTATTGCGCACTCATAGCCTCGAATAACTTCCTTAATCATTTTATATGTATAGGTGGTAGATAATTCATTAAGCAATTCTAATGCTTCAGATCTATTGACCCACGCTTGGGGAATTGAATTGTCTATAAATATGGCTTGTTCATAATAATCCATTGATTCTGATATGCGATATTGCCTCTTTAGTGTATTGGCTAGATTTACCATTAACTCAGGACTAGCACCTCCTTCTTCTCGAGAGAATTTAAAGGATTTCCAGTAATTATTTTTTACTTCGTTCAATTTAATGAAAATATCAATATCTGCATCGCCATGAGGATTAAAATCAAGAACTGCTCCCATGCCATTTGCCAAGTTATAGTGGTATGATGATTTACTCATTATAGCCAGCATGTTATTTTTATTATCTATAAGTATCTTTAAGCCTTCTTCTGCTATGCTTTTTATATTGCTAAAGCTACCGATATCAATAAGATATCCAGCCAAGTTAGATAATATTATTATTTTATTTGCATTGATAGTATTTATATCATCTATACTTCCCAATATCTCCTTTACATCGCCATAGGCAGAATCAAATGCCCCCGTATTTATAAGATTACTTACATGTTTGAATCGCCACGGGTTTAACAGACACCTCAGAGTCATTTAAGATGGCTTAAAGAGAGGTGCCCATGAGCGGTAAGCGTTATCCCGAAGAGTTTAAAACTGAAGCAGTCAAACAGGTTGTTGAT
>NZ_JAQZRK010000013.1:0-127788 GCF_028737495.1 Enterobacter cloacae complex sp. 2022EL-00981
GCACCGGATGACGGCAGCTGGTCCCCAGTCCGTAATCAAATAGCGTCGGCGTGATCCAGTATTCAATCGCCTTGATCAGCGGGTGGTTAAGATGGTACTGCTCGTGGCTTTCCAGACGCACCAGCTCTCCAGTTCATCAGGCTCGCCAATGGCAATCTGCACCGGATGACGGCAGCTGGTCCCCAGTCCGTAATCAAATAGCGTCGGCGTGATCCAGTATTCAATCGCCTTGATCAGCGGGTGGTTAAGATGGTACTGCTCGTGGCTTTCCAGACGCACCAGCTCGGAATCAAACACGCTCAGCCTGAAAGGGCCGCTGCCCGTCATGGGCTGATCGGGGTGGGCCAGACGGCTACAGTAGGTCGCCAGACGATGGGGCAACCAGTAGTCCGGTTGATGCAGAGTAAACGTCAGGCATTGCGGGTGAGTGACCTCGATATCTAATACGCTCTGGAACAGTTTGCGCAGGGCTGGCAGCATAAGCAGGGCCTTCAGGCTCCGCTGCAACTGCGCTGTCTCAATTTTGTCGCCATTATGCCAGTGCAGGGTCGAGCGGATATAAAAATGCCAGCGCAGGCCGCCATCCGTGACTTCCCAGTGATGGGCAAGATCGCCCGTCGGTTCGCTGCTGTTGCCGTTAAAGCGCGTCAGCCCGGAGAAAACCTGGCCTGCCAGGTGCTGCTCCGCCCGGCCGGGTAAAAAGCCAGGCTGCAGCGCATCCAGCGAGCGGTAATAGGGAATGCGCAGCGTCGGCGTATCGTTTTGCCACTGTCCGCCCAAAAAGGGATGCAGCAACTCCCGCAACTCTTCCGGCGCAAGCTGGGCCAGCTCCAGGGCGTTATGCTGCTGCCCATGCTTCAGCGCTTCTTCCATCATCGTATTGCGCAGTGATTCCGGGCTGACATAAAACCTGAGCTCGCCGCGCTTGCCGCGACCAGACTGCGCATGCCAGTTCAGCCAGCCAGCCTCCTGCGCCTGACGCAGCAGGGTGCGAACATGCCGCTCGCTGCAAAAACAGCGGCTGGCGAGCTCCGCAATGGTGACCTGCTGCGGTGCCCCTTCGGAGGGTTGCCACAGGCGTTGATACTGTTTGAGGCGGTTGAGCTGGCGCATGATAAACCCGGAACAATAATTCTCATCTATTCACTATTACTTCCGTATATCTCACGCAATACTGATGCACAAGTTAATCGCATCACATTTCGGGAGTTATGATGGCTCGGCTCGCTGCATTTGATATGGACGGCACGTTGTTAATGCCGGATCACCGTTTAGGGGAGAAAACCCTGAACACCCTTAAGCGCCTGCGTGAGCGTGATGTAACCCTGACGTTTGCCACTGGCCGTCATGTGCTGGAGATGCGCCATCTGCTGGGCGCATTTTCCCTGGATGCATTTCTGATTACCGGCAACGGAACACGAATTCATTCGGTCGAAGGTGGGGTGCTGCACCGTCAGGATCTCAACCCGGAAGTGGCGGATATCGTGCTGCACAGTACCTGGGATACCCAGGCCAGCGTTCATGTCTTTAACGATAACGGCTGGTTTACCGGTCGTGAAATCCCTCAACTTCTCCATGCGCATGTCTACAGCGGTTTTCGCTATCAGCTGATGGATCTGCGCCGCATCCCTGCCCACGCGGTGACCAAGATCTGTTTTTGTGGCGATCACGACGATCTCTGCCGCTTACGTATTCAGTTGAATGAGGCGTTAGGCGACCGGGCCCATCTGACCTTTTCGGCGGTGGATTGTCTGGAAGTGTTGCCGGTGGGGTGTAACAAAGGTTCTGCCCTGGCGGTCCTGAGCGACTACCTGGGCTTGACGCTGCAGGAGTGTATGGCGTTTGGTGACGCCATGAACGACCGCGAGATGCTGGGCAGCGTCGGGCGCGGTTTGATTATGGGGAATGCTATGCCGCAGCTGATCTCTGCGCTTCCTCATCTGCCGGTTATCGGACACTGCCGTAATGAAGCGGTGTCCCATTTTTTAACACATTGGCTGGACAACAACACCCTCCCATATTCCCCCGAATAGTGAGACCCTTCCAGCAAGCCAGACTTCGGTCTGGCTTTTTTTTATTTCACCAGCTGTGCAATTTGCGCTTTCCACGGCGCAATATCACCAATGTTTGCCTGCACCCACTCCGCGTTGTAATAGGTTTCCAGGTAGCGCTCCCCGCTGTCGCACAGCAGCGTGACGATAGAGCCCGTGCGGCCCTCTTCACGCATGCGTGCTGCCAGCTGCAGCGCACCCCACATATTGGTACCGGTAGAGGCACCCACCTTGCGGCCCAGCTGCGTCTCCAGCCAGTGGGCCGTCGCGACGCTGGCGGCATCCGGTACGCGGAGCATTTCATCCACCACATCAGGAATGAACGACGGCTCAACGCGCGGGCGGCCAATCCCTTCAATTTTACTGCCCACCGGACTGCGCAGGTCGGCATTGCGGCTTTGCCAGTAGTCGAGGAAGACCGAGTTTTGCGGATCAACCACCATCAGTTGCGTATCGTAGCCCTGACAGCGGATATAGCGGCCAATGGTGGCCGAGGTTCCGCCCGTACCGGCGCTCATGACGATATATGACGGAACCGGATGAGGCTCATGAGTCATCTGACGGAAAATACTGTCCGCTATATTGTTATTGCCACGCCAGTCGGTTGCACGCTCGGCGAAGGTGAACTGGTCCATATAGTGGCCGTTCAGCTCACGGGCCAGCATTTCCGAGGCGGCGTAAATTTCGCAGGCGCTTTCTACAAAGTGGCAGCGTCCGCCATAAAATTCGATCTGTTCGATTTTGCGTTTCGCGGTGCAGGAGGGCATGACGGCGATAAACGGCAGGCCCAGCAGACGGGCGAAATAGGCTTCGGAGACGGCGGTTGAACCGGATGACGATTCAATAATTGTCGTGCCTTCTTTAATCCAGCCGTTACACAAGCCATACAGGAACAGCGAACGCGCCAGACGATGCTTCAGGCTGCCCGTAGGATGGGTGCTTTCATCTTTCAGATACAGCTGAATCCCCGCAAACCCCGGCAGGGTGAGGCGGATTAAATGGGTGTCGGCCGAGCGCTGGTAGTCGGCATTGATTTCGCTGATGGCATGTTTAACCCAGTTGCTATTCATCGTAATTATCCGTTTGTCATTTTGTGCCCAGCATAGCGAAAAGCACAGAAAAAATTGTTGCTATCTGGCCTTTAAAATAGAATGAAGGGAGAAAAATTTTCTCTGTGAGGTGGGTATGCTAGATAAAATTGACCGCAAGCTGCTTTCATTGCTGCAAAGTGACTGCACCCTCTCTTTGCAGGCGCTGGCAGATGCCGTTAATCTGACCACCACACCGTGCTGGAAGCGCCTCAAGAAGCTGGAAGATGACGGCATTCTGCTGGGGCGTGTCGCGTTATTAGATCCCGAAAAACTGGGGCTGGGCCTGACGGCCTTTGTCCTGATAAAAACGCAGCACCACAGCAGCGAATGGTATTGCCGCTTCGTAAACCAGGTCTCTGACATGCCGGAGGTTCTCGGCTTCTGGCGTATGGCCGGGGAGTACGATTATCTGATGCGTGTCCAGGTGGCAGACATGAAGCGCTATGATGATTTCTACAAGCGGCTGGTGAATAGCGTACCGGGCTTGTCGGACGTCACCTCAAGCTTCGCCATGGAACAGATTAAATACACCACAGCGTTACCTATTGAATAACTCCATAAAATACCTTCAGGAACAAACCGCGTGCGATTATTTGCCCAACTAAGCTGGTACTTTCGTCGGGAGTGGCAGCGCTACCTCGGCGCAGTTCTCCTGCTTATCATCATTGCCATTTTGCAGCTGATCCCGCCGAAGGTGGTGGGCTACGTCGTGGATGGCGTTACGGAACAGCATTACACCACCGCACGGGTGTTGATGTGGGTTGGCACGCTGGTGCTGACGGCCGTCATCGTCTATTTGCTGCGTTACGTCTGGCGCGTGCTGCTGTTTGGCGCGTCCTATCAGCTTGCCGTTGAGCTGCGCGAGGATTTTTACCGTCAGCTGAGTCGCCAGCACCCCGAGTTTTACCTGCGCCATCGCACCGGGGATCTCATCGCCCGCGCCACCAACGACGTCGATCGCGTGGTATTCGCGGCCGGGGAAGGGGTGTTAACGCTGGTGGATTCGCTGGTGATGGGCTGCGCGGTTCTGATTGTGATGTCCACTCAGATCAGCTGGCAACTTACCCTGCTGGCATTGCTGCCGATGCCGCTAATGGCGCTGGCGATCAACCGTTATGGCGAACAACTGCACGAGCGTTTCAAGCTGGCGCAGGCGGCGTTTTCGTCACTAAACGATCGTACGCAGGAGAGTATGACCAGCATCCGCATGATCAAAGCCTTTGGTCTGGAGGATCGGCAATCTGCCCTGTTTGCGGCCGATGCCGCAGACACCGGCGCAAAAAACATGCGCGTTGCGCGTATTGATGCACGCTTTGATCCGACCATCTATATCGCCATTGGCATGGCCAACCTGTTGGCCGTCGGTGGCGGGAGCTGGATGGTGGTGCAGGGCACCTTGACCCTGGGGCAGTTAACCAGTTTTGCCATGTACCTGGGGCTGATGATTTGGCCGATGCTGGCGCTGGCCTGGATGTTTAACATCGTGGAGCGCGGCAGTGCCGCCTATAGCCGCATTCGCGCCATGCTGTCTGAAGCGCCAGTGGTCAACGACGGTACCGAACCGGTACCGGAAGGGCGTGGGGTGATGAACGTCGACATCCGTACGTTTGTTTATCCGCAGACGGAACATCCGGTGCTGGAAAACGTCAGCTTTACGCTGCAACCGGGGCAAATGCTCGGGATCTGTGGCCCGACGGGATCCGGTAAAAGTACCGTTCTTTCGCTGCTCCAGCGTCACTTTGATGTCACGCAGGGGGATATTCGTTTCCACAATCTTCCCCTCACGACACTGCAACTTGACGACTGGCGTCGCCGACTGGCCGTGGTCAGCCAGACGCCGTTTCTCTTTTCTGACACCGTGGCGAACAACATAGCCCTTGGCTGTCCGTCGGCCACGCAGGAAGAGATTGAGCATGTGGCGCGCTTAGCCAGCGTACATGACGATATTTTGCGTCTGCCGCAGGGGTATGAAACGGAGGTGGGTGAACGTGGCGTTATGCTCTCTGGCGGGCAAAAACAGCGAATTTCCATTGCCCGTGCGCTGCTGCTCAATGCTGAAATCCTGATCCTGGATGATGCGCTTTCTGCTGTGGATGGTCGAACCGAGCACCAAATCCTGCATAACCTTCGCCAGTGGAGCGACGGACGGACGGTGATCATCAGTGCCCACCGTTTGTCAGCGCTGACGGAAGCCAGTGAAATTCTGGTGTTGCAGCACGGGCACATTGCCCAGCGCGGGCAGCATGACCAGCTTGCGGAGCAACCGGGCTGGTATCGCGATATGTATCGCTATCAGCAGCTTGAAGCGGCACTCGACGATGCCCCGGAACAGGAAGAGGAGGACGCTAATGCGTAAATCAAAAACGCAGTGGCCGACGCTAAAACGCCTGCTGGCCTACGGTTCGCCATGGCGAAAACCCCTTGCTCTTGCCGTCGTGCTGCTGTGGATTGCGGCGATTGCAGAAGTGAGTGGTCCGCTGCTCATCAGTTATTTCATCGACAATATGGTTGCGAAAAGCTATTTGCCGCTGGGGCTGGTGGCGGGGTTAGGCGTGGCCTATGTGGGGCTACAGCTGGCAGCGGCTGGCCTGCACTATGCGCAGTCGCTGCTCTTTAACCGGGCGGCGGTGGGTGTGGTTCAGAAGCTGCGTACCGACGTTATGGATGCTGCGCTGCGCCAGCCGCTGAGCGAGTTTGATATCCAGCCGGTCGGGCAGGTGATTTCGCGGGTGACCAACGATACCGAGGTGATTCGCGATCTGTATGTGACGGTCGTGGCGACCGTGCTGCGCAGTGCCGCGTTGATTGGCGCCATGCTGGTGGCGGTGTTCAGCCTTGACTGGCGCATGGCGCTGGTGGCGATCGCGATTTTCCCGGCAGTGCTGATTGTGATGGTGATCTATCAGCGCTACAGCACGCCCATTGTACGTCGGGTGCGGACCTACCTGGCCGATATTAACGATGGCTTCAACGAAGTGATCAACGGCATGAGCGTCATTCAGCAGTTCCGCCAGCAGGCTCGCTTTGGCGAGCGCATGGGCGAAGCCAGCCGTTCGCACTATATGGCGCGTATGCAGACGCTGCGCCTTGATGGTTTCCTGCTGCGTCCGCTGCTGAGCCTCTTCTCGGCACTGGTGCTTTGCGGCCTGCTGATGCTCTTTGGCCTGAGTCCAGGCGGAACGATTGAGGTGGGGGTTCTGTATGCTTTTATCAGCTATCTGGGACGCCTGAACGAGCCGCTGATTGAACTCACAACCCAACAATCCATGTTGCAGCAGGCGGTGGTTGCCGGCGAGCGCGTCTTTGAACTGATGGACAGACCGCGTCAAACCTATGGTGAGGATACAGCACCTCTGCAAAGCGGGGCGATTACGTTTGACCATGTCTCGTTTGCCTACCGTGAAGACAGGCTGGTGTTGCAGGACATCAATCTTGATGTGCCGTCGCGCGGCTTTGTGGCGCTGGTGGGGCATACCGGCAGCGGCAAGAGTACGCTTGCAAGCCTGTTGATGGGCTACTACCCGTTAGCGAAAGGCGAAATTCGTCTGGATGGACGTCCGCTGGCGTCGCTCAGCCACAGCGTATTGCGTAAAGGCGTGGCAATGGTGCAGCAAGATCCGGTTGTGCTGGCCGATACCTTTTACGCCAACGTGACCCTGGGGCGTGATTATACCGAGGAGCAGGTCTGGGCCGTGCTGGAAAAAGTGCAGCTCGCAGAGCTGGCACGCGGATTCAGCGACGGAATCAACACCCGGCTGGGCGAGCAGGGTAATAATCTTTCTGTCGGGCAAAAACAGCTTCTTGCGCTGGCGCGTGTGCTGATTGAAACGCCACAGGTGCTGATTCTGGATGAAGCGACGGCCAGCATCGACTCCGGTACTGAACAGGCTATCCAGCAGGCACTGGCCGCCGTGCGCGACCACACGACGCTGGTGGTTATCGCGCACCGTCTTTCAACGATTGTCGATGCAGATACCATTCTGGTGCTGCATCGCGGACAGGCCGTTGAACGCGGTACGCACCGGGCGCTCCTGGAGGCGAAAGGCCGCTACTGGCAGATGTATCAGCTGCAACTGGCGGGTGAAGAGCTGGCGGCCAGCGTCCGGGAGGAAGAGTCGCTTAGCGCCTGATGCACCAAAAACAGGCATCGTGCTAACAGTCACCGCTGTTGGTGCAAAACCGAAACGCGCCATGCACTGCCATGGTGCGTTTTTTTTCACCTGTTGGCCATGAATGGTCTTTTAACGCGCATTGCGCCGCTTTTCCCTTCCGTTTTCATTTCTGGCACACCCCTTGCAATGTCTCCTGCGTGTTAGCTGCGGCCATTACCGAATTCTGACTGGAGGGGATCTATGAAGCTGGTTACGGTGGTAATCAAACCATTCAAACTCGAAGACGTGCGTGAAGCGTTGTCTTCAATGGGTATTCAGGGACTGACTGTCACCGAAGTGAAAGGCTTCGGTCGTCAGAAGGGTCATGCCGAGCTTTATCGCGGGGCGGAATACAGCGTTAACTTCCTGCCAAAAGTAAAAATTGATGTCGCGATTGCTGATGACCAGCTTGATGAAGTCATCGATGTGATCAGCAAAGCGGCCTATACCGGCAAAATTGGCGACGGCAAAATTTTCGTTGCCGAACTGCAGCGTGTCATTCGCATCCGTACCGGCGAATCTGACGAAGCGGCACTGTAAGTAACTCCTGGCACACAGTGATAGGGATCGAGAAAATGAAGATAGCAACAATCAAAACGGGTCTGGGTTCGCTGGCACTGCTGCCGGGCCTGGCAATGGCTGCTCCTGCGGTGGCAGACAAAGCCGATAACGCCTTTATGATGATCAGCACCGCGCTGGTGCTGTTCATGTCTATTCCGGGTATCGCGCTGTTTTACGGCGGCCTGATCCGTGGCAAAAACGTTCTCTCCATGCTGACGCAGGTTGCCGTGACGTTCGCGCTGGTTTGCGTGCTGTGGGTGGTTTACGGCTACTCTCTGGCCTTCGGTGAAGGTAACGCCTTCTTCGGCAACTTCAACTGGGCCATGTTGAAAAATATTGAACTGACCGCAGTGATGGGCAGTTTCTATCAGTACATCCACATTGCGTTCCAGGGATCGTTCGCCTGTATCACCGTGGGGCTGATTGTGGGTGCGCTGGCTGAGCGTATTCGCTTCTCTGCCGTTCTGATCTTTGTGGTGGTCTGGCTGACGCTCTCCTATGTGCCGATTGCACACATGGTCTGGGGGGGCGGTCTGCTGGCGTCGCACGGCGCGCTGGATTTCGCAGGCGGTACTGTTGTTCACATCAACGCCGCGGTAGCGGGTCTGGTGGGTGCATACCTGATTGGCAAACGCGTGGGCTTTGGCAAAGAAGCGTTCAAACCACACAATCTGCCGATGGTCTTTACCGGTACAGCAATCCTCTATTTTGGCTGGTTCGGCTTCAACGCCGGCTCTGCGAGCGCCGCTAACGAAATCGCTGCGCTGGCCTTCGTGAATACCGTGGTGGCCACGGCGGGTGCAATCCTCTCATGGGTGTTTGGTGAGTGGGCGGTACGCGGTAAACCTTCTCTGCTGGGCGCGTGCTCGGGTGCCATTGCCGGTCTGGTGGGGATCACGCCGGCATGTGGTTACGTCGGTGTCGGTGGTGCGCTGCTTGTCGGCCTGGTGTCAGGTCTGGCGGGTCTGTGGGGTGTGACGGCGCTGAAACGTCTTCTGCGCGTGGATGACCCTTGCGATGTCTTTGGCGTGCACGGCGTGTGCGGTATCGTCGGTTGTATCATGACCGGTATCTTCGCCGCGAAATCGCTGGGCGGAGTGGGTTACGCTGAGGGCGTTGACATGGTTCACCAGGTGCTGGTGCAGCTGGAAAGTATCGCCATTACCGTTGTGTGGTCTGCTGTGGTGGCCTTCATTGGCTACAAACTGGCGGACATGACTGTGGGTCTGCGCGTACCGGAAGAGCAGGAGCGCGAAGGTCTCGACGTCAACAGCCACGGCGAGAATGCGTATAACGCATAATAAACAGCAAAACGGCAATCTCCGATTGCCGTTTTTAGTATTTATTCCCTCTCCCTGTGGGAGAAGGCCAGGGTGAGGGTATCATCACCCGCGATTACGCATCACCCCTTCCTGCACCGTCGAGGCGACCAGCACGCCGTCCTGCGTATAAAACTCTCCACGTACAAACCCGCGAGCGCTGGACGCCGAGGTGCTTTCCACGCTGTAGAGCAGCCAGTCATTCATGTTAAATGGACGATGGAACCACATCGAGTGATCGATCGTCGCAACCTGCATCCCTTTTTCAAGGAACCCCACGCCGTGCGGCTGCAGTGCAACCGGCAGGAAGTTAAAATCTGACGCATAGCCCAGCAGATACTGATGCACGCGGAAATCCTCTGGTACGGTGCCGTTGGCGCGGATCCAGACCTGGCGTTTCGGCTCGGCCGTATGGCCTTTCATCGGGTTATGGAATTCGACCGGGCGGATCTCCAGAGGTTTATCACAAAGGAACTTCTCTTTGACCTGCGGTGGCAGCAAGTGGGCCAGCGCGCGGGCGATATCGGTCTCCGATTTGAGATCGTCCGGTGACGGTGCCGCTGGCATCGTTTTCTGGTGCTCATAACCCGGTTCCGGTGCCTGGAAAGAGGCGGTCATGTAAAAGATGGGCTTGCCATTCTGAATGGCTGCCACGCGGCGCGCGCTAAAGCTGTTGCCGTCACGCAGCACTTCTACATCGTACACAATGGGTTTTGCGCTATCGCCAGGACGCAGAAAATAGCTGTGAAAGGAGTGCACCAGACGGTCTGCCGGGACGGTCTCCTTGGCAGCGTACAGTGCCTGTCCGACGACCTGCCCGCCGAAGACCTGACGCAAGCCCAAATCTTCGCTCTGTCCGCGAAAGAGCCCTTCCTCAATTTTTTCCAGATTCAGTAATGTCAGCAGATTGTTCAGTGCCTGACTCATAGTTGTCCTCAATAAACGCCGTGGCGAAAGATAGGCAGAGTATAACGCAGAAATGAAAGTGGTCCGACGGGTAGAATTATCTGAATATCAGGGAGAATTTAGGCATTAATCAGTGATCTGTGCCACACTTGAATACGATATGTGTTTGAAACGACATCGGATGGGATCGATCCCGCTGGTGCATTGATGATAAGGAGACTTCAATGAAACTCGTGCCCATGCTAAGTGGTGTAGCTATTGCGGTGGCGTTGTCCGCCTGTGCAGGTAAGAGCGCCCAGGTGCCGGTGCCAGCAGCAGATCCAAATGGGATTAATACACTCTCACAGCAATCCATTCAGCAACCTAATGTTTCCGGTACTATCTGGATCAAACAGCGAGTCGCTTTACCACCGGATGCGGTATTAACGGTCACGCTGTCTGATGCTTCTCTGGCCGACGCGCCGTCGAAAGTGGTGGCCCAGCGTGCTGTTCGTACCGAAGGTAAGCAGGCACCGTTTAGCTTCGTGCTGCCGTATAACCCGGCAGACGTACAGCCGAACGCCCGTATCCTTCTGAGCGCTGCGGTAACCATCAACGGTAAGCTGGTGTTTATTACCGATACGGTTCAGGAAGCCATCAACAACGGTGGGACGAAAATCGACCTGAACCTGGTGCCGGTGCAGCAAACCGAAGTGCCGATCGCACCACAGACGAACCAACCGTCTGTACCTACCCCACCGACTCAGCTGTAATGTGTTCCCCTCTCCTTCGGGGGAGGGGGTCAATACACCCAGCGATACTTCTGCAAATCAATCTGCCCTGACCCGGACACCTGTATCCCTTCTGAAAGTAATGCCTGCCTCTGGCGCTGCAAATCCGGCCCGGTGAGTGAGATGGCACCATGACGATTCACAACCCGATGCCAGGGCAATGTACTGCCTTCAGGAAGCCGTTTTAGCACGCCACCCACCTGACGCGCCGCGCGGGGGGAGCCAGCAAGACGTGCGACGTCACCATAGGTTGTCACGTAGCCCTCCGGAATGGAGGCCACAATTTGCCACACTCGCTGTGGAAAGGAGTCGTGTTCGTCCATCGGTACACCTGTGGGGATGAGTGAAGTGCCATGTTAAACGAAGATTGCGCCGATTGCTGTGCCTGTTTGCGCAAGAAACCACCATCCGGTTGCTGGCAGCTTGCAATTGACCGTTAGCACAGGGATAATGCGCCAGCGCGTTGGGTAACAACGCTCACAATGGGGGCTCTGTTGGTTCTCCCGCAACGCTACTCTGTTCACCAGGTCAGGTCCGGAAGGAAGCAGCCAGGGCAGACGACGTGTGTGCCGGGATGTAGCTGGCAGGGCCCCCACCCATTTGTGCTTCTGGCAACATCTCCCCGATTTTTTTTACTTCCTTCCGGCATGGCTATTCCACAGAATTAACAGGGTTTAATTCGTGGTGTAATATATATTTCATCGCGCTGAAATATTACTGTCATAAACCTGTAATAATAGACTGTCATTTTATTTCTGAGCGTCTTTTTTCTGTCATAAGTTAAAAATATATATCTGGATTACATTGTTAACATCGTGTATTAAATAAAGCACTTATTCCGAAGGGAAGTGACAATCATGGCTACTGCGGTATTAAACGTTAAGATTGACGAAGCGCTAAAAGAAAGACTTCGCCACTATGCGGAAGTGAATAACGAAAACTTAAGCGTGACCACAGAGAAGTTGCTGCTGCTGGCATTTGAAGCCGCAGACGAGGTGGGAGTATCGGAAGAGGATATTGATAATCAGCATACGGAAGAAGAGAGTATAACGCCTTTTACTCCTAAAGAAATCAAAGCTCTACGTAAACTTCTGAAGAAGAGAAAATGAAACAACAACTATCGACCGCCAGTGACTACAAAGAAGCCTGCGATCTGTTGCGTTCAGGCTACGTGAAGCATGTCCGTCTTGGCTGGAATGTAGGAAGTGATGAGTTCTTTCGTATTGCGTCTGACTGGTGTGATACCGGCGCAAAAATAAAGAAAGACGGTGAAAGTTTTGTTATTTCACTGAAAGGTTTTCCTATTCCTCCTCAGCACTGATTCCTGACTGGTGAAAACTGCTGACTGCCGTATGACAGTCAGCAGTTTTTATTTATGATCCACTTCAAACTTTTATATTAAACAAGACTGCGTTTTAACGACGGCGCGGTTTTATTTAATGCGAGCCAAACCGGTTTGATTCGTAGCAACGCCTGCTCAAGCTCTGCCGACTCAAGCGAGAAGGGCATGCGTAAGTAGCGGTCAAACGCACCCGATAAACCAAAGCGTGTGCCGGTTCCCAGATTAATCCCCAGCATTTCTGCACGTGCGGCGAGTTGTGTCGCCAGCATGCCCGGCAGCTCGATCCAGTAGGATAGCCCGCCTTCCGCCTCCTGAAACCGCCACTGGGGAAAATGTTCGCGCAGCAGTTCACCGCAGCGGTCGCGTCGCTCCTTCAGTATTTTCCGGCGCGCAGGCAGAAATGTCTCGCTATTGTTGATAAGCCACAGCGTGGCCAGCTGTTCCAGCAGCGGCGAGCCTAAATCCAGCGTATCCCGCGTCTGGGCAAGTGTGGCAATGGTGCGCGACGAGGCGCGGATCCAGCCGAGGCGCAGCCCACCCCAGAAACTTTTTCCCGCCGAACCCAGGGTGATCACCGTAGCCTGCGAATTAAACGACGCCAGCGGCGGCGGGGGCGGTGCTTCAAACCAGAGATCGACCATCGTTTCATCGACCACCAGCGTGGTACGGGTGCGAGCGGCAATGTCGGTTATTGCCTGACGGGTGGCGATATCCATGCATCGCCCTGTTGGATTGTGAAAATCCGGCATCAGGTACGCCAGGCGCGGTGCCGTCTGTGCCAGCGTGGCGGCAAAGCCATCCGTATCCCAGCCGCTTTCCGGCAGCGACACGCCCACCGGCCGACACGATGCCCCCTGGATGGCTGCAATCGCCAGCGGATAGGTGGGATGATCGACCACGACGCGATCGCCCGGGCCGGCCATCATCCGCAGTACCAGCGCAAAACCGCTGACGGCACCATTGACCACCATCACTTCGTCTGCGCGGGTCGGCAGCCCGCGTGCGGTATAGCGAGCGGCAATGGCGTCGCGCAGAGCCGCCAGGCCGAGCTGATCGTAACCGGTCAGCGTAAGATGCTGGGTGATCGCGGTGAGCGCCCAGGTGTAAGCCTGGTGGATCTCTGGCCCGGCATTCAGGGCGGCAGTGGAGAGATCCAGCGCTGCGCTTGCCGCTGAAAGCGTCGGTACGGCACGGGTATCGGGCAGGATCACGCGTGAACCGCTGCCGTGGCGGCTCTCCAGATACCCTTCTTCTCGCAGATGGGCCAGCGCGCTGCTGATGGTCGTCCGGCTTACATCTAACGCCGTGGCCAGTTCACGTTCACCGGGCAGGCGCGTGCTCAACGCCAGCCTGCCGTCGAGGATCAGCAGGCGCAACGCGTCGGCCAGCTGTCGCCAGAGCGGGGTTCGGGACGGGGTTTGTTGCCAGTGGCCCAAAAGGCGAACCAGCGACTGACTTCCGAAACGGCGTGATGACATATGCAGTCCACTATTTGAAAACTGGACATTAATCATAGTGCCATTTTCGAACAAGATGAAAGCCTGGTTCACTGGAGAAGCTAAAATGGTACGTCGTCTGCTGCAACTGTACGTAGGTTTAGGCCTGTATGGGCTTTCAACCGCGATGTTTATTCGTTCGGATCTGGGGGTTGACCCGTGGGATGTGTTTCACCTTGGGGTGGGATTACAGCTGGGGATGACCATCGGTACGGTGATTATTTTGACCGGTGCCGCGGTGCTGCTGCTGTGGATCCCGCTGCGTCAGATGCCTGGGCTGGGAACGCTCAGTAACGTAGTCTGTATTGGCCTGGCGGCGGATGCCTCGATGGCCCTTATCCCCGAGCTGGATCTTCTCCCCATTCGGATTGCTCTGCTGGTTGGGGGCATTGTGCTGAACGCGATAGCAACCGGTATGTATATCGGTGCCGGGTTCGGGGCGGGCCCACGCGATGGACTGATGACCGGCATTCACGCCCGGCTGGGGTGGTCAATCCGCAGCGTTCGAACCTCAATTGAAGTGAGTGTTCTGCTGATTGGCTGCGTCCTTGGCGGAACGTTTGGCGTCGGGACGGTACTGTATGCCCTGACCATCGGCCCGCTTATCCAGCTCTGTTTGCCGTGGTTCCATCAGAAGCCGCGTACGGATAACGTTCCTCAGCCAGAGCGGGTTGTTTAATTTTGCGAAGCGCTCACAGGTATTAATGGCCGCGCTGTGTCACAATAGACGGCTCTGTTAACACCAGGCCGGAACGCATGAAAGCCATTACCCTCTATGATGTTGCCCTCCTTGCGGGGGTGTCTTATCAAACCGTTTCCCGTGTGATTAACGACGCGGAGCATGTTTCTGCCCGGACACGGGAAAAGGTGCAGCAGGCCATGGCGGAGCTGCACTATGTTCCTAACCGTGGCGCGCAGCAGCTGGCGGGCAAGCGCACCCGTACGCTGGGACTGATCACTACCGATCTGGCGCTGCACGCGCCTTCGCAAATTGTCTCTGCGGTCAAATCCCGGGCGGTAGAAAAGGGGGCGAGCGTACTGATCTCAATGGTGGAACATCCGCAACAGTGCCAGGCCGCGCTTCAGGAGCTGCTGGCTCAGCGCGTGGAAGCCCTGCTGGTGAACGTGCCGCTTGACGATCCCCATGCCGAACAACTCAAGGCACTGGCGTCGCCCGTGCCGGTGCTGTTTCTGGATGTCTCTCCGTCGGCAGCGGTCAACAGTCTGGTTTTTAATGCGGAACAGGGCGCTCGTCTGGGCGTTGAACATTTGCTGTCGCTCGGGCATCAGCGTATTGCATTGCTGAGCGGGCCGGAAAGCTCTGTTTCCGCTCGTGCCCGTCTGGCGGCATGGAAAGCCGCGCTGGAGGAAGCCGGCCTTGAGGCGGCGGCGGTGGCCTACGGCGACTGGAGCGCAGCCTGCGGTTATGAGAAGGGGCATGCGCTGTTGTCTGCTGCAACGTTACCGGATGCCATTCTGGTAGCTAACGATCAAATGGCGCTGGGGGTGATGCGGGCCTGCGCGGAAAAAGGGGTGACGATCCCGGGCCAGATATCGATAGTGGGGTTTGACGATACCGCCGACAGCGCCTGGTTTTCACCTCCGCTTACCACCATCCGTCAGGCATTTCGCGAGGCAGGTGAACAAAGTGTGGAGTGGCTGCTGGCTCCCGCCCGCCATGAAGCCTGCTGGCAGGTTCAGTTGCCCGTCACGTTGATTAGCCGACAATCCAGTGCCCGTCGCACCCCGCAGCAGGCCGATCGTGAGGATCTTGCGCATCAGCTCAGAAGCCTGGCCCTGCTGGCAGAGCAACTTGCTCGCCAGTAACACTTTTGTGATCTGACTCGCTACACGGCGATCCCACGCTTTACCGCGGCAGTTTGCCAGGGCATGTTGAGTAAAATTGTGAGCGCTTCGCAAAGAGGAAAACATGTCCAATACTGTCTCGCTGACTCTCAGCGCACTTCTGGCCCGTCGGGACTGGGAAAATCCCGGCGTCACCCAGTGGAACCGGCTGGCGGCGCATGCGCCATTTCACAGCTGGCGTAATGAACACGCCGCCAGAGAGGACGCGGCATCCATCAGCCGACGTTCCCTGAATGGGGAGTGGCGATTTAGTTTCTTTTCTGCACCTGAGCAGGTTCCGCAGGCATGGACAGGCGAAGATTGCCCGGATGCCGTTGCGATGCCGGTGCCGTCAAACTGGCAGATGCAGGGGTTTGATACACCTGTTTACACCAACGTCACCTATCCCATTCCCGTCAATCCGCCCTTTGTTCCGGCAGAGAATCCGGTCGGTTGTTACTCGCTCACATTTGAGATGGAGGACGCCTGGCTCGAGGGCGGGCAAACCCGCATTATCTTTGATGGCGTAAACTCGGCGTTTCATCTCTGGTGCAACGGTCAGTGGGTGGGGTATTCCCAGGACAGCCGTCTGCCGGCCGAATTCGATCTCTCGGACGTGTTGCGTGCTGGTCAGAACCGTCTGGCCGTGATGGTTTTGCGCTGGTGCGACGGAAGCTATCTGGAAGATCAGGACATGTGGCGCATGAGCGGGATTTTCCGCGATGTGTCGCTGCTGCATAAGCCGGAGACGTACATCGCGGATTATCAGGTGGTCACCGACCTCAATGCGGAGCTGGATCGCGCCGTGCTGAAGGTGGATGTTGCCCTGGCGGGCGCTCACTTTACGGAGTGCGAGGTGGCAATAACGCTCTGGCGCAACGGTGAACGCTGTGCCAGCGCCACCCGGCAGCCAGGCTCGGCCATTGTGGATGAACGCGGCAACTGGGCCGAGCGGTTGACGGTGGCGATCCCGGTTGCGTCACCCGCTTTATGGAGTGCTGAGACCCCAGCGCTTTATCGGCTGACGATCGCGCTGCTGGACCCGCAGGGTGAGGTGCTGGAGATTGAAGCCTGTGATGTGGGTTTCCGCCGTGTTGAAATCAGCAATGGCCTGCTGAAGCTCAACGGCAAGCCACTGCTCATCCGCGGGGTCAACCGGCATGAACATCACCCGGAAAACGGCCAGGTGATGGACGAAGCGACGATGCGTCGCGATATCGAAATCATGAAGCAGCACAACTTCAACGCCGTGCGCTGCTCGCACTACCCGAACCATCCTCTGTGGTACCGGCTTTGCGATCGCTACGGCCTGTATGTGGTTGACGAGGCCAATATCGAAACCCACGGCATGGTGCCGATGAGTCGTCTCGCTGACGATCCCCGCTGGCTGCCCGCCATGAGCGAGCGCGTGACCCGCATGGTGCAACGCGATCGTAATCATCCTTCCATTATCATCTGGTCGCTGGGCAATGAGTCTGGTCACGGTGCAAACCACGACGCGCTGTATCGCTGGCTAAAAACCACCGATCCGACGCGCCCGGTTCAATATGAAGGCGGTGGAGCGAATACGGCGGCGACCGATATCATTTGTCCGATGTATGCCCGTGTTGATCAGGATCAGCCGTTCCCGGCAGTGCCGAAATGGTCCATTAAAAAATGGATCGGGATGCCGGATGAAACCCGACCGCTGATCCTCTGCGAATACGCCCACGCAATGGGCAACAGCTTTGGCGGCTTCGCCAGATACTGGCAGGCGTTTCGTAGCCATCCGCGTCTGCAGGGAGGATTTGTCTGGGACTGGGTCGACCAGGCGCTGACGAAGAAAGATGAAAATGGCACCCCATTCTGGGCCTACGGCGGCGATTTTGGTGATACACCCAATGACCGACAGTTCTGCCTTAACGGGCTGGTATTCCCCGATCGCACGTCGCACCCGGCACTGTATGAGGCTCAGCGTGCGCAGCAGTTCTTCACCTTTACGCGGGTAAGCACTTCTCCGCTGGTGGTGGACGTGCAAAGCGATTACCTGTTCCGTCATACGGATAACGAGCTGCTCAGATGGTCGGTGACCCGTGACGGAACGGTGCTGGCTAAGGGGGAGGTTACGCTCTCCATCGCGCCTCAGGAGACTCAGCGTCTGGACATCTCGCTGCCCGCGCTGACGGCGGAGCCGGGCGAGGTCTGGCTGAATGTAGAGGTGTACCAGCTGAAGGCGACGCCGTGGTCACCGGAAAACCATCGCTGCGCGTGGGATCAATGGCCACTCCCGGCACCGTTGTTTATCGCCCCGCCCGCACCGGTGGGTGTGCCGCCGGTACTGACGCAAACCGATGAGATGCTGACCCTGACGCACCAGCAGCAGCGATGGATAGTTGACCGTACCTCAGGACACCTGACGCAGTGGCTGAACAATGGCGTTGAAACGCTGCTCTCGCCGCTGACGGATAACTTTACCCGCGCGCCGCTGGACAATGATATCGGGGTCAGCGAGGCCACGCGTATCGATCCAAATGCATGGGTGGAGCGCTGGAAGGCAGCGGGGATGTACGACATCACCCCGCGGTTGCTGCGTTGTGAAGGAGAGCAGCATGCCCGCGAGGCGGTAGTCACGACGCTGCATGCCTGGGAACATCTCGGCAAAGCGCTGTTCCTGAGCCGTAAAGTCTGGCGAGTGGACGATCAGGGTGTGCTGCACGGTGAGGTTGAAGTAGAGGTTGCGTCTGATATTCCGGAGCCTGCGCGTATTGGCCTGAGCATGCATCTTGCCCGGCCGCCGGAAGTCGTTCACTGGCTGGGGCTGGGGCCGCATGAAAACTACCCGGACAGAAAGCTGGCAGCACAGCAGGGGCGCTGGACGTTGCCGCTGCAGGCAATGCATACGCCGTACATCTTCCCGACGGAAAACGGCTTGCGGTGCGATACCCGTGAACTGGTGCTGGGGACGCATCAGTTGAACGGGCAGTTCCATTTCTCTGTGAGCCGCTACAGCCAGCAACAGCTGCGTGAGACAACCCATCACCATCTGCTGCGTGACGAGCCGGGGTATTGGCTCAATCTTGATGCGTTCCATATGGGCGTGGGTGGAGATGACTCCTGGAGCCCCAGCGTCTCGCCGGAATTCATCCTGCAAAATCGCCAGCTTCGCTATCGCTTTAGCTGGCGTCAGAACCTCAACTGACCTTCGGTGGCGGCCACGCGTTGGCCGCCTGGTTCAGGCCAGGATACCGCCTAACCCGTGCAGGATCATGTAACCCCCCACCAGGATAATCAGTGCCGCAGAGAACCACGGTGCTTTGCGTGAAAACTCGCTGAACCCCGGCCAGCGTTTTGTCGCATGTTTAAGGCTTAACGCGGCAATCGCGCCCGATGCCACCAGCGTTAACGCCAGACCAATACTGAAGCTAAATACCAGCGTGGCGCCCAGGGCAAAGTGCTTGAGCTGCAGGCAGATCAGCAGGACGGTGATTGACGCCGGGCAGGGGATCAACCCGCCGGTCAGCCCAAACATCGCAATTTGCCCGGTGGTGACGTTTTGTCCGTTAAAACGACGATTGATATCCTGCGCATGGGCGCGCTGGTGGGCGTCTTGCCACTCCTCTGCAACCAGTTGATGTCCATGATGGTGATGATCATGATGGTGGTCATGGTCATGGTCATGGTCATGGTCATGGTGGTGATGATGATCGTGCGGCTGATTCTCCTTCCAGGTACGCCACGCCATCCACAGCGCGATCAAAACGATCAATACCCCAGAGATAAGCTGGAACCAGGGTTCAGAGGTTTGCGCATCCCAGCCGCGACCAAACCATAATCCCGCCATGGCAATGATCCAGACCACCGCGGTATGGGAAAGCGTGGCCGCCAGCCCCAATAATACCGCCTGTTTCAGCGTGCCGCGGATCGCCACAATAAAGGCCGCCATCATTGTTTTAGAGTGGCCCGGCTCAAGACCATGCAGGGCACCGAGCAGGATCGCGCTGGGAATGAATAGCCATGCGTTGCCCTGTTGCAGAAGAGAAGCAAAATCGTTCATTACAAAATCCGCACTGGAAAAGGTGCGCAGATAGTACTCCCCCCCAGTAGTTGAATACTACCCCCCAGTAGAAAAATACTCAGGGGGAGTAGGGCGTGTTATGCTTTATCCGCCAGAAGAAGAAGGATGCAGAGATGTCACATACGGTTCGTCACAAGAAGATGTTATTGACTCGCCTGAAGAAAATTCAGGGGCAGAGCACCGCGCTGGAAAAAATGCTCAGTAACGACGAGCATGAGTGTGCCGAGGTATTACAGCAGCTGGCCGCGATCCGCGGTGCGGTGAATGGCATGATGCTGCAGGTGATCGAAGGCCATTTAACCGATCACGTCGTCAAAGAGCCTGAGGAAGATCAGCGTGAGGCCGATCTTGGCGTGGTTTTACAGGTGATCAAATCTTATCTGAAGTAGAAGGGGCGTTAAGGTTATTTTCTGCCCATGCCATAAATTCCGCTTTTGGCAGCGCCTTACTGTAGTACCAGCCTTGCCCGTATTGCACGCCGTGACGGTGCAGCCAGGCGAGCTGCCCTGCGGTTTCCACGCCCTCAGCAACCATCGCCAGCTTCAGTGATTTCGCCATTTCTATAATGTGTGGCGTTACGTTTTTGTACTCCAGCGCATCCACGAACGACTTATCAATTTTCAGCGTGTCGACGTCCAGATCCTGCAGATAGCTCAGGCTGGAATAGCCCGTGCCAAAATCATCGATGTAAATGGCGTGGCCCGAACGGCGAAAAGCGGCGATGGCCGGTGCGCTGATTTTGGGATCGGCAAAGCCGCGTTCGGTTAATTCAAGCGCTATCTGTTCCGGGCGGACTTGCCATTTATTGAGTAGCTGGCTCAGAAGCGGCGGCAGCTTGCCGGAGGTTAAATCTGCAGGCGCGAGGTTGACGGAGATATGCTGATCGGCATGGAGATGCAGCCAGTTGCCCATATCCTCGAACACTTTTTCGATCACCAGATGCGTGAGGCGCGAGATAAGCCCCGTTTGTTCCGCCAGCGGGACGAAACTGTCAGGCGACAGGCTACTCCCGTCAGGCTGAGGCCAACGCGTTAGCGCCTCTGCGCCCACTATTTTCCCGCTACAGAGCGCCACAATAGGCTGGTAGTAAACCTCGAATTCGCGGTTATTGATGGCATCAAGCAGGCGGTTACGCGGTGACTGGATGCGACGCAATATCCGCAGAACAAACAGGGCGGCAAGCAGGCTTATCAGCATGCCAAACGGCAGCCAGAAAAGGAGTTGCCGGTGCCAGGTTTCCGCCAGCGGTTTCAGCGCAGCCCATGCAACAACGTTTATTCCCAGCTCCGGTACGGGCTTCATGACGTACATTGCACCGTTGTACTCAACACTGACCATCTCCTGATCTTTAATCATGTCACGGATGTGCGGATCCAGTTTGCTGCTGCTGGAGAACACGAGATGCGTTGCGTTCGCTACCAGGGCGGCATCGATAGAAATATCGGCGAAGGGGATCACATCCACCAGCGAGGCGGGATCGACCAGTACCAGATAATGTCCTTGCCCCAGCACGGCCATGTTGCGGTTGAAACCGAGTTCATTTGGCCTCGTAAGCCACGCGCTATAGCCATCTTCCGTAATGCGCATGGGCGGCGGGAACGCAGTCGCTTTGCTGACCTGTTCCAGCGACGAGCACAGCGGTTTAAGGTTATCGGTGTAGATCACTTCCTGAACATAGAGCCACGAGAAGGCGATCCGGCGCATTTCCCGTAAATGCAGATGGCTACAGGGAGGGCCTTTAAAGGTCTGCAGTTGCGTGAGCGCTTCCTTGGCCTGCCCAACAACCCTGTCCGTACGCAACAGCACGCGTGAGGCATAGCTGTCCAGCGCATCGACAAATTTTTCTTCCGCCTGGCGATGCGCCAGCCAGATACTGAGGCAAATCGGTATCAGCACAGAAAAGATCAGTATGCCAGTCACCAGGCTGACCAGATGTCGGGTTTTCATGCTGCCGTGTCCTTCCTCATATGCCCACTCCAGGGCACTGAGACGCTTGCCAGAGGAGAAAGTTTTTACCGCGAAATGATATAGTTATAGCACGTGAGCGTCATGGTTTTCGTTCCGCAGCAGTGAAATCAAAAAATATCGTCGGAAATGTGATGCACTCTCGGGGGTTGTTTTTACCGCAGAGCCTGGATATTATTTTGTTATGTTATAACAAAACATGAGTAATTCACGATGAAACCCAATATCCATCCAGCCTATCGCACCGTGGTGTTTCACGACACCAGCGCCAATGAATACTTTAAAGTTGTTTCAACCATCAAGACTGACCGCGAAATTGAACTCGACGGTGAAACCTATCCTTACATCACCATCGAGGTCTCTTCAAAATCGCATCCGTTTTATACCGGCAAACAGAAAACCTTCTCGACGGATGGCAGCGCGGCGCGCTTCCGTAAACGTTTTGGCGGCTTTCTTAATGCGAAGCGGGGGTGATCATGCAAGTACTTAACTCGTTGCGGAGTGCGAAACAGCGTCACCCGGATTGCCAGATAGTCAAACGTAAGGGACGCCTGTATGTGATTTGCAAATCAAACCCGCGCTTTAAAGCGGTGCAGGGACGTAAAAAAAGACGCTAGACGCCCGTTTCACGCCAGCTTTCCAGGGATCTTTTCTGTTTGCCATCGGCAGTAAAATTGTCGGTGGCAAGCCAGCTTTCAAAGGCGCTCGCCAGCGCTGGCCACTCTTTGTCGATAATCGAAAACCAGTCCGTATCCCGGTTATGGCCTTTGGTGACCAGCGCCTGGCGAAAACGACCCTCAAACAAAAAGCCCAGACGCAGCGCAGCCTTGCGGGAAGGCTCGTTCAGGCTGTTGCACTTCCACTCATAACGCCGGTAACCCAGAGTATCGAACACGTATTGCATCAGCAGAAACTGCGCTTCGGTAGACATTGGCGTGCGGCTCAACAGCGGGGAGAAATGAACGTGTCCCACCTCCACAACGCCATTTTTGGGGTCGATACGCATCAGGGCCAGGGTTCCCACCGGGGAGCGGGTCTGATTATCGAAGACGGTAAAGTGTATCGGGTCTGATAATTCACTCACGCTTGCCACCCATGCGGCAAATTCTCCTGCCGTGGCATCGGGTTCACGCAGAAGCCATGTCCAGCTTCGGGTATCCCCGGCGAGCGAATAAGCGGCAAACAGCGCACCGGCATGCTCCACCTGCAGCGGCTCAAGCCAGCAGTAGCGGCCCTGAAGGACCACCCGGGAAGGGTGCTGACGCGGCTGCCAGTCGATTAGCGCTTCGCCCACCGGCTGCCCAAACTGATTGAAAGTATTCATCTTCATCTCCGTGACGTTGTAAAGAGTTCCAGACTAGTGAAGAAGTGGTTCCTTAAAAAGGACCAACAGGCTATGTTTTGGTGGTACCACGAGGAGGGGCGATGAATATTCCAGGCGATGAACTGTATACCTTGCTGAATACGGCGCTGAAAAACCGCGGACAAGAGACGCTGCAGCGCACGCTTTATCTTTCATTGCGGGAGTACATATTGTCCGGCAGGTTACAGTCCGGTAGTCGCCTGTCTGGTTCCAGGACGCTGGCCGGGCACCTCTCCCTTTCCCGAAACACCGTTAATGGGGCACTGGAACAGCTCACGCTCGAAGGGTATCTGTTGCGTAGCCGCCAGGGAACGCGGGTGGCACCGCTGGCGGCCCGTCAGCTCGCGCAGGATTTACCGGCACCTGCGGTTGCGCTTGCCGGACGGGTTAGCGCACTGCCTGCCCCTGTACCGCGTAGCACGCCGGTTCTGGCCTTTACGCCGGGGACACCGGCCATCAACTATTTTCCCTTGCCGCTCTGGCGGCGCCTGTACGATCGCGTGTTGCGGGAGGAGGGAAGTGCCCTGTTGGGCTACGGCGATCCCGCCGGGGAACCTGCTTTGCGGGCGGCCATTGCCCGCCACCTTGCGCTTTCCCGCGGGATTGACTGCGACGCCAGCCAGATTGTGATCACCGAAGGCGCACTGGAAGGCGTGAACCTCTGCACTCTGCTGTTGAGTGAGCCGGGCGATGTTGCCTGGGTGGAAGATCCCGGCTATGCCGGCGCAAAAAGCGCCTTTGTGAAAGCGGGTTTAGCCATAACGGGAATACCGGTTGATGGAGAGGGCATGTGCTGGGAAGGAACAGAGGCGCCGTCCCCTTCGCTTATTTTTACTTCACCTTCACATCAGTTTCCGTACGGAAGTGTCCTCAGCGCGCGGCGGCGTCTGGCGTTACTGGATGTGGCGCGACAACATAACGCCTGGATTATCGAGGATGATTACGACAGCGAGTTTCGTTATAGCGGTGAGCCGGTACCGGCGATGCTGGGAATGATTAACCATGCGCCCGTTGTTTATCTGGGTACATTCAGCAAAACGTTATTCCCGTCGCTCAGAATGGGGTTTATGGTGTTCCCCCCGGCGCTGGCGAAAGCGGCACGCCCGGCCATCGGTTCGTTATTGCGCGGCGGACATCGTGCTGAGCAGCGTACCCTGGCGCTGTTCATTGAAGAGGGTCACTATGCCCGCCATTTGGCAGCCATGCGTCGTCTCTATCGTAAACGCTACCGGCAGCTGCGTGAGGCTCTGAATGCGGAGCTTCATGTACCACACCGGATTCTGGCGGGGGAAGGGGGCATGCATCTGACGGTGGCGATTGACGGAATCGACGACAGGCAACTGGTGGAACAGGCCAGGGCGTATCAGCTGGCTCCAGCGGCATTGAGCGGGTATTACCTTGATACAAAACAGGGGCAGAGCGGTCTGGTATTAGGCTACGGGAACACATCCGCTTCACTGTATGCGTCGGCTATCCGACGCATACAGATACTGATCACGCAACAGCAGGGCGGGAAAGGGTAAAGACATCATAGAAAGAGAGCTGGCCTTTGGTTGAGACCATTTTTTGCAGTTTCTCTTTTTGTTCGGTTTCTACTGCAGGGGAGTGCAGAATGCTGTCGATCAGTTCCGGCGGGACAAAACGGGTGTTGTACCACTCGCCGTTGTAGCAGACCCGGAAATCGAGCACGTCGATATCTTCATAACGATAGCGCGGATGCACGTCAAAAAAGAAAAACGCGTTAAATACCACAAACAGCACCACAAGCAGCCAGACGGAGTCCACCAGCGTTTCGGATTTCAGCATGACAATCAGCGTTGCCAGCCAGGCGGCATACATTGCGACAAACAGGCCTGGATGTTTGCGAATAAAGCTAATGCTAAAGCGCGGGCGATTATCGCGCTTTTCGCGGATGTTGAGATCGTCGATGGTGGCGGTAAGCAGGCGCTGTATTTCGGTCATTTTTTGCCTTCATGATTGTTGAATACAGAGGATCTGCCTATTTTAGGGGAGCCATTTGACTGAAAAAAGTAACAGTTACGCGCTGAAAGACCATAACAGTTGACTCCCCACATCCTCACAGCATTTTGATAATTTTCGCCGGATTACCCCCGACGACGGCATTGGCCGGGACATCTTTTGTCACCACAGCGCCGGAGGCAATCACCACATTATCCCCCACCGTGACGCCCGGGTTAATCACCGCTCGTCCGCCGATCCAGACATTATTGCCAATGCGCACGGGTTTACCGTATTCCACTCCGCTGTTGCGTTCTTCGGCATCCAGCGGGTGGGTGGCCGTATAAATATGCACGCCAGGCGCGAGCATACAGTTATCACCAATATGAATAGGGCAGACATCGAGCATCACGCAGTCGAAGTTAGCGTAAAATTCTTTGCCCAGGAAAATGTTATAGCCATAGTCACAACGGAAAGCTGGCTCAATATAAGCCCCTTCACTTTGCCCCAGCAGTTCCGCCAGAATCTTCTGGCGTTCTGTTTTCTCATCGGGGGCGGAGTGGTTATAGCGGTGAACCAGATGGCGGGCGCGCAGTCGGTCGGCCCGTAATGTTTCATCACCAGGACGGTAATGTTCACCCGCAATCATTTTCTGTTTTTCTACGCTCATAGGATGCCTCTCTGGGTTCGATTACCGCAGGGTAATCGGGATAAGCCAGGAAGGGAACGTTCCCGAAAAGCGCGTGTGACTAAAGTCACAACATTGTTGCTAATGATCACGTTTTACACGGAGACCTGGCTTTAACACCGGGATCGTAATTCGAAAGGTATAAACAACTAAGAGAGTGGCGTAGAACCTCTACAGACACACTGCAACAACTAACGGACAAATTTCCACACGGAAGGCGGGATTTTGTCATACAGTTTATTCATGGTCAGCTCGGCAAGACGATGGTCAGCGGCTGAATAAAATACGGTCAGTTCATTATCAGAAAGCTCGTATTTATTTTTTTCAATCACGCGTTCGAGTGTGTCAATTGACTGACAACGTCGTAAGCGCATCAAATAATCGGTTTTTGTGAGTGGTTTATCAGACATAAATTCACCTTAGTCATTGTAATAATTTTAACAGGAAAGGCTAACCGGGTTAGCTCTGCTCACGTTGACGAAACAGCGGAATAGCCGGTTTCCAGATTTACGCCATTTCTGCAAATCCTGCGCGTTAATGCCGTAGCTGCTGAACAACATAAAGGTGTCATCCAGGTATTCGTCAATTTGCTCAATCAGTTTATTATCTTCATTGTACTTAATTTTATAATTAAGTGCGAAGGTCGCGATATGCTCTATCAACTCATTCAATTGCAAATTGATGGCCGATGTTGGATCGTTCACCCAGCCATGATTACTTTCATCAAGATTGGCAAGGCAGTCATGGTACAAGGATTCGCAGAGAAATTTCAACTGCGCGATATCATGCCTTTTTGGCGAGTACTCGTCCATAGCGCATCCCCGTCTGAGTGATTTCTTACTCACCGAACATCATTGTCGGGATGGATACAACCTACTTAGCTCTACGGGTGCTGTGCTCCTGTTCACTCTAACTATAAGCCACTCTGATCAGGATTTCACCGCGCTATTACGAAAAATTACAATTAAAATCAGAGTCTGCGAGCGTTTACGCAATAGTACATCCTAAGGTGAACACTTTTATCCAAATTAACGCTGGTTTTTTTTCGCTTCCTTACGTTTCATTGATTTAGCGTAAACACGCGGAAAAAGTCCGGATTCAGAATTTTCTTTGTATGGACTTGTTATTAGGAATATTCCTAATAAGTTAAGCGGCGAAATGGAATTAAAACAATCCTGAGTTCGCCCATTAAGTTTTCTGCTAATTATGATATGCCTTTTAAACATGGCATAAAATAAATAAAACGACAATAAGCGTATTTTATGATTTTTTTCAGAAATGAAAAAGGCCGCTAATGCGGCCTTTTTATCATGTGAAACCGGTATCAGTGAGGTTCTACCGAATGACTGTGTTCAATATCTTCATTCTTCCGGCTGAAGCGGCGGCGAACCACCACGAAGAACACCGGTACGAAGAAGATAGCCAGTACGGTCGCGGTGATCATACCGCCCATTACCCCGGTACCTACCGCGTTCTGTGCGCCGGAACCCGCACCAGAGCTGATAACCAGCGGCAGTACCCCGAGGATAAATGCCAGTGAGGTCATCAGAATAGGGCGCAGACGCATACGAACAGCTTCAAGCGTGGCTTCGATCAGGCCTTTACCTTCTTTCTCCATCAGATCTTTGGCGAATTCGACGATAAGTATCGCGTTCTTCGCCGACAAGCCAATGGTTGTCAGCAGGCCTACCTGGAAGTACACGTCGTTGGTCAGTCCACGGAACGTTGCGGCCAGCAGCGCACCGATAACCCCCAATGGCACCACCAGCATAACGGAGAACGGAATTGACCAGCTCTCATACAGTGCCGCCAGACACAGGAACACCACAATCAGTGAAATGGCGTACAGGGCAGGGGCCTGGTTACCGGACAGACGTTCCTGATAGGACATACCGGTCCAGTCATAGCCAATACCCGCAGGCAGCTTGCTGGCTAACTCTTCCATCAGGTTCATGGCTTCACCGGTGCTTCGACCCGGCGCGGCCTGACCCAGAATTTCCATGGATGGCAGCCCGTTATAACGTTCCAGACGCGGTGAACCGTATTCCCAGCGCGACGTCGAGAAGGCTGAGAACGGCACCATCTGGCCATCGCTGCCGCGAACGTACCAGTTGTTGATATCGTTCGGCAACATACGGTATTGCGCTTCAGACATCACGTACACTTTCTTCACACGACCGCGGTCGATGAAGTCGTTAACGTAGCTACCGCCCCAGGCTGCGCCCAGTGTGGTATTGATGTCGCTGATGGATACACCCAGCGCCTGCGCTTTCTCCTGGTCGATGTCGATCTTGTACTGCGGCGTATCTTCCAGGCCGTTAGGACGCACGCCGACCAGCAGGTCAGGGTGTTTAGCCACTTCGCCAAACAGCTGGTTACGCGCCTGAGTCAGTTTCTCGTGGCCCAGACCGCCCTGGTCAATCAGCTGGAAGTCGAAACCGGTCGCCGTACCCAGTTCAACGATCGCTGGCAGGTTAAAGGCGAAGACCATCGCATCTTTAATCTGCGAGAAGGTGCCCATTGCACGGCCGGTGATCGCTTCAACCTTGTTCTCTTCGCCCGGACGTTCGGACCAGTCTTTCAGTGAAACGAAGGCGATACCGGTGTTTTGGCCACGACCCGCAAAGCCAAAGCCGTTAACCGCAAACACGGATTCAACGTTCGCTTTTTCTTTGGTGAGGTAGTAGTCCGTCACTTCATCCAGCACTTTCTGGGTACGTTCTTGCGATGCACCCGCCGGAAGCTGCGCCATCGTCAGGAATACGCCCTGGTCTTCATCTGGCAGGAACGAGCTTGGCAGACGAACGAACAGATAGGCCATGCCCACCACGATGATGATATAGAGCAGCAGATAACGACCGGTGCTGCGCAGAATGTTCCCTACGCTGTCGGTATAGTGGTGCGTACTCTTATCAAACATGCGGTTAAACCAGCCGAAGAACCCTTTGTGCTCGCCGTGACCGCCTTTCTGAATCGGTTTCAGCATGGTTGCACACAGCGCAGGCGTCAGGATCAACGCCACCAGCACCGACAGCGCCATCGCAGAAACGATAGTGATGGAGAACTGACGGTAAATCGCACCGGTAGAGCCCCCGAAGAAGGCCATCGGAATAAATACGGCGGACAGCACCATCGCGATACCGACCAGCGCGCCCTGGATCTGGCCCATGGATTTACGGGTTGCTTCCTTCGGCGGCAGACCTTCTTCCGCCATGACGCGCTCGACGTTTTCTACCACCACGATGGCGTCATCCACCAGCAAGCCGATGGCGAGCACCATCCCGAACATCGTCAGGGTGTTTATCGAGTAGCCAAATATTGCCAGTATGGCGAAGGTTCCGAGCAAGACGACCGGTACGGCGATGGTTGGAATCAGCGTCGCGCGGAAGTTCTGCAGGAACAGATACATCACCAGGAAGACCAGGATGATCGCTTCTACCAGGGTTTTAACCACTTCGTGAATCGAAATTTTAACGAATGGCGTGGTGTCATACGGATAAACGATCTTCAGACCTGACGGGAAGAACGGTTCCATCTTCTTCAGTTCTGCACGGATAGCCGTTGCGGTGTCCAGGGCGTTAGCACCGGTCGCCAGTTTGATACCCAGACCGGAAGCCGGTTTGCCGTTAAACTTCGCAATGATGTCGTAGTTTTCGCCACCCAGCTCCACTTTTGCCACGTCACGCAGGCGAACCTGCGAACCGTCCTGATTCACTTTCAGCAGAATTTTGCTGAATTCATCGGCGGAGGTCAGACGGGTTTGCGCGATGATGGACGCGTTAAGCTGCTGGCCTTTCACCGGCGGCGTACCGCCTAACTGACCGGCTGCAACCTGGGCGTTCTGCGCTTTAATGGCGTTGATGACGTCAACCGGCGTCAGCTGGAAGTTGTTCAGTTTGTTCGGGTCCATCCAGATACGCATCGCGTACTGGGAACCAAACAGCTGAACGTCACCCACACCTGAAGTACGGCTGATGGCGTCCTTCATGTTGGCGCCCACGTAGTCGGAAATATCCTCCTGCGTCATGGTGCCGTTGGTGTTGATAACGCCAACAACCATCAGGAAGCTACTGGACGATTTCTCGACGCTCACACCCTGCTGTTGTACTTCCTGCGGCAGCAGCGGCATCGCCAGCTGCAGTTTGTTCTGCACCTGAACCTGCGCGATGTCAGCATCAGTACCAGACTCGAAGGTCAGGGTGATCTGAACCGTACCGGTGGAGTCACTGTTTGAGGACATGTACATCAGGTTATCGATACCGTTCATGTTCTGTTCGATAACCTGCGTAACGGTATCCTGCACCGTTTTCGCATCCGCCCCCGGGTAGGTTGCGGAGATCGTCACCGCCGGTGGCGCAATGGTCGGATATTGCGCAACAGGCAGCTTCAGGATCGCAAGTCCCCCGGCCAGCATGATAATAATGGCGATCACCCATGCGAATATGGGGCGATCGATAAAGAAATTAGGCATGTCTTAACGGCTCCTGTTTAAGTTAAGACTTGGTTTGTTCTGACTGGCCAGCGGCCGAAGCTTGTTGTTTATCGTCAGACTTCACTTCCTGTGCTTTAACCTGCGCGCCAGGACGAACTTTTTGCAAACCAGTAACAATCACGCGATCGCCATCTTTCAGACCGTCCGTCACCAGCCATTTATCGCCAATCGCCTGCGTAGCAGTGATATTGCGCATTTCGACTTTGTCACCAGCGCCAACAACCAGTGCGCTCGCATCGCCGCGTGGCGTACGGGTCACACCCTGCTGTGGAACCAGAAGTGCGGTTGGGTTAGTGCCTTCTTCCAGACGTGCGCGAACGAACATACCTGGCAACAGGGTGTGGTCAGGGTTCGGGAAGATCGCACGTAAGGTGATGGAACCGGTGGTCTGGTCGACCGTCACATCAGAGAATTCCAGCGTACCCGCCTGTGGATATTTGATGCCGTCGTTAGTGACCAGCTCCACTTTGGCTTTGCCGTTCTCCTGCTTCAGGGTGCCGTTTGCCAGCTCTTGTTTCAGTCGCAGGAAATCGTTGCTGGACTGCGTCACGTCAACGTAGATCGGATCAAGCTGCTGCACGGTTGCCATCGCTGTGGCCTGACCGTTTTGTACCAGCGCCCCTTCCGTCACGGAGGATTTACCAATACGACCGCTGATAGGGGAGGTCACTTTGGTATAGGCCAGGTTGATGCGCGCGGTTTCGACAGCTGCTTTTGCTGCCACAACGGCCGCGTTAGCCTGCTGTGCATCCGCCAGGGCTGTGTCGTAGTCCTGTTGGCTGATGTACTGCGTACCGAGCAGTTTTTTGTAACGATTCAACGTCAGCTGAGAGATTTTGGCCGCCGCTTCCGCTTTCGCCAGGTCGCCTTTCGCGCTTTCATACGACGCCTGATACGTTGCGGGATCAATCTGATACAGAGACTCACCGGCTTGCACATCGCCGCCTTCGGTAAAGTTACGTTTCAGGATAATGCCGCTCACCTGAGGACGAACTTCTGCAATGCGATAAGCACTTGTGCGGCCAGGCAATTCGGTGGTGATCTGAAGAGGTTCGGATTTGAGCGTCACAACGCCAACTTCTGGCATCTGCTGCGCTCCTTGTTGAGCCTGTTTGTCGTCACATCCTGTAAGCGCTAAGCTGCCTGAGAGCATCAGAACGACCGCCAGAGGCGTTAACCCTCTGTTTTTGTTCATATGTAAACCTCGAGTGTCCGATTTCAAATTGATCAATGGTCCTGAGTCCAAAAACCCATTGCTGCGTTTATATTATCGTCATGCTATGGTACATACATTCACAAATGTATGTAAATCTGACGCCTGTAAATTCACCCACTTATGGCACGAAAAACCAAACAACAAGCGCTTGAAACCCGACAACACATTCTGGATGTGGCAATCCGCTTATTTTCTCAGCAAGGTGTTTCGTCAACCTCGCTGGCACAGATTGCTCAGGCCGCTGGCGTTACGCGGGGAGCGATTTACTGGCATTTTAAAGACAAGTCAGATCTGTTCAGTGAAATCTGGGAGCTTTCAGAGTCCAGCATTAGCGATCTCGAGAGTGAGTATCGGGCAAAATTCCCTGACGATCCACTCTCAGTATTAAGAGAAATATTAGTATATATCCTTGAAGCGACGGTAGTTGAAGAGCGCCGTCGGTTAATGATGGAAATTATTTTCCACAAATGTGAGTTTGTGGGAGAGATGGCTGTTGTGCAGCAGGCGCAGCGCAGCCTTAGCCTGGAAAGCTATGACCGCATTGAACAGAACCTGAACCAGTGCATGCAGGCTAAACTGCTACCGGCCAATCTCCTGACCCGCCGGGCGGCTATTCTGATGCGCAGCTACATTTCGGGCCTGATGGAAAACTGGCTTTTCGCCCCGCAATCCTTTGACTTAAAAGCGGAAGCCCGCAGCTACGTGGCGATTTTACTGGAAATGCTACAACTCTGCCCGACGCTGCGCAGCGACGCGCCTTCGCTCACTGCCTGAGCCATTTCCAGGATTTATCTCAGAGGCTCACGTTCGCGCTATTCTGCTTCAGGCGAGCGTGATATTCTGCACGCCGGACTATTTTCGGTCATCTTCTGACATCACTCACGACTATGCTGCACACCAATCGCTCGCAACATCCTGTTCTTGCACTACTCTTCGCGACGCTGTTTTTCTTCGCAACGGCACCGCTTTCCTGGGCCCGCGCCGATAACGGCAATGACATTCCATCACGTGCTGATGTTCAGTCGCAGCTCGACGCCCTGAATAAACAAAAAGATCTCACGCCGCAGGACAAACTCGTTCAGCAGGATCTGACGGAAACGCTGGAATCACTGGATAAAATTGAGCGCGTCAAAGCGGAAACCACCCAGCTTCGTCAGAAGGTGGCGCAGGCGCCTGAAAACATGCGTAAAGCAACGGATTCGCTAAATGCCCTGAGCGACGTGGATAACGACGACGAAACGCGCAAAACGCTGGCAACGCTGTCGCTGCGTCAGCTGGAGTCGCGCGTCGCACAACTGCTCGACGATCTGCAAACTGCACAGTCGGATCTCGCCACCTACAACAGTCAGCTTGTCTCTTTGCAGACTCAGCCCGAGCGCGTGCAAAACGCAATGTACGCCGCGTCTCAGCAGCTGCAGCAAATCCGTAACCGCCTGAACGGCACCACGGTGGGTGAAGGCACGCTGCGCCCGACGCAGCAAACGCTGCTGCTGGTTCAGCAGTCGTTACTGAATGCGCAAATTGAACAGCAGCGTAAAAGCCTGGAAGGGAATACGGTGCTGCAGGACACGCTACAAAAACAGCGTGATTACGTGACCGCCAACATTAACCGTCTGGAACATCAGCTTCAGCTGTTGCAGGAGGCGGTGAACAGCAAGCGCCTGACGCTGACGGAAAAAACCGCCCAGGAGGCGGTATCGCCGGACGAAACCGCCCGCATCCAGGCCAATCCGCTAGTGAAGCAGGAGCTCGATGCGAACCATCAGCTGAGCGAGCGCCTGATTCAGGCGACCGAAAACGGTAACTCGCTGGTTCAACAGAACATTAAAGTTAAAAACTGGCTGGACCGCGCGCTCCAGGCGGAACGTAACATCAAAGAGCAAATTGCGGTGCTGAAAGGCAGCCTTCTGCTGTCACGCATTCTTTATCAGCAACAGCAGACGCTGCCCTCTGCCGACGAGCTCGAGGACATGACCAACCGCATTGCGGATTTACGTCTGGAACAGTTTGACGTCAACCAGCAGCGCGATGCCCTTTTCCAGAGCGATACCTTTGTCGCCAAAATAGAAGAGGGCCACTCCAGTGAAGTGAACCCGGAAGTGCACGACGCACTGTTGCAGGTGGTGGATATGCGCCGCGAGCTGCTTGACCAGCTCAATAAACAGCTGGGTAATCAGCTGATGATGGCGATTAACCTGCAGATCAACCAGCAGCAGCTGGTGAGCGTTTCTAAAAGTCTGCAGGAGATTTTAACCCAGCAGATTTTCTGGGTTAACAGCAACAAACCGATGGACTGGGACTGGATTAAATCCTTCCCCGAAACGCTGAAAACGCAGATTAAAAGCATGAAAATCACCGGGAACTGGGAGAAAGCCTGGCCCGCGATGATGATTGCCTTCCTGGCGGGATTACCGCTGCTGCTGATTGCGGGCGTGATCCGCTGGCGTCTGGGATGGCTGAAGAACTATCAGGCGAAGCTGGCCTCAGAAGTGGGGCAACTGCGAAATGACAGCCAGCTGCATACGCCAAAAGCGATTCTGATCGATCTCATTCGCGCGCTGCCGGTGTGCCTGATCATCCTTGCTGTTGGCCTGATCCTGCTCACCATGCAGCTCAACGTCAGCGATTTGCTGTGGGCTTTCAGTAAAAAGCTGGCCCTGTTCTGGCTGGTGTTTGGTCTGTGCTGGAAGGTGCTGGAAAAAGACGGCGTGGCGGTGCGTCACTTCAATATGCCACAGCAACTGACCAGCCACTGGCGTCGTCAGATTGTCCGCATCAGCCTGGCGCTCCTGCCGCTGCACTTCTGGTCGGTGGTTTCCGAGCTTTCTCCGCTGCACCTGATGGATGACGTTCTGGGTCAGCTGGTCATTCTGCTGAACCTGCTGTTGATTGCCATCCTGATGTGGCCGATGTGCCGCGATAGCTGGCGTGATAAAGAGTCCCACAACCTGCGCCTCGCCACCGTCACGGTGCTGGCAATCATTCCGCTGGCGCTGATGGTGCTCACGGCGACGGGCTACTTCTACACCACGCTGCGTCTGTCCGGCCGCTGGATAGAAACCGTCTATCTGGTGATTGTCTGGAACCTGCTCTACCAGACCGTGCTGCGCGGCCTGAGCGTGGCGGCTCGCCGTATCGCTTATCGCCGCGCCATTGCGCGTCGTCAGCATCAGGTGAAAGAGGGCGCCGAAGGCGCGGAGCCGCAGGAAGAGCCGACCATCGCGCTGGAGCAGGTTAACCAACAGACGCTGCGTATCACCATGCTGGTGATGATTGCCCTGTTCGCGGTGATGTTCTGGGCCATCTGGTCTGATTTGATTACCGTCTTTGCCTATCTCGACAGTATCACCCTCTGGCAGTACAGCGGGACCGAAGCAGGCGCTGCGGTGATGAAGAGCGTCACCATGGGCAGCCTGCTGTTTGCGGTGGTGTCGTCGATGGTGGCCTGGGCGCTGATTCGAAACCTGCCGGGTCTGCTGGAGGTGCTGGTGCTGTCGCGCCTGAACCTGCGTCAGGGGGCGTCCTATGCCATTACCACCATCCTCAACTACGTCATTATTATTGTCGGGGCGATGACGGTCTTCGGCTCGCTGGGCGTGTCATGGGACAAACTGCAGTGGCTGGCGGCAGCGCTCTCTGTGGGTCTCGGTTTTGGCCTGCAGGAGATTTTCGGTAACTTCGTTTCCGGCCTGATCATCCTGTTCGAACGTCCGGTGCGAATTGGCGATACGGTGACCATCGGGACCTTCTCCGGTACCGTCAGCAAGATCCGCATTCGTGCGACCACTATTACCGACTTCGATCGCAAAGAGGTGATCATCCCGAACAAAGCGTTCGTGACCGAGCGTCTGATCAACTGGTCGCTCTCTGATACGACGACGCGTGTGGTGATCCGCCTCGGCGTAGCCTACGGTTCGGATCTGGATAAGGTGAAAGAGGTATTGCTGAAGGCCGCAAAAGAGCATCCAAAGGTTATGCACGAGCCGGCGCCAGACGTCTTCTTCACCACCTTTGGGGCGAGCACGCTGGATCACGAGCTGCGTTTATACGTGCGTGAGCTTCGCGATCGCAGCTACACCGTGGATGAACTGAACCGCTCCATCGACCGTCTGTGCCGTGAAAACAATATCAATATTGCTTTCAACCAGCTTGAGGTTCACCTGCATAACGAGAAAGGTGACGAGCATACGGAAGTGAAGCGTGAGATTAAGGGTGACGATCCGACTCCCGCCTGAACTATTTTCCCTCTCCCTGCGGGAGAGGGTTAGGGTGAGGGCAACCGGCCTTCACCTTTCCCTCAAAATCCCGCCGCACAATCTCCAGCGCCTTCAGCACCGTCTCAGCCGGGATCTCATGATTCTCCAGCAGCATAATCAAATCGACGGCCAGTTTGACCTCATCGGGGGCATTTTCCAGCGACATGTGTGGCTCCTTTTAACGGGTCAGGCGTTCAATGATGCGTTCGATCTCATCCAGCGCCTGACGGCAACGGACAAGACGTCCATCCAGCGCGTCGATTTCGCGCATCAATAACTGCTGCTCTTCCAGCGTTTCACTGTTGTTCAGACGTGCTTCCCGCTCGCGCTTCATCTCAAACAGACGGCGTTCAAACTCCTGATGCTCCAGCCGTTTGCGCTGCCATTTACCGAGGCCGGGCGACGCGCTATCCCAGGTACGCAGGGGCCAGGCTGCGATCTCCCGGTGCAAGGCGGTGATCTGACTGGTGAGATGCTCCGCAAGCCAGGCCACCTGCTCATGTTTACCGTCATTCACGGCCTGTCGCAGTTCGTCGAGGTTGGTCTGCGCCTCATCAAGATAGTCTTTCATCAGCGTACTTCGCGTATGAAATAACTGCCGGTCAAAGCGCGGTTTGAGCGTCGCATGCTGCATCAACGGTGACGCCTGCGTGCGCAGGGCAACGAGCTGATTTTGCAGCGTCTCTAAAAGCAGGGCTATTTTCAAGGCGCGCTCCAGTGGTAAAGTAGCCGTTCAGTTTGATAACGATTCGCATTATGCAGCGTACTATTTTAATCATCATTGGCTGGCTGGCGGTAGTGTTAGGCACCCTGGGCGTGGTTTTGCCACTTTTGCCCACGACGCCGTTTATTCTGCTGGCAGCCTGGTGTTTTGCCCGCTCATCCCCGCGTTTTCATCACTGGCTGCTGTATCGCTCGTGGTTTGGCGGCTATCTGCGCCACTGGCAGAAACACCGGGCCATGCCGCCTGGCGCAAAGCCGCGTGCGATTGCAGTCATCCTCATCACCTTCGCCATTTCATTATGGCTGGTGAAAATGATGTGGGTGCGGATCCTGCTGCTGGTTATCCTGACCTGCCTGCTTATCTTTATGTGGCGGATCCCCGTGGTTGATGAAAAGCAACAAAAGCACTGAAGCCTTATAATGGCTGTTGCAATTATTGCGCGCAGCCAGTAAATTCGACCGTTTTCGAGCACAGGCGCGCCTGGTTAAAGGTTAAACAATTGTTACCTTTACCGCCTCTTTGCGCGCTGTGAGTAACACTGTTTCATTTAGGCACAAACCGATGACCGCAACTGCACAGCAGCTTGAATATCTGAAAAACAGCATCAAAAGCATCCAGGACTATCCAAAACCTGGCATTCTTTTCCGTGATGTCACCAGCTTGCTGGAAGACCCGAAAGCGTACGCGCTCAGCATTGAACTGCTGGTAGAGCGTTATAAAAACGCCGGGATCACCAAAGTAGTAGGTACCGAAGCCCGTGGCTTCCTGTTTGGCGCACCGGTGGCGCTGGCAATGGGCGTAGGTTTTGTGCCAGTGCGTAAGCCGCGCAAACTGCCGCGTGAAACCATCGCGGAGAGCTATGAGCTGGAATACGGCACCGATCAGCTGGAAATCCACGTCGATGCCATTAAGCCTGGCGACAAAGTGCTGGTGGTGGACGATCTGCTGGCAACCGGTGGCACTATCGAAGCGACCGTGAAGCTGATTCGTCGCCTGGGTGGTGAAGTGACCGATGCGGCCTTCATCATCAATCTGTTCGATCTGGGCGGCGAACAGCGCCTGGAAAAACAGGGTATTACCAGCTACAGCCTGGTGCCTTTCCCGGGTCATTAATCCCGTTTCTCACAACCTCGCTCAATGGGTGAGGTTGTGATAGCATTCCCCTCCATTAATTCACCTTCCAGCGTTGCAGAGCCTGCCCATGAGTTATCAGGTGTTAGCCCGTAAATGGCGACCACAAACCTTTGCCGACGTTGTCGGTCAGGAACATGTGCTGACGGCCCTGGCGAACGGCTTGTCGCTAGGTCGTATCCATCACGCCTATCTCTTCTCCGGTACCCGCGGCGTCGGTAAAACCTCTATTGCCCGTTTGCTGGCAAAAGGTCTGAACTGCGAAACCGGGATCACCGCCACGCCGTGTGGCGTGTGTGACAACTGCCGTGAGATCGAACAGGGGCGCTTTGTCGATCTGATCGAGATCGACGCCGCCTCGCGCACCAAAGTTGAAGATACCCGTGACCTGCTGGATAACGTGCAGTACGCCCCGGCGCGTGGCCGCTTCAAGGTCTATCTGATCGATGAAGTGCACATGCTGTCACGTCACAGCTTCAACGCCCTGCTGAAAACGCTGGAAGAGCCGCCTGCGCATGTGAAATTCCTGCTGGCGACCACCGATCCGCAAAAGCTGCCGGTGACGATTCTGTCGCGCTGTTTGCAGTTCCATCTGAAGGCGCTGGACGTTGAACAGATCCGTACTCAGCTGGAACACATTCTCGACGAAGAGAACATTGTCCACGAGCCGCGCGCCCTGCAACTGCTGGCCCGTGCAGCGGACGGTAGCCTGCGCGATGCGCTCAGTCTGACGGATCAAGCCATTGCCAGCGGTGACGGTAAACTGTCGACGGAGGCGGTCAGCACCATGCTCGGCACGCTGGACGACGACCAGGCGCTGTCCCTGATTGAAGCCACGATCGCCGCGAACGGTGAGCGCGTCATGTCGCTGGTGAATGCCGCTGCAGCCCGTGGCGTTGAGTGGGAAGCCCTACTGGTCGAGATGCTTAGCCTGCTGCACCGTGTAGCGATGCTTCAGCTCTCTCCGTCAGCAATGGGGGCGGATATGGCGGCCATTGAACAGCGGATGCGTGAACTTGCGCGAACCGTGCCGCCTGCTGACGTACAGCTTTATTACCAGACCTTGCTGATTGGCCGTAAAGAGCTGCCGTTTGCGCCGGATCCTAGAATGGGCGTTGAAATGACGCTGCTGCGTGCGCTGGCGTTCCACCCGCGTATGCCGCTGCCAGAGCCTGAAGTGCCCCGGCAGTCATTCGCCCCGACCGCTCCAACGGCAGTGATGTCCCCGCAGCAGGTGCCAGCACAGCCGGCAGCGCCGCCGCAAAATGTACCGCTGTCGGATGCCACCAGTTCGGTGCTTGCCGCCCGCAGCCAGTTGCAGCGAGCGCAGGGAGCAACCAAACCAAAAAAGAGTGAACCGGCAGCGCCAGGAAGAGCGCGGCCGGTTAACAACGCCGCGCTTGAACGACTGGCCTCGGTAACGGAGCGCGTACAGGCGCGCCCGGCACCGTCCGCGCTCGAGCAAAAAGCCCCGGTGAAAGAAGAGGCTTACCGCTGGAAGTCGACGACCATCGTCGAAGAGGTGAAGAAAGAGGTTGCCACGCCAAAAGCGCTGAAGAAAGCGCTGGAGCATGAAAAAACACCGGAGCTTTCCGCGAAGCTCGCGGAAGAGTCTATCGCGCGTGACGCCTGGGCCGCGGAGGTCAGTAAACTGCATTTGCCTAAGCTGGTCGAGCAGGTCGCGCTGAATGCCTGGAAAGAGCAGGACGGTAATCAGGTGCGTCTGCATCTGCGTCCTGGTCAACGGCATCTGAACTCCCCCGGCGCACAAAAAGCGCTGGCGGAGGCGCTGGCCACATTGCAGGGTGCACCGGTTGAATTGACTATCATTGAAGATGATAATCCGGCGGTGCGAACGCCACTGGAGTGGCGCCAGGCCATTTATGAAGAGAAACTCGCGCAGGCGCGTGAGTCGATTATAGCGGATAACAACATCCAGACCCTGCGCCGGTTCTTCGACGCCGATCTGGATGAAGAGAGTATTCGCCCCATTTGATCGTGAGTCTGACTTACGGTTGTCATCGTTAAACGTGAAAGAGAGAGAAGCCTATGTTTGGTGGAAAAGGCGGTCTGGGTGGCCTGATGAAGCAGGCTCAGCAGATGCAGGAAAAAATGCAGAAGATGCAGGAAGAGATCGCTCAGCTGGAAGTCACGGGTGAATCCGGTGCCGGTCTGGTCAAGGTGACCATCAACGGTGCGCATAACTGCCGCCGCGTTGAAATCGATCCAAGCCTGCTCGAAGACGACAAAGAGATGCTGGAAGATCTGGTTGCAGCCGCGTTCAACGATGCCGCTCGCCGTATCGACGAAACCCAGAAAGAGAAAATGGCCTCTGTATCCAGCGGTATGCAACTGCCGCCGGGCTTCAAGATGCCGTTCTGATGCAAACCAGTCCGCTGCTCACGCAGTTAATGGAAGCGTTGCGCTGCCTGCCGGGCGTAGGCCCGAAGTCGGCGCAGCGTATGGCGTTTACGCTATTGCAGCGCGACCGCAGCGGCGGGATGCGCCTGGCGCAGGCTCTGACCCGCGCCATGTCAGAAATTGGTCACTGTGCGGATTGCCGTACTTTTACCGAGCAGGACGTCTGTAATATTTGCTCGAATCCGCGTCGTCAGGAGAATGGTCAGATTTGCGTGGTGGAGAGTCCGGCGGACATCTATGCCATCGAACAAACCGGGCAGTTTTCTGGCCGCTATTTCGTGCTGATGGGGCATCTCTCCCCGCTGGACGGTATTGGCCCGGATGATATCGGTCTTGATCGCCTTGAACAGCGTCTGGAGTCCGAGACCATCAAAGAGGTGATCCTCGCCACCAACCCCACGGTGGAAGGGGAGGCAACCGCCAACTACATCGCCGAGCTGTGCGCGCAGTACGGCGTTGACGCCAGCCGTATCGCTCACGGCGTGCCGGTTGGCGGCGAGCTGGAGATGGTTGACGGCACCACGCTGTCGCACTCTCTGGCCGGACGTCACAAGATTATTTTCTGACCAAACGGAGGCGGCATTCGCAGCCTCCGCTTGAAAATTTCCCTGCTTATCCCCATCTCTCCCTCAACGTTTTACAACCCCATTAAATGGCATTGTTGAGGTCGACTTAGATGAAAGGACAAGAAACCCGTGGTTTCCAGTCAGAAGTAAAACAGCTTCTGCACCTGATGATCCATTCCCTGTATTCCAACAAAGAAATCTTCCTGCGTGAGCTGATTTCCAACGCCTCCGATGCGGCGGACAAGCTGCGTTTCCGCGCGCTGTCTAACCCGGATCTGTATGAAGGCGACGGCGAGCTGCGCGTGCGCGTCTCTTTCAATAAAGAGAACCGTACCCTGACCATCGCCGATAACGGCATCGGCATGAACCGCGACGAGGTGATCGACCACCTCGGGACTATCGCCAAATCCGGGACCAAAGCGTTCCTGGAATCAATGGGCTCTGACCAGGCGAAAGACAGCCAGCTGATCGGCCAGTTCGGCGTGGGCTTCTATTCGGCGTTTATCGTGGCGGACAAAGTGACCGTGCGTACACGTGCGGCGGGCGACAGCGCGGAAAACGGCGTGTTCTGGGAATCTAAAGGTGAAGGTGAATACACCGTTGATGACATCACCAAAGCGGATCGCGGCACCGAAATCACCCTGCACCTGCGCGAAGGCGAAGACGATTTCCTGAACGACTGGCGCGTGCGCTCCATCATTAGCAAATATTCCGACCACATTGCCCTGCCGGTTGAGATTGAAAAACAGGAAGAGAAAGACGGTGAAACCGTGGTCTCCTGGGAGAAAATCAACAAGGCGCAGGCACTGTGGACGCGCAATAAGGCTGAAATCAAGGACGACGAATACAACGAGTTCTACAAACACATCGCCCACGACTTTACCGATCCGCTGACCTGGAGCCATAACCGTGTGGAAGGTAAGCAGGAGTACACCAGCCTGCTGTATATCCCGTCGCAGGCACCGTGGGATATGTGGAACCGCGATCACAAGCACGGTCTGAAGCTTTACGTTCAGCGTGTCTTCATCATGGACGACGCCGAGCAGTTCATGCCGAACTACCTGCGCTTTGTCCGTGGCCTGATAGATTCCAACGATCTGCCGCTGAACGTCTCCCGTGAAATTCTGCAGGACAGCACCGTGACCCGCAACCTGCGTAACGCGCTGACCAAACGTACGCTGCAGATGCTGGAAAAACTGGCGAAAGACGACGCGGAAAAATACCAGACCTTCTGGAAGCAGTTTGGCCTGGTACTGAAAGAAGGCCCGGCGGAAGACACCGCGAACGTAGAAGCGATCGCCAAACTGCTGCGCTTTGCCTCTACGCACACTGACTCCTCCGCGCAGACCGTGTCGCTGGAAGAGTACGTTTCCCGCATGAAAGAAGGGCAGGAGAAGATCTACTACATCACCGCCGACAGCTACGCCGCGGCGAAGAGCAGCCCGCACCTGGAGCTGCTGCGTAAGAAAGGCATCGAAGTGCTGCTGCTTTCTGACCGCATCGACGAGTGGATGATGAACTACCTGACCGAGTTCGACGGTAAGCCATTCCAGTCTGTTGCCAAAGCCGATGAATCCATCGACAAGCTGGCGGATGAAGTGGATGAAAGCGCGAAAGAAGCCGAGAAGGCGCTGGAGCCGTTCGTTGAGCGCGTGAAAACCCTGCTGGGCGACCGTGTGAAAGAGGTGCGCTTCACCCACCGTCTGACCGATACGCCGGCGATTGTGACTACCGATGCGGACGAAATGGGTACCCAGATGGCGAAACTTTTCGCTGCGGCGGGTCAGGCGATGCCAGAAGTGAAATATATCTTCGAGCTGAACCCGGATCACCCGCTGGTGAAACGCGCGGCGGATACCCAGGACGAAACCCGCTTCGCTGAGTGGGTTGAACTGCTGCTGGATCAGTCTCTGCTGGCCGAGCGCGGCACGCTGGAAGATCCTAACCTCTTCATTAAACGTGTGAATGCGCTGCTGCTGGCGTAATTGACCACGCCTCCCCTGGTCTTCTCCCTCTCCCCGTGGGAGAGGGCCGGGGTGAGGGCACCAGACCGCACTCCCCCAAATTATCTCCCCCCATTAACCGTTTCAGCCTTCCCGCCTTCCTTGAGCCGCATCCGTTCTGGTGGTATTGTTTAGCGCTTTTGAAAAATTGAATCGACTTTTGAGGGGATTTTCGCAATGCGTATTATTCTGCTTGGCGCTCCGGGCGCGGGTAAAGGAACTCAGGCTCAGTTCATCATGGAGAAATACGGTATTCCGCAAATCTCCACCGGTGATATGCTGCGCGCCGCTGTTAAATCTGGCTCTGAGCTGGGTAAACAAGCGAAAGACATCATGGACGCTGGCAAACTGGTGACCGACGAGCTGGTTATCGCTCTGGTCAAAGAGCGCATTGCTCAGGAAGACTGCCGTAACGGTTTCCTGCTGGACGGCTTCCCACGCACCATTCCTCAGGCTGACGCCATGAAAGAAGCGGGCATCAACGTAGACTACGTGCTGGAGTTCGACGTACCAGACGAGCTGATCGTTGACCGTATCGTTGGTCGCCGTGTGCACGCCGCTTCTGGCCGCGTTTACCACATTAAATTCAACCCACCTAAGGTTGAAGGTAAAGACGACGTAACCGGCGAAGAGCTGACCACCCGTAAAGACGATCAGGAAGAGACCGTGCGTAAGCGCCTGGTGGAATACCATCAGATGACTGCGCCGCTGATCGGCTACTACACCAAAGAAGCGCAGGCGGGTAACACCAAATACGCGAAAGTTGACGGCACCAAAGCCGTGGCTGACGTTCGTGCAGAGCTGGAAAAAATCCTCGGCTAATCGCACTGCTCTCACCCGGATCCCCGGGTGAGAATATTTCTCATCTTACCTATTACAGCAATGGGTTCCGTTTAAACGCATTTCCGCTACAATTGACAACCATTCAAATGGTTAAGAGGCGTGAATGAGTCAGGCGAAAACCGGCATCCTGCTTGCCAATCTGGGCACCCCAGAAGCACCTACGCCAGAAGCGGTAAAACGCTATCTGCGACAATTTTTAAGCGACACGCGCGTTGTGGATACCCCAAGACTGCTGTGGTGGCCATTACTGCGTGGCGTGATTCTGCCCATTCGTTCACCGCGCGTCGCCAAACTCTATCAGTCTGTCTGGATGGAAGAGGGCTCGCCGCTGATGGTCTACAGCCGTCGTCAGGAGAAAGCGCTGGCTGCCCGCCTGCCGGATATGCCTGTCGCACTCGGCATGAGCTATGGCAAACCGTCTCTGGAAAGTGCGGTCGACGCGCTGCTGGCGCAGGGGGTTGAGCACATTGTGGTGCTGGCACTCTACCCGCAGTACTCCTGCTCGACGGTTGCTGCGGTGTGGGACGAACTGGCCCGCATTCTGGCGACCCGCCGCCGCATTCCGGGCGTGACCTTTATACGCGACTACGCCGATAACGAACTCTATATCAAAGCGCTTGCCAGCAGTGCCCGCGCGTCGTTTGAAAAACACGGCGAGCCGGATCTGCTGCTGCTGTCCTATCACGGCATTCCGCAGCGTTTTGCTAACGAAGGGGATGATTATCCGCAGCGCTGTCGCGATACCACGCGTGAGCTGGTGTCCGCGCTCGGCCTGCCGCCGGAGAAGGTGATGATGACTTTCCAGTCGCGCTTTGGTCGCGAGCCGTGGTTGACACCGTATACGGACGAAACCCTCAAAATGCTCGGCGAGAAAGGCGTGAAGCATATTCAGGTAATGTCCCCGGGCTTTTCGGCCGATTGCCTGGAAACGCTGGAGGAGATCGCGGTGCAAAACCGGGAGTTTTTCCTTGAGGCTGGCGGTGAGAAGTACGAGTACATTCCGGCACTTAACGACGCTCCGGAACATATCGACATGATGGTCTCGCTGGTGACCAACAGCCGCTGATCGCACTCAGGGCCGGGTTTGTGCTACCATTCCCGGCCCATATTCTATGCACAGTTCAGACCATGAAATTTCCCGGTAAACGCAAATCCAAACACTACTTCCCTGTTGATGCCCGCGATCCGCTCCTGCAGCAAATCCAGCCTGAAAATGAAACCAGCGCCGCATGGGTCGTCGGTATTGATCAGACGCTGGTGGACATTGAAGCGAAAGTGGATGATGCGTTTGTCGCCCGTTACGGTCTGAGCGCCGGCCACTCGCTGGTAATTGAAGACGACGTTGCGGAGGCGCTCTATCAGGAGCTGGTGCGTGACAACCTGATCACCCATCAGTTTGCCGGTGGCACTATCGGCAATACCATGCACAACTACTCCGTTTTGGCAGACGACCGCTCAGTGCTGCTCGGCGTGATGTGCAGCAACATCGAAATTGGTGGCTACGCCTACCGTTACCTGTGCAATACCTCCAGCCGTACCGATCTTAACTATCTGCAGGGTGTCGACGGCCCCATTGGCCGCTGCTTTACGCTGATCGGTGAATCCGGCGAGCGTACCTTTGCCATCAGCCCTGGCCACATGAACAAGCTGCGTGCCGAGAGTATTCCCGAAGAGGTGATTGCGGGCGCGTCGGCGCTGGTGCTCACCTCCTACCTGGTGCGCTGCAAGCCGGGCGAGCCGATGCCGGAAGCCACCATGAAGGCGATTGAGTACGCTAAAAAGTACGATGTGCCGGTGGTCCTGACGCTGGGAACGAAATTTGTGATTGCCGACAACCCGGAGTGGTGGCAGGCCTTCCTGAAAGAGCATGTCTCGATTCTGGCGATGAACGAAGAAGAAGCTGAGGCTCTCACTGGCGAGAGCGATCCGCTGCTGGCCTCCGATAAAGCGCTGGACTGGGTGGATCTGGTGCTCTGCACCGCCGGACCGGTAGGGCTGTATATGGCAGGCTTCACGGAAGAAGAGAGCAAACGCAAAACCCAGCATCCGCTGCTGCCTGGCGCCATCGCCGAGTTCAACCAGTATGAGTTCAGCCGTGGCATGCGTTATAAAGACTGTGTTAAACCGCTGCGGATCTACTCACACATCGCCCCGTACATGGGCGGGCCGGAGAAGATCATGAACACCAACGGCGCGGGCGACGGTGCGCTGGCGGCGCTGCTGCATGACATCACCGCCAATGCCTACCACAAAACCAACGTGCCGAATTCCAGCAAACATAAGTTCAGCTGGCTCACCTATTCGTCGCTGGCGCAGGTGTGTAAATACGCGAACCGCGTCAGTTATCAGGTGCTGAACCAGCACTCCCCGCGCTTAACGCGTGGCCTGCCGGAAAGGGAAGACAGCCTCGAAGAGGCGTACTGGGACAGGTAAAAGAAAACCCCTCACCCCAGCCCTCTCCCCACAGGGGCGAGGGTGTTTGAGTTCCCTCACCCCTGTGGGGAGAGGGTTAGGGTGAGGGGACCAGGCCGCACAAGCTAGCCCGTCACCTCTTCTTCAACCGGCGGCTTCGCCAGCAGCGCCAGCATCGTATTCGCAATTTCGCGCTCACCCATCACCACCTGATTCGCACCCCGTTCGGTGATGTAATCCACCTCGTCGTCGTAATGGGCGCGGGCAATGATCTCAATCGTTGGGCATTTCTCACGTGCTGTGGCCACAATCTCACCCGCTTCGTAGCCGTTTGGAATGGTCAGCAGCAGCCAGCGGGCGCAGTCCAGATGCGCCAGGTTCATAATTTCTTCGTTCGCCGCATTGCCCAGCACTGCGCGAATACCGCGCTCGCGAAGCTCATCGACGCGGGTACGCGAGGTTTCAATCACCACCAGCGGGATCCCCTGCGCCATCAGCTTCTCGCCGAGCAGGCTTCCCACGCGGCCAAAGCCGACCAGCAGTGCGTGGTTGCAAATATCCACCGGGATCTGCTTCTCTTCTTCAATGGCCTCTTCGAGCGTCTGCTCTTCAAGGGTTTCTGTTTTATCGAGATATTTTTCCAGCAGCGCGAACAGCACGGGGTTCAGCATAATCGAGAGGATCGCTCCCGCCAGCACCAGGTTCTGCCCGGCCTGCGGCAGCAGGTTCAGCGCCATCCCCAGACCCGCCAGAATAAAGGCGAACTCACCAATCTGTGCCAGGCTTGCGGCGATGGTAAGAGCGGTACGCGGCGAGTGGCCGAACATTCGCACCAGGAAAAAGGCGGCGACCGACTTACCAAAGATGATAATCGCCAGCGTCCCCAGTACGGCCAACGGCTGCTGAACCAGAATCATCGGATCAAACAGCATCCCGACGGAGACAAAGAACAGCACCGCGAAGGCATCACGCAGGGGGAGGGTGTCATGCGCCGCGCGGTGGCTCAGTTCGGATTCGTTCAGCACCATCCCGGCGAAGAACGCGCCAAGGGCAAAGGAGACGTCAAAGAGCTCCACTGCGCCAAAGGCAATCCCCAGCGCCAGCGCAAGGACGGAAAGGGTGAACAGTTCACGCGAGCCGGTGGCCGCGCTGCGCGACATGATCCACGGCACCAGACGGCGGCCTACCAGCATCATGATGGCGATAAACGCCACCACTTTTCCGATGGTGATGCTCATATCCAGCGCCAGTGAGGCAAAGCCGAGGGTGTCTTTTTCCATCATTCCGGCGACGGCAGGCAGCAGGACCAGCGTCAGCACCATCACCAGATCTTCAACAATCAGCCAGCCGATTGCGATTTGTCCGCGCTGGCTGTCTATCAGCTGCCTCTCTTCAAGCGCGCGCAGCAGCACCACGGTACTGGCGGTTGAGAGACACAGCCCAAATACGATGCCGGTCATTAACGACCAGCCCAGTACGGCCGAAAGCGCCATGCCCAGCAGCGTCGCCACCCCTATCTGGGCGATCGCTCCCGGTATGGCGATAGACTTTACCGCCATCAGGTCCTTCAGGGAAAAATGCAGCCCCACGCCAAACATCAGCAGAATCACGCCCAGTTCCGCCAGTTCAGGTGCCAGTTTGGTATCCGCAACGAAGCCAGGCGTAAACGGTCCCGCCAGTACCCCGGCTAACAGATAGCCCACAAGAGGGGAAATACGCAGTTTATTGGCAATCATGCCGAGAATAAAAGCGAGCACAAGTCCACCAACAATGGTGGTGATAAGCGGTGTGGCGTGGTGCATTCCGTCTCCTTTCGTTGTGGGTGTTCCATTTTGGTGAAAACCAAAAACCGAGTAATAGTTTATGACAATTTTTACCCTTGTGTTTATGAATAATTGTTGAAGTTTGAATAAAACGGCAATATGCCTCAGAAAAGGCAGGTTTTGATAAATTCAGAGAAGGGATGAACAGGAAAGCCTTATGCCATGAGGGCATCAGGCTGCCAAAGTTACACTTTGGCAGCCATGAAATTACGCTTTATGACGATTATCAGGCAGGAATATGGTCAACATCCCCAGAAGTGGCAGGAAAGCGCAGATTTTATAAACCAGGAAGATACTGGTGTGGTCGGCAACCATGCCTAACACGGCTGCACCAAGGCCGCCCATGCCGAAGGCGAAACCAAAGAAGAGCCCGGAAACCATACCAATACGCCCCGGTAACAACTCCTGCGCATATACCAGGATAGCCGAGAACGCCGAGGCCAGAATAAAACCAATAATCACCGTTAAAATGCCCGTCCATTCAAGGCTGGCGTAAGGCAAAATAAGGGTAAAGGGGGCAACGCCAAGGATAGAGCCCCAAATAACATATTTACGGCCAATTTTATCCCCGACTGGCCCGCCAATCACCGTCCCTGCTGCGACGGCAAACAGGAAAGCAAACAGATGGAACTGCGCGTTTTGTACCGATAATCCGAATTTTTGCATCAGGTAAAAGGTGTAATAGCTGCTGATGCTCGCCATATAGAAATATTTCGAGAAAATCAGCACCAGCAGCACGGACACGGCCAGGATAACCTTATTGCGTGGAAGGGGATTGATAACCTTCACTTTTGGTTTGCCTTTGTTTACACGGTGCTGTGCGGCATACCAGCGGCTGATCTGGGCGAGCACAACGATCGCCAGCAGGGCGGCCAGCACAAACCAGGCGACGTTACCCTTGCCGTAGGGGGCGATGATCACTGCCGCCAGCAGCGGGCCGAGGGAACTGCCAAAATTACCGCCCACCTGGAAGAGTGATTGCGCCAGCCCGTGGCGCCCGCCGGAGGCCATACGTGCCACGCGGGAGGACTCCGGATGGAAGACCGACGAGCCGGTCCCCACCAGCGCGGCGGCAAGCAGCACCGCTTCAAAACTGCCCGCCATAGCCAGCAGCACCAACCCGCTCAGGGTGAAGCACATGCCAATCGGCAGCGACCACGGCATCGGATATTTATCCGTCCAGTAACCGACGATCGGTTGCAGTAGCGAAGAGGCCAGCTGGAAGGTCAGGGTGATCATCCCGATCTGCACGAAGGTTAATGAAAACTCGGATTGCAGCAGCGGATAAATCGCCAGGATCAGCGACTGGATCATGTCGTTGAGCAGATGGGAGAGGCTAATAGCGCCTAAGACTTTAAATGAGGTGCGCGAGGGTGGCGGCGACGCCGGCGCGCCCGAAACGGGCTGGGTTGATTCACTGATTGCCATAAATACCACGTCGTTAGTGATGAAAAATGCAGGGGGTAATTATTATCCAACTAACATACCTGCCATCGACATTTGAAGAAAGTCGCAATTATGAAAACTTATTTGTCTATTCTTGTTACTCACTGTAATTTTTGCGTTTGTCTATTGGTCAGGGAGAGAGAAGATGAAGTTAATGAAGCATGGCGTCGCGTTGGCGCTGCTCGCCGCCTGGGGTCTGGCAAGCCTGCCCGCACAGGCGTATGAAAAAGACAAAACGTATAAAATTACGATCCTGCATACCAACGATCACCACGGCCATTTCTGGCGCAGCGAGTACGGCGAATATGGTCTCTCCGCGCAAAAAACGCTGGTGGATGGCATTCGTAAAGAGGTTGCCGCCGAAGGGGGCAGCGTGCTGCTGTTATCGGGGGGCGATATCAATACCGGCGTGCCGGAGTCCGATTTACAGGATGCTGAGCCTGATTTTCGTGGCATGAATTTAATCGGTTACGATGCAATGGCCGTCGGAAACCATGAGTTTGATAACCCGCTGAGCGTGCTGCGCCAGCAGGAAAAATGGTCCAAATTCCCGTTCCTCTCCGCCAATATCTATCAGAAAAGTACCGGTGAACGCCTGTTTAAACCGTGGGCGCTGTTTAAGCGTCAGGATCTGAAAATCGCGGTGATTGGCCTCACCACGAACGATACGGCAAAAATTGGCAACCCGGAGTTCTTTACCGATATCGAATTCCGTAAACCGGCAGACGAAGCGAAGCTGGTGATTCAGGAGTTGCAGCAAAACGAAAAGCCGGACGTGATCATCGCCACCACCCATATGGGCCATTACGACAACGGTGAGCATGGTTCTAACGCGCCGGGCGACGTTGAAATGGCGCGCAGCCTCCCTGCGGGCTCACTGGCGATGATTGTGGGTGGTCACTCACAAGATCCGGTGTGCATGGCGTCAGAGAATAAAAAACAGGTGGATTATGTTCCGGGCACGCCGTGTGCACCAGACCGTCAGAACGGGATCTGGATTGTGCAGGCGCACGAGTGGGGTAAATACGTTGGCCGTGCCGACTTTGAGTTCCGTAACGGCGAGATGAAACTGGTGCATTATCAGCTCATCCCGGTCAACCTGAAGAAAAAAGTGACCTACCCGGACGGGAAAAGTGAGCGCGTGCTCTACACCCCGGAGATCCCCGAGAACCCACAGATGCTCTCCCTGTTAACCCCGTTCCAGAATAAAGGCAAAGCGCAGCTGGACGTGAAAATCGGTACGCTGAACGGGCGTCTGGAAGGGGACCGCAGCAAAGTCCGTTTCGTACAGACCAATATGGGTCACCTGGTGCTGGCGGCACAAATCGCGCGCACCGGTGCTGATTTTGGTGTGATGAGCGGCGGCGGGATCCGTGATTCCATCGAAGGCGGGAATATCACCTATAAAGATGTGCTGAAGGTGCAGCCGTTTGGCAACGTGGTGGTTTATGCCGATATGAGCGGAAAAGAGGTGATTGAGTATCTTACCGCCGTGGCGCAGATGAAGCCGGACTCCGGCGCCTATCCGCAGTTCGCTAACGTCAGCTTTGTGGCCAAAGACGGCAAGCTCAACGATCTCAAAATCAAGGGTGAGCCGGTTGATCCCGCGAAAACCTACCGTCTGGCAACCTTAAGCTTTAACGCCACCGGCGGCGACGGTTATCCGCACATCGATAACAAACCGGGCTATGTGAATACCGGCTTTATTGATGCCGAGGTTCTGAAGCAGTTTATCGAGCAGAATTCACCGATCGACGTGAATGCGTATGAGCCGAAAGGCGAGGTGAGCTGGCAGTAACGTTGTGCGGCCTGATGCCCTCACCCCAACCCTCTCCCACCGGGAGAGGGCGCGAACACAAAAAACGGTAACGTCTGTTACCGTTTTGCTTTTACCTCGCAGCCGCCACCCGGCTTTTTCTTTTAATCCCTGCGCGCAATATCCGCAAACTTCGCATCCAGCATTTTGGCCAGATCGCCTGCGGCCAGTTCGATATCCAGCCCGCGCTTGCCGCCGGAAATATAGATGGTTTCAAATTCCTGAGAAGGGGCGTCAATCAGCGTTGGCAGGCGTTTTTTCTGCCCGAGCGGGCTGATCCCGCCCACCAGATAACCCGTGGTGCGTTGCGCAACCATTGGGTCTGCCATATCTACCTTTTTCGCTCCCAGCGCTTTGGCCACTTTCTTCAGGTCCAGTTGTCCAGCCACGGGCGTGACCGCGACGGCGAGATGCTTCATATCGCCATTCACGGCCACCAGCAGCGTTTTATAGACCTGGTCGGCGTTCAGCCCCAGTTTGCGCACCACTTCATCACCAAAATTGGTTTCGTTCGGATCGTGATCGTAAGTGTGGATCCGGAAAGAAATTTTGTTTTTTTCGAGTAATTTAACGGCGGGAGTCATAGCTATCCTTCTTACGACAGACAATTCATGCTGACAGCATACGCCTGACGTTTGTCTAAAAAATAGCACCATCTTGCGCAATAGTATTGGCAGTGATGGTCACTTTGAGCGACAATCGGCTCAACCGAAGGTCTCCTTCGGCATAATAAAAACGATGAAATTCCTCTTTGACGGGCCAATAGAAATATTGGCCATTTTTTTATTTCAGCAGCGACGGCAAATTCCCTTCTCCGTACAAATGTAATGCCCCCACCGCGACCACGTAATGCCCGGCAGGTAACGCATGCAGCGTCTGTCGCCATGCCGCATTGCGTGCGTTCATCAGCACATCGTACAGCGATTCACTGAACGTTGACGGCAGCGTTAATTTCCCCTCAGCAGGCGGGGCATCGAGCCACCAGCCAATCATGGTTTGCAGCAGACGGGCGTTGGTATGCCAGTGCGTCAGCGTATCATCAAGCAGGATGAGACCATCATCAGGCAACTGGCGAAGGAGGGCAATCTGACTGTCGGTACCTTCCAGCTCAATGATCGGCAGACGGCGTGCCCGGGCCGCATTCAGCAGCTGGTAATCAATACCGTAATCACCGCGCAGCCCCAGACGCTGCGCCTGCGTCGCCTGCAATATCATGGCAATCTGCCAGAGCGGCAGGGTGTCCAGCATGGAGAGCGATACGCCGGTTTCATCCGCCACGCGCGTCAGTTCGGCGAGCTGAGCCTCGTCCAGACGGTCGGCCAGGGTCAAATCGCTCTCCAGCCCGGCAAAGGGAGACTCGTGGCCTGAAATATCCGCCTCAACCACCAGCGCATCGGCCTGCTTCAGGAGGGATAACAGACCAGAGGGCAGCGGAGACATATCCTGCGTGCCCATATGTATGCTGCCCACCAGGTGCAGATGCTGACCGCCGGGGAGCGAGATATCCATTCCGGGCCAGGTATAACGGCGGGGGAAGAGGGCGCGAAACGATGTTTTTATACGGCGAAACAGACTCATACGCGCTCCATAAACGGAAAGGTTCATGCTAACGCGTGGGGCAGGGCGGCGCAACAGGTGAACGTCGGCACGTTTCGTAGGCCTGATAAGCGCAGCGCCATCAGGCAAAAAAGCCGGGTGGCGCTGCGCTTCCCCAGCCTACAACGTATTACGCTTTCGGTTTAAAGCGCAGCAGACGGTTGGCGTTGCTCACCACGGTAATGGAGGAGAGCGCCATCGCTGCACCTGCGACCACCGGGTTAAGCAGCGTACCGGTCAGGGGCCACAGAATGCCGGCAGCAATCGGGATACCGAGCGAGTTATAGATAAACGCACCCAGCAGGTTCTGCTTCATGTTGCGCAACGTGGCTTTCGAAATCGCCAGCGCATCGGCAACACCCATCAGGCTGTGTCGCATCAGTGTGATGGCTGCCGTCTCAATGGCAACGTCGCTCCCGCTTCCCATGGCAATCCCCACCTCTGCCTGTGCCAGCGCCGGCGCATCGTTAATACCGTCGCCAACCATCGCGACCTGGCGCCCCTGTTGTTGCAGCGTTTTAATGGCGTCCGCTTTGCCGTCCGGCAGGACACCGGCAATGACTTCATCGATCCCCGCCTCTCTGGCGATGGCGTTGGCCGTGGTTGGGTTATCCCCGGTTAACATCACCAGGCGGTAGCCCGCGCGGTGCAGTCGTTGTAAGGCATCCACACTGTCCTGACGTAACGGATCGCGCACGGCCAGCAGTGCCGCTATATGACCGTCCACCGCCAGCAGCACAGGGGTTGCGCCCTGTGAGGCCTGGGCATTCAGTTCACTTTTCAGCGCTGAAGTCGCTATGCCGTTTTCATTCATCAGGGCCTGGTTACCCAGCAGCAGTGTGTGCCCTTCGGCCTCACCGCTGACGCCTAATCCGCGCAGGGTGCGGAAGTTGTTCACCTGCGGCAGGCTGGCCTCACCGGCTTTCTCAATGATGGCACGCGCCAGCGGGTGGCTGGAGCCTTGTTCCAGGGCCGCGGCGAGACGCAGTGCGTCAGCCTCCGCGAAGCCTGAGGTATGCACGGATACAACCTGCGGTTTACCTTCGGTCAGGGTACCGGTTTTATCAAAGACCAGCGTGTCGAGAGTGCTGGCGCGTTGCAGGGCGTCGGCATCACGCACCAGCACGCCAAACTCGGCGGCACGACCCACGCCGGAGATAATCGACATCGGCGTCGCAAGGCCGAGCGCGCAAGGACAGGCGATAATCAGTACCGTGGTGGCGATCACCAGGGTATAGACAATTTGCGGCGCCGGGCCGAAGAAATACCAGATAGCCGCGCTCAGCAGCGCGATGCCCACCACCACCGGTACAAAAATGGCGGAGATTTTATCGGCCAGCTGACCTATTTCAGGCTTAGTGCTCTGTGCCTGGCGCACCATGCGGATAATACGGGACAGCGTGGTGTGGCTTCCCACCGCACTGGCGGTGAACAGCACGCTGCCGTCCTGCACCACCGTACCGGCATGTACGCCATCACCCTGTGATTTCTGCTGCGGAATGGGTTCCCCGGTGAGCATCGCTTCGTCAAACCAGGCTTCACCCTGCGTGATGTCTCCGTCCACGGGAACGCGGTCACCGGTGGTCAGACGCAGCGTCATACCGGGCTGAACCTCGGCCAGCGGAACGCTTTTTTCTCCGTCGTCAGTGACCACGCGGGCGGTCGGGGGGGTTAAATCCAGCAGCCGCTCCAGCGCTTTTGAGGAGCGCTGACGGGCGCGGGCTTCCAGCATATGGCCCAGGTTAATCAGGCCGATGATCATCGCGCTCGCTTCATAGTAGAGATGGCGGGCTTCCATCGGGAACCACTGTGGCCAGACGTTCACGCTCATGGAGTAGAGCCATGCCGCACCGGTGCCAAGGGCTACCAGCGTATCCATGGTTGCGGTGCGGTTTTTCAGGCTCTTCCAGGCGCTGGAATAGAAATGCCCGCCTGCAAATACCATTACACCAAGCGTAATGATACCAATGACCAGCCACAGCGTGCGGTTGTCGTCGGTGACCATCATGTTGTCACCGATCATGCCCCACACCATTACTGGGATCCCGACCAGCAGCGCAACAATGGCCTGCCAGCGGAAGCGTTTCATGGTGGCGATAGCCGTTTCCTGCTGGCGTTCACGGCGTTTGGCATCATCTTCGATGGCCTCTGCGCCATAGCCCGCTTTTTCAACGGCCTGCACTAATTCTGCGGCGGAGGCACTGCCCATCACCAGCGCAGTACGCTCCGCAAGATTGACCCGTGCCTGCGCGACTCCGGGTACCGCCTGCAAGGCATTTTGCACCCGGGAGACGCAGCTGGCGCAGCTCATGCCGTTGATCAGCAGCTGTTGGCTGTCATCGATATCATCAGCTGCCGGAAGCTCAGGAGTGGCCGCTGTCAGTGCTTCCGACGGGGATGATGACTCTGCCAGCGGTTTAGCCTTTGGGTGGCTCAGCTCCGCCCCATAACCTGCCTGTTTGATGGTATCAATCAGCGCTTGCGCACTGGCGCTGCCGGTGACGGCAGCGTGATCGATAGTGACGTCAGCGCTTTCGACATCAGGACGCTGTTCCAGACTTTCTTTAACGCGTTTGACACAGTGGCCGCAGGAGAGGCCGTCCAGTGTCAGGTCAATTGTGTGAGACATAACAAAACTCCCGTATAATGAACTGGTCAGTTGTTGACCGGAGTAACGCTTTTCGCTAACTGTTATGAAGGTTAAACCTTCCATCAAGGGGAAGGTCAAGAATTTAAATTGCTGATTGAAAGGGATTTTTAAAATCAGCGTCCACATAGCGTCCACACTTCGACAAAAGTGTCCACATTACAATGACAAAGCCCCGCTTATTGAGCGGGGCTTTTTTCATAACAAGTTACTCTTCATCGTCTGAAGATAGCTCTGTTTAATGACATAAACTTCGTTTACTTCCAACCACAAGCTTTTTGAAGCGGTTTCATTGCATCTGAAAGGCCCTTGAGATCGAAGGTTGCACTCACAGGGGCTTCATTGTATGGGGTGATTCTGGTGAACATTTTGTCTGCTTTGGCTAGAGATTTAATGAAATCAATGTCACTACCCTTGTAAAAAACCGCTTTGGTATCAGTTGAGATAGACCATTCTTTTTCAACTGCTTTCTGCTTATCCAAGCGGTAGAGCATGCTCGTTTGCTCAAGGCCCAAGTACACATCCCAGTTAATGAATACCTCCGTTTTCTTTTCGCGGCAGGCTACATACATTGTTGGAATCACACTTTCTCCAAAAGGTGTTCGAATGTAATCATTACTGTTAAGTGAGAGGATTATGTTTTTTGAGTCGTCTACCGGCGAGGTGCTAATTGATGTTTGCCACTTGCCAGGGTTAGAAACAGAATTTTCTACAGCTTCAGTTTCTGCGGATGTAGTTTGCGGGAATAACTTGTCGAAACATGCCAGCCTTTTAGTGCCATTAATTTCACTTTGGCACTCTAACAACTTAGCTCGGCCAGGTTGCTGATAATCAGTTTTTGCTGACGTGTTTATCGTGCTTGTTGTAGCTTTAAACGTTGGTGAGAAGAAGCGATCGTAACAAGATAGTCGTTTATCGTTATCTTTCTCCTCAGGGCATTGATCTCTACTCTCGAATTTATCAGCATTTTGTGTTCGTGATGGCGGTATTGATTTGTCGTAACAAGAAAGTCGTTCAGCATTATTTTCCATAGCCCGACATTCAAGGACTGCATTGAAGTTTTTATGTTCACTTCCTGCGTATACAGACGCTGCATTGAGTGCCATAAATGATGCTATTGCATTTAAAAACAGCTTTTTCATTTAATCATCCCTTTGGTCTTGTGAGGAATACAAGGATACCGATGATTATGTCGCCTATAACCCAGACACTAGCGATTGCCATTAAACCTAGACCGGTACCAATTGCAGCCCCAGCTCTTTCTGCATCGGAAGTTGCGTGATTTATTACTTCACCACTACCACCTAATCCTGCGAAGAGGCAGTAGATCATAAATAAGTTGAACAGTATAAAAGCCCACTTGATGACTTTTCCAAAAAGTGAACGCCGTGGCTTTTTAAGTTGCTTCCCACATGACGGGCAGCGTAATGCTGTATCACTTACATCCTTAAGACACTCTGGACAGCTAACCAATGCCATAAACAAATCTCCTTAAATGAAAATCTTATCTTTTTGTTACAAATCATTGGGATTTTATCGGATTTGGACGCATTGACAAGTGAAAAGCCCCGTTACACAAACGGGGCTTTTGTTTAAATAATCAGGCTAAGTTGATTATTTCCATAGTGCGAGGCGGGAAAGGCATCGCGGGGGATGAAATCTGGCGGTAACGGCGCAGTACCTGCACGCCTTGTTACCTCCCTTTCTACGCTGTTAAGCGTGGTGAATGATCGGCTACATTCCAGATTCTGACACTGGTGATATTGCCGGATTGTCATATCGGTTATTTTGCGGCTGGTACGGGTGCGGGCCATAGCGCCGCAGAATGGACATCTGAACATAATGATGGCTCCCCTGTGGGAGTTGAACTCCATTTCATTTTATTCAGTTTCCGCTATCCAGTCAGGTATTTTCGCTTCCAGTTCTAACCGGGTGGTAAAGCCGTTGTCGTCAATGACGTGCTCAGCACGCGCAATGATCCAGTCCTGATTGTCTATTTCATCCTTAAAACCGCTAACCGTGACGTGCATTTCGGGGTATAACTCAGCGCGGCCACGCGCCAGGGTGATCGAAAACTCTGCCGCACCACGCTGAAGCTGTTGCCACTTTGCCGCTGCCGCACGTTTCGCCGCTTCTTCATTCTGGTAAGTTTTGCGCAGTACATAGACGTTACCGTCTGCGCCCTCCATGTAATCGCCCTCACGGCTGCTGCTCTTCTCTTTTTTGGGCTTTGCTGGCTTACGGCGCTTTACGCTGACCTTTTTCTTTTTGCCGAAATTGAGATCCAGCCAGTAAGCCCTGACGCCGGTATACGCATCCCGATCGGCAATACGAAAGCGGTGACGGTCGCCACTCGTGCGGTCAATGCTGGCAGAGGGTATTGCCTTCCCGTCAGCGGTTACACCGCCACCCGGCAGGATAAACAGCAGACTGCCGTTCTTTACGGTGGCAATTGCACCCAGCATTTCCGCCATGCGGGTAAGGAAAGACATATCGCTTTCCTGCGTCTGGTCGGCGTGATCAATCTCAATATCCATGAGCATTTCACTGATTTGTGCCTTTAGTCCGTAACGGTGCGCTATGGCCGACACGACGCGCTCGACGGTCACGCCATGCCATGAGACTTCGCGCTTTACGTTGAACTCTTCACGAAAATCAGCGCTGCGGGCAGTAATACCAATGATATCACCCGGCCCTTCATGGGATACCTCATCAACCGTGTACAGTCCCTTGTAAATCAGCGACTCACCCAGCCAGCCAATTGATACCGCAAGCTCAGCGCCACGCGGAGGCAGAGCAACCATACCGTCACTGTCATCAATAGAAATGGACAGCTGATCGGCATCGAATCCCCTGTTGTCCGTCAGTGACAGCGACATGATCCGATCATCAAGCTGCGTCCGTACCTTACCGCCCATCGTTATGCTGAATCCCGGACTTTTTACCGCCTCGGTAAGTGAATCGTTATAACTGCTGATGGCGTCGTTAAGTGATTTTGTCAGGTCAGTAAGTGCCACGCTTTCCCCCTTCTTTCGGCGAAGGATCCCACGCGCGCGGGAGAGACTAAATCGGTTTTTGTTGTCGCCGTCCGGCCAGACCCACAATAGCGTGAGTGGTGTTCAGACATGAGGGATTATCACTGCGAACTCAATAACGTAATGGTGGCTAACATGTCAGAGACACGTTTCCACGGTGTACGCGTCCGGGAGAATACCGACCTGGTAACGGCCATCAATGACATTGAATCAAGTGTCATTGGGGTCGTTGCCGTGGCGGATGATGCCGACGCGGATACCTTTCCCCTGAATACCCCCGTTTTACTGACGCGGGTTAACAATGTACTGGGTAAGGCGGGTAAAACTGGCTCCCTGTACAAAACGCTTAAAGCCATCGCTGACCAGACCAGCCCGAAGGTCCTCGTTGTGCGGGTGGCAGCAGCTACCGAAGAAGAAGGCGGTAAAACGCAGTCGCAGCTCATCATGGGTGGCACGGCAGAAGACGGCAGCTATACCGGCATGTATGCATTTCTGACTGCTGAACAGAGGGTAGGCTATCGTCCGCGCATTCTGGCCGCACCAGACTACGACACGGAAGAAGTGACCTCCGCTCTGTGTGTCATTGCACAGAACCTGCGCGCGTTTGTTTATGCCAGTTGCTACGGCTGCACGACGATGGCAGAAGCTATCGCCTACCGCGCAACCTTCGCTTATCGTGAGCTAATGCTTATCTGGCCTGACTTCATCGCATACAACCCGCAGACCGGAGAAAATGAAATCTTCCCGGCCCCGGCCTATGCCTGCGGGCTCCGCGCGCTGATTGACAACAATCAGGGCTGGCATAAATCGCTTTCCAACGTGGCGGTCAAGAACGTGCTGGGTATTTCACAGGATGTTTTCTGGTCGCTTCAGGCCGAAGACAGCGACGCGAACGAACTGAACAACAAGGAGATCACGACGCTCATCAAGCGTAACGGTTTCCGGTTCTGGGGCAACCGCGTTACGGACACCAAAGATTATATTTTTGAGGTTTACACCCGTACGGCACAGATTCTGGCTGACAGTATCGCTGAGGCGCAATTTGAATCAGTGGACGAACCGCTAACCCCGGCCAACGTCAAGGACGTGGTCAGCGGCATCAGCGGCAAACTCAATTCGCTGGTGACGCAGGGGCGGCTAATTGGTGCTGAATGCTGGTTTGATATCCTGGATAACCCGACAACCGGTCTCCGTCAGGGTCAGGTACGCATTCGCTATAAATATACACCGGTTCCGCCAATGGAAGATCTGACGCTCTACCAGACCTTCACGGACGAGTATTTCGAATCGGCGTTTTCTTCCCTGGGAGGTGCATAAATGGCGGTTCCTCACAAACTACGCCTGTTCACCTGCTTTGTGAACGGCAGCAACTGCATCGGCAAAGTCTCTTCCGTGACGCTGCCAAAACTGACCCGTAAAACTGAAGATTTTCAGGGGGGCGGGATGATTGGCTCCGCTGCGGTGGATCTCGGTCTGGACAGTGGCGCGCTGGACACCACGATGGTGGTTGGCGGTCTGGTTCAGTCGTTACTGCTGAACTACTGCGGCGATATCGACGAAACCCGTTTCCGCTTCGCCGGGGAGTATTACACCGATGGTGAAAGCATGCTGGTTGAGGTCGAACTGCGCGGCCGCATCACCGAAATGGACGGCGGCGAAAGCAAGCAGGGAGAAGACACCTCCGTCAGCTACACGATGAAGAACACTTATTACAAACTCACCATCGACGATAAGCCACTGTTTGAGTTTGATCTGCTGAACTTCATCTACAAGAAAGACGGCAAGAATATCTACCCTGACCGCATCACGTCTGCGCTGGGAATGGGTAACTGATTAACCTGATAAGTGGCGGCACAGCCTTGCCGCCCGGAGCATTCAACAATGAGCAAAAAAAACGATAACGCCATTACTCTGGCAAAACCCGTTGTTCGCGGCGATGAGAAAATTACTCAGGTAACGATCACGGATGAGATCAAACAGGCTGGCTCCCTGCGCGGTCTGAAGCTGGTCAACGTGATGAATATGGATGTGGATTCGGTGGCGGTACTGCTGACCCGCGTCACATCACCGCGCCTCAAACAGACCGAAATCAACGAAATGGATACCCGCGATTTTGTCAGCCTGTCTGAAGCGCTCGTCCCTTTTTTGACACCTGCGGGGTCTGGAGCGTCGAGCGAGGCGGAGACGGAGAATCAGTAACACTCCTGCGGTTCGACCTGATCGACGATCTGGTTGCTGATATCGCGGTTGTTTTCAACTGGCCGCCCTCTGAAGTCTTCACTATGGAACTGGGCGAAGTCATAGCCTGGCGTGAGCGGGCGGCTGTCCGAAGTGGAGCCAGTGACAGTGAAAAGCCTTAATATCCGCGTCGCGTTCAGCGCGATCGATAAACTTACCCGCCCGGTCAATGCCGCCCGCCAGAGTGCGGGCGGTTTGTCAGAATCCCTCAAAAAAACGCAATCCAGCATTAAAGATCTGGACAGCCAGTCCCGCACGTTCAACCGTCTGCGCGACAGCGTGCAAAAGACCTCCCGCAAAATTGACGACGCCAGCCGGACGCTTGAAGGGCTGAATCAGGCACAGCGTGAAGGCACACAGCTTACAGACAAGCAAAAAGCACATATGGCAGCGCTGGCCGCAAAGCTTGAGCGCCTTAATTCTGCACGCACGCAGGAAATGGTTAAGCTGCGCGCCGCCTCACAGGCGCTGCGCAGCCACGGCGTTTCGCTGGTCGGCAGCGATCGCACCATTCAGAGCGCGATACGCCGAACCGAACAGTACAACCAGACTCTTGAGCGGGAACGGCGACAACTTGCCGCTGTCACGCAGGCACGGGCGCGTTATGACCATATGCAGCAAACAGCGGGTAAACTTCGCGGTGGTGGCACGATGGCTGTTGCAGGAGCAGCTGCTGCCGGTTACGCAGCGGGACGCTTCTTATCCCCGGCTGTTGGGCTTGATCGGGAAATGTCCCGCGTGCAGGCGCTAACCCGCATAGATAAAAGCTCCGTTGACTTTTCCGCACTCCGCGATCAGGCCAAAAAGCTGGGCGCTGAAACACAGTTCACCACAACTGACGCCGCCAGCGGACAGGCATTTCTTGCGATGGCCGGTTTCACTCCGAAGGCTATTCAGGCTGCATTGCCTGGCGTACTCAATATGGCGCTGGCCGGTGGCATGGATTTAGGCGAAAGCGCCGATATCAGCTCAAACATCCTGTCTCAGTTCCGCCTGGATCCCAAAGAAATGGATCGCGTCAGTGATGTATTAACCGGCGCATTTACCCGAACCAACACCGATCTGCAAAATATCGGTGAGGCGATGAAGTACGCCGGGACAGGCCTTTCCAGTCTTGGCGTCAGCGTAGAGCAGACAACAGCCATGATCGGCGTAATGGCAAACGTGGGTCTGCGCGGGAGTATCGCCGGTACGGGTTTACAGGCCGCGTTTTCACGCCTTGCCGCGCCAACCGGCAGGGCAAAAACTGCGCTTAAAGAACTGGGCGTAGACGTTGCTGACGCAACGGGGAAAATGCGCCCTGCTGAAGAGGTTCTTACTGAACTCTATAAAAAAATCAGCAAATACGGCGACACCGATAAGCTCTCTTTCTTCAAAGATATTGCTGGTGAAGAGGCGTCAAAGTCATTGCAGGCTCTGGTTATGTCGGCAGGGAGCGGAGAACTCCAGAAGTTACTGGAAGCACTGAAAAATGCCAAAGGAGAGGCACAGAAAGCCGCCAAAATAATGGCGGATAACCTTGATGGCGATCTCAAAAATCTGGACAGCGCATGGGAAGGCTTCCGTATCCAGATTAACGATCTCGTTGATAACCAGCTTCGCGCCCTGACCCAGGGGCTGAGTAATGTTGTGGGGAATATGACGCAGTGGGCGAAGGAGAATCCAAAGCTTGCACAATCCCTGCTGATTGTCGGCGGCAGCGTTCTGGTACTGACCGCCGCGATTGTCGGCACATCGCTGGCGATCGGCCTGCTGATGGGTCCACTGGCTAAACTCCAGTTAGGTTTTACCCTGCTGACAGGGGGCAGAGGCATAGCCGGAACGATTGCCGCTCTGAGAACGCTAGGCACGGCTTCCGGCCCGGCGATAGCAAGCGTGCGCGGATGGGTGCCAGTTCTTGGCTCGTTAGCAGGGAAAATGCGGGGCGTTTCGGCCATCATACCCGCTATGGGTAGCGCACTTATGGGCGTATTTCTTGCACCAGGTACCGCGCTGGGAGTGCTGACTAAAAACCTCGGAATGCTCGCTCTTCGCCTGACAGGCTTACCGGCCATATGGAGCATGATCACTGCTGCGGTGTCTATGCTGGGTACAGCGCTGTCACTGCTGTTTAGTCCGATTGGCCTGATAGTAGCGGCGTTTATTGCTACCGGGCTACTGATTTGGCGGTACTGGGAACCGATAAAAGCTTTTTTCACCGGTTTTTTTAATGGGGTTATGCAGCAGCTGGCTCCTTTCCGCGACGCCTTTTTCACTTTAACGCTGGTCTTCTCTGCAATTGGTGATGCTGTTAGCAAGGTTTGGGACTGGTTTTCAAAACTCTTAACACCTGTAGAAAGTAGCCGCGAATCCCTTGATAAATGCGCATCAGCAGGGGAAACCTTCGGTAAAGTTCTGGGGGGGGCACTTCAGTTGCTGCTGTTACCGCTGACAACCCTCATGGAAGGCATTGGCTGGGTTCTGGAAAAACTCGAACTTATCCCTTCTGGTCTGGAAGCTGCACGCCTGAAAGCTGAAAGCCTTAAAAAAGATCCTGTTATGTGGGAGTGGGATCCGCAACAGAAAAAAATGGTGCAAAAGGGCTGGAACTGGTCACCTGCCTCAACAGGTAAAAACAATACCGGGAACACCCCTCCACCGGGAGTACCGCAACCCACATCACCGCTGACCGGCGATAACGGCACTATGCGCAGGTTGCAGAGTATCGACAGCAACACCAAAACGACAGCCGACAACACGAAGAAGATCGGCCCCGGCGATATCGTGTTTAAAAACCTGCCGCGTGCGCTGGCCGTTCGTGGGGAATGGAAAGAGTCGCAGCTGGCCAGCACGGTCAGGAACAACGGGTTAAGCGCACGTCCCGCAGTGGTAGCGGCATCGCTTCCCGTTAAACAGGCTGAACTTCTGCCAGTCAGCCGAAGCGCCAGCAATATCCCGGTTGCCAGTGGCGGCTTTACGGGCGAAATCCACGTACATCTGCACGGCGTTGACCGGCAGGACGCGCGCGAAATTGGCAGGATTGTCGCCGATCAAGTAAGTGCCGAACTGGCTCGCCGTGAACGGCTCAACCGTGGCAGCTTCAAAGACAGAGATTAAGGGGAAGCAACATTATGATGATGATATACGGGATGTTCGTTTTTGAACTGAAGACACTGCCTTATCAGCAGTTGCGCCATTCGCTGAACTGGCGACATGTGAAAAACGATCGTATTAACCGATCGGCGAAATGGCAATACATCGGCGCAGGAGAGACGCAAATCAATCTGGACGGGGTGCTTTACCCTGAAATTACGGGCGGCGACGTGTCTCTTACCGTCCTGGCTACTCAGGCATACACCGGGCGTCCCTGGCCTTTAATTAGCGGAGCGGGGCAGATTTACGGCATGTACGTGCTGACCGGGCTACAGGCCACGCATACGGAGTTTGACCGTTACGGAAAGGCGAAAAAAATAGAGTTCTCGATCAGTTTTCAGCGCTGTGATGAAGATTTACGCGAACGCTTACAGGCCTCATCCGTTGGCGATCTGCTTTCAGGGCTAAAGGATAAAGCCACGTCCGCCTACAACTCTGCCAGTAGTACGCTATCGGACCTGTTCTGACGACATCCCCATAAAACTAAAGCGGGCATTTGCCCGCTTCATCTTCAGGAACACACCGCCATAACTGACAGTGCTGCAGCACCGTCAAAAATGACCGTAATCGATACATATGGCCAGCACGGTCAAGACTGGCAGTGCATGCCGGAATGACCATTTATGTCGGTTTTTCAGGCCATTCAATTTCTGGTGCCGCAGAAGTATCAATACGGCTGAGTTTTACACTATAAATTTCCCATGCTTTAAGCCGCTGCTTTTCTTCATCTGAGGCTATGTCGTACTTGACGGCCCTCTGTAGAGGTAAAATCATTTCTTCAGCTTCGCTCACAAGAAGGTTTTTTTCAGCTTCCGCAATCGCAATGTGGTCAATAACCGGATCCGAAAGTAGTGGCTTACCGTCGCTGCCAGAGGTAATCACTTTTCCCCTGCCTTGCCCCTCCAGAAGTGAATTATAAAGTTCTTCGCTGATTTCTACGGCGTCTCCCGGCCAGCCATCAGGGCTGTTCTCATAAAGTTCTTTCATTGACTCAGGATAAAAGCCGTTCTCTTTTGCACTCCAGAAATATCTGTCTTTCATATTTTTATCCTATTTACCAAATGCCACCCAGAACGCCTTTTTTTCAGGATTGCCGTTCGCACCATAATTAAAACCAGTTTTACTGTGGCTTAACGATCTGATGTTGCTTGATGAGTCGGAAAGGTTACCTGTGCCTGCATCGCTGAGCGTAAGCAGGACGCCCATGCAGAAATTAGGGAACGCCTTAGGAAAATTGACAGCTGTGTTGTAGCCCGTTCGGTTTACGGTTCCCATCTGAATTATCAGGCCGGTCGTTCCATCCTGCAGCCACCCTCCAGCAGTGGAAAGTGAGGCGGTGTTTTTGGCATTGTACCCAGCATCACTTTGCGCTTTGGTGTAGTAACGACCATCGCTTTCAGCTTTGGTATATGCCTGTCCTGCCGGGGTGTAACTGCCTTTGGGCTGGTAGGTGTTTCTCAGATATACATCAAGCCACTGATTGCCCCATTTCTCACCATAGATATTTCCGTCAGTAGCAAGGCGTGCCTTACCTCCTCCCGCCTGTACCTCACCGCTGGAATAAATAATACTTCCATTGATTCGACCATTTACTACTAACTGCACACCATTCGAGGGATGGCGCTCAATGTAGGCTTTCCAGCCAGCATCATCTGCAAATTCTATCCTGTTGCCGCGACTCGCATCACCGCCCCAATAAATTCGACCGTTTCGGGGGTTGGCACCAGTTTTCTCTGACATGATACTGCTACCGTTTTTAAAGGTAAGAGTGCTGCTCACTGATGCGCCTGCATTCATGTTGAAGAGCATATAACTCGTTATACCACCGTTCAGGAATCGCATTACCTGCTTGCTGTTGGCATAAACATCCAGAACACCATCTCCGTTCTGTTTGAAGCCGGTGTCATTATCCCCCAGGGCAATAGAGTTCTCTCCAAGGCCGCTGACTACTCCCAGCCCAAGACCGCCGTTTACGACTGCACCATTACCCAGCGTCACTCTGCCGTTGGTGAGGTCGATATAAAGCGGGCGTAGTCCACTTATACCGCCATTTTCGCCCTGGTCTTTTGCGGTCGGGATAAGATAAAAATTATTTTCTGAGCGACGAAAAATCATACCGTATGCCGTATCGTAGATACGCAGCGCATCAGCAGAGCGGATCTTAAGCGGCCCGGTCATTGTATCGCCGCCTTTGTTTACGGCATTAATATCAGCCGGGGAAGGTTTATTAGCTGCATCATACTGCTTCGTCCAGGCTGACCACGTCCCGCTGTAAAGCGTGCGAATGTACGAGCGGGAACTGTTATAAATCCGGTAAATCTGCGTGATACCGGCATGCTTATAGACTTCCAGCGAACCGGCTATTGCCTCTGGATAGTTTTTGCCCGTTTGAGCCTGCGCGTTCGCTGGCTGGTAATACAAACCAGGGGCGGTGAAATCGTTTAAATCAGCGTTGCTACCAATACCCGTTGAGAGTTTGAAAATATCGTCAGGGATGATATTAAAATCATTTTTAAGCTCATGACCGTTCACCTTTCGCGTCTGTGGGACACGTCCGTTGGCATTATCGTTAGCCGCTTTGACGGCTTTCGACGTCGCAGCAACGCTTTCAGACATGCTGTCGGTCGCGCTACTTAGCTGGACGATACCTTTTTGCGCCGTGGTGGCGTCCTGAGCCGTGTATTTCCCTTTGGCAAAGTCATACACCGCCTTAACTGCTTTCGGCGTAGCTGCGACAGCCTCAGACGCGCTGTCGGTCGCACTGCTTAACTGAGTGAAACCCTTCGTATTAAGGGTGGCGTCAGGATGGCGGCGGGACCGTTCATGCTCCGCGAGTTTGTCGTCAACGTAATCCTGCGTTGCCATCACCGTAGAGGTATCAATGGTCAGTTCGACAGAGTCAATGTCGCTTACCATGATAACCATCCGCACGGTCTGCGCACGGCCTGAACCCTCCGCCAGTGCTGGCTTGTAGCTTTCGGCCATATTGCCGACCGCGATCAGCGTGCCGGCGTCATCATAAAGCCCCATTTCACGCATCCAGAAACCGCCAGTCTCAGGCGGGATAACCAGCTCCGCCACGACATAATTCTTATTCTTTTTGTCCTGGCTGATTTTGTTCAGCGCGTGACGCCAGACCTCTTTGACAAGTTTTGTCTGGTTCGGATCAGGGGTCGGCAGCGTACCGCCACCGTCGCCCACGGCCATCGCCGTAAAGTTCACCTTTTTTCCGTTCGGAACGGTTGCTGCCGCGAGTTTTTCCGCACCGGCTTTGGTGATAACTGTTTTAAATTTCACTGCCATTCTGTTCTCACTTATCCGGGGTAAACCGTGATGATGTCGCCGTCATAGGTCAGGGCACCGGTGTAGAGGTAGCCGGGAATGTCCTGAATAATATTAAGCCCGATCAGATGGCGGCTGGCGGGCTTGGCATCGGCAATGAGCCGCTCCATTTCGTAGTACATTTCCTCGGTGATACCAGACTCTAATACACCGATATCAAGGCGAAATGTGCCTGGAGGATCGTTGGTTTCCCACCATTCTGTAACATTAATGATGTATCCGAGTGGCTCCACGACTCGGCGTAATGCGCCGATGGTGCCTTTGTGTCGGTGTATCAGCCAGGCGTCACGGATAGCTTGCCGCTTGGTTTGCTCCGGCCAGTCCTTGTCCCACCTGTCGACTGAAAGCGCCCATGCCAGATAAGGCAGAAGACTCACCGGGCAGGTATCAGCGTTCCACAAGGTGCGAAGCATTACCGGAATATCAGTAATCTTCTCCGTCACCTTCTCCGCGTTTCGCATGAAATCACTTGCTGATGTGGGCAGCAGGCTGTTACTCATCGGTTCCCCCTTTGCTGATAGCGAAGGACGTGCAGCGCGCCGACTGCGTATCATCAATCACAATATCGCTGGCAGGCTCCTGCAACTCCACCCGCTGCACACCCTGAACATGCAAGGCCGCCATGATGGCCGAACGGGCGACATCGCGACCAATTTTGCCCTGCTGATTCAGCCAGGACTGAAGGGCATTTTGCGCAGCGGTAAGGATCGGCTCAGATTCAGGACCGGGATAAAAATAAAGCTGCGCCCTGATTTGATAATCAATAATTGCAGCACTTTGCACAGTGAGCCTGTCGCCGACTGGTCGTATGTTTTCGTCATTGAGGGCATTTTTGACGTCATTCAGTAACTTTGCCGATGCCGTACCGTCACCTTCAGTGGAAAGCACAGAAACGATCACGACAGCGGGCGACGGGCTGGTTGCTCTCGCGTCCGCCACTTTTCCGCTGACGCTCTTTGCAAAATATTCATATGCCCCGGTGGGACCGGCCACGCTCAGGCCTTCAAATGCAGACTGAGCACGCAGGCGCAGCGCGGTATCACTTTCCGTTTCCGCGTCAGCCGTTGTCGTTTCCGGGGTGATGATCAGACGTTCGGTATTCAGGTTGGCCGCGAGGTTATCAAGATCGGACGATACGGCATGGCTCAGCATACATGCCGCTGCGCCCTCATTGATGCGCTGGCGAAGCGTCATTTCACGGTAGGCAACCACCTGGGCGATCACGTTCAGCGGTTCAGATTCCAGCTCCAGCGCGGCGGCAACTGACGGCTGCTGTTCCTGCGGGAATGCTGCAAGCATGACGGCTTTGACCTCGCTGAGAATGACTTCAAAGTCCAGCACTTCGATAATTTGCGGCTGCGGTAGCTGCGATAAATCAACTGTTGCCATTACTGCCACTCCTGAGCGTCAACGAACTGCCTGCCGTCTGCATAGTTTCGGTGATAATGCCGACCAGTTCAGCGGTGACAGCGCCATCCTTTGAATAACTGATACTGATGCCGTTCAGGGCAATACGCGGTTCCCACATCGTCAGGGCGATCACCGCCGCACTCATACATTGCAGGCGCGTCACTTCGTTTTGCGGTTCATCCAGAAGATCGGGGAGCATACTGCCGTAATCCCGGCGCATCACCCGGCTTGCCAGCGGCGTGGTCAGTATGTCGCGTACTGAATTCCACAGCTGATCGGTATCGGTAAGCTGGCCCGTGCCGTCCGGGTTCATGCCGGTGTAGCGGACTGTCATTTCGGCCCCCCGGTGTTGCTGCTGCCACCCTGCACACCACCATGCACGTGCGAATGAACCGTCACCCCATTAGACGAAAGCGATCCGCCTGAATGAGTGATTGTGCCCTTCATCGTGCCGCCCTCCGTCAGTTCGAACGTCCGCGCTTTCAGGTGTTCAGTGCATTCCACCACCGGCGTTTCAAGCGTGACGCTGGCAGAGGCTTTGATATGTGCTGTTTTCATGCCCTGAGCTTCCAGCGCGCTGGCCTCCGCGTCATAGCGGAAAGACGCGCCGTCTGGTGCTGTCAGTACAATCTCTTGCAGGCTGCTGCCCGGTGCAGGGTGGTCACTACTGTAAAGACTGCCGATAATGACCGCTGTTTCAGGATTGCCACCGATACAGCCCAGCCAGACCTGCTCACCCACGGAAGGCGGCATCCAGATACTGAATGCCCCGGCGCGCGTGGCGTTCCAGCGCAGCCAGTCGGTCTTAAGTTCGCCGCTTTGCACGCGCACGCGCCAGCTCTCTTCATCAACGGCAATAACGACGCCAACGCGGAGGATATTTTCCAGCAGGCGGATAAGTTCAGCACTCATCGCGCGGCACTCCCCAGGCTGTTAAGCACCTGTTCCGTAATCATCTGCTCATCGCCAGCGGTAAAGCCCAGCAGCTCACGCACCGGATATTTAGCAAAAGCACCCGGCCCGACCTGATCGCGCTGGCCGTACTGGTGCACACGCGCAATGCGTGCCGCCACGCCGTCATAACCCACGGATGTGCCCCCTGCATCAGCGCGCATTTTGAGAAAGCGATAACTGCGCAGCCGCTGAAACATCGGCACCTTCTTCGCAGTGCTGCGGCGCACTGAGCGCGTATTGATCTCGATGTAACGCTCAATATCGCTGCGGTAAAAGGTGCGAATATCGTTGCGCTCTTCGTCAAAGCCGGTAATGGTGCGCCCGTATTTCCCCCGGCCACCGTGCCAGTTTTTCAGGCGACGGATCTCACCCTGCCAGACAAACACAATGCCCTGCTGAGAGCGCAGCACCCTGCGGCGTCGGGCAGGATACGGCGAACCTTCGGGGTTTTGCTGTGCTTTGATGCGCTGTTGCTGGCTCTTTCGCAGTGCCTGGCCAACCGCGCGGGCGGTGCGAACACGTCCGGCCTGAGAGGTGCCCGCGAGTATGTCGCTGAATACCTGATCCAGCTCACGGAAGAGATCGTTACTCATGCACGTCAGCCTCCCACGTTACATCTTCAAAGATGGTGCTCCAGTCGCCGTCCGCTGACGGTATGCGCGGTTTAGGTTCCGGTAAATGCTCCGCCCTGGGGATGCCTTTTGCGTCCAGAGTGACCTTTACGCGCTCGTGCAGCGGCATTTCAAAAAGAATGTCGGCGGTATCGTCGTTGTTGATAAGGGTCGTAAATTTAACGTTCCGGTTCTTCTCCGGGTTCAGCAGCAGATCGGGCTGGTTGTGCCAGAGCCATGCCATTAAAGGCAACGTGAAATCATCAATATCACCGGCAAAATTCATCACAAACAGCACCAGGGTATAGCGGTACATAAACGACGGTGTTTCGCCGGTCGTCTCGATATTCCCTTCTTCCACAAATACGGTGAAGGCCTCAGGATTGGCCCTGCACCATTTGTTAGCGCGCGTCAGGGTCTCTCGCAGTGAGTCAGCTTTCAGCATGGTGATACCTTCTTAACGCCCGAAACGTTCAATCGCGCCCGCAATGATCAGCAGATAAATAAGCGTCCAGTAAGGGTGAGCGCTCAGGTAGTCGAATAAAGTCATGGTGTTGCCCTCGCGTGGTCAGTCAGTCTTTTCAGGCGGCGCAGATCGAGATCGGCTATCGCCGCCTTATCGGCGTTGCAGGTATCCAGCGCATCGCGCAGGCGGTCACTCCAGATGGCTATCGCGCCCCACGTTACCGGGGCGGTCAGTTCCGGCGCTGGCGTTGCTGCCGTCAGGCTTTCCGGCACCGGTTCGTGCACGATTTTCATTTGCGGCTGCGGCGGTACGGTGTTGCAGGCTGTTACTGACAGAAGCAGGCACAACAGTACTGGCACACGTATCGTCTTTGATGGCATCGCGCATGTATTCACGTCGCTTTTCTCCCTCGGCGTTTCTTTGCTGTTCGGCTGCCCGAAACTGTGCAAGGACTTCGCGGGCGTCAGTAGTCAGTGCCCGCAGCTCATCCAGCACCTCACCATTACTTTTTACCTCGCGTGAAAGTGCTTCAGTGCGAACGGAGTCTTTACCGCGTTGATGCGTCTGCCAGAGCAGGCCACCAGAGGCCAGCGCCAGTAGCGCACATAAGATGGCTGTAATCTTCACTTAACAGCCTCCACGTCACGCAGGCACCACGCCTTAAAATCCGTTCTCCGGTTAACCAGCCCCTGGCTGCGTTTACCGCCGCTGTTCACAAAGTCCGTCAGCCGGTTACACATCGCCTGCCATTCATGCGCCTGCGCCTTCTTCCAGATGGTCGTGCGCTGCTTTCGCTTCTGGCCGTCCGTGAACCACATCAGGCCAGTACATCCCACATTAAGAGCGGCATCCGTCATAGCCTCAAAGGCGTACTGTGGCATATGCCCGCCTTCAAAATTCTGATTAATGCAGTTTTCAGCGTGCCGCATATCGTTAATCCAGCGACCGGCGATCTCGCTGTCGCTGTACTCCCGCTTTTCAACACGTCCCGTCGAACCAATCCCAACCGTCAGCACGCCAGACGTGCAGTAGTAGGGCGTATTTCGGCAGTCTTCCCAGCCAGCAATCTTCTGCTGGCCTTCAGGCGTTGTGCGCAACGCGCCAGGACTGAGCGTGATACCCAGCGCCACAATGGCCGCAATGGAGCATTTTTTAATAAGCTGTTTCATCTTCCGGCTCATTCTGTTGCAGAAGGTCGAGCGCCCGGCGCTCTGACTCACTCATCTGCCTGTGTTCTGCCTGCTCAAGGATCTGGTTAATCAGTTCGTTGCGACGCTTCTGCCCACGTTCGATGCGGGCGCGATAGAGCCATCCACGGGCACCAAAAACCATCCCGACGAGAAGACCGGCCAGCGCAATCTTTTCGCTCAGTGTCATAACGCCAATACTCGTGACCATTGCTGACATGGTGAATGTCAGCCAGTCATTCAGGCGGTGAAAGAAACTTAATCCCATAGCTGCACCATCTCCTGTGTCGCTTTACGCGCGATTTCCGGCAGTTCAATCTCCTGACCGGCATCAAGAAAAACCTGCTGGCTCAGTCCGGGATTGGCAGATAACACTTTTTCGGTCACGCCCTGCGTGGTGCCGTAGTGACGCCAGCAAAGCAAATCCACCGTATCCCCCTGCAATGCCTTCACTTTCATCAGCAAAGCTCCGCATAGAGGCGCGGGGTGTCGCGAATGTCAGCGATACTCCAGCGGGCATCCCGCCAGAGATCATCCCGTTGCAGGTCAAGCGCGGCGGCGTCTTTATCGCCTTTCGCCGTGGTATCAACGTCGCGATAGCCTTCAAGTACCAGCGCCCTGGCAATCGAATAGACTGCGCGGCGGAAGCGGTACACCTTCACGTTTTCGCCGTTGATAACCAGCTTTTCCATCTCACCTGATGGCAGGGCTGAAGGCACATCTTCCAGCGTCTGAAAACCTGCTTTGACCTGACCGGCACGCCAGTCAAGCAACTGCGCAGTGACATGGGCTACCGCTTCCGTGGTGACGTGCATCAGCCTGGACGTGGTGATGCCGCCAGTGATGCGCGCGGCCAGACGAAGATCGGCCAGTTTAATCACCGGCCAGAAGCCCCCGGCACTGACGGTGGTATCACCATCATCAACATCGGGCGTATCGCTGTCGGCAGGCAACACGCGCTTATTTGCCACAAGGCTGCTCATGCATTCATCTCCCATAAATCAGGCGGTGGGCGGGTGGTTAAAAGACCGTAAACGGGCAGATATCCACCCGCGCCGCCTGTCGGACGGGGCCGAAGTCGTTAATTCTTTTTCTGGCTGGCAGGCTTGCGCTTTGTCGCTTTGCCTGTTGCCGCCCTGGTCATGGTTTTACGCGTCGTCGCTTTACCTGCTGCGCTGGCGGTGGTGCTCTTTTCAGGGACAGGCTCAGCAGTAACATCAGTTTTGTCGGTGCTGGCCGCGTCGCTTTCACCTGTGCCGCTATCCGCAGACAGCTTCTTAACTTCACGGGCAAGCGTGGCGATCTCTTTTTTCACCCCGGCGTTGGGGTTGCGCGTCAGCGCCTCACGGAACAGCGCCAGCGCTTCCGCTTTGGCCGTGATCTCAGTCGCGCCACGGCGGGCAAGTGCACGGGCCTTGCACAACTTGGCGCGCACCACATCCGGCATATCACTGTCGGCGACAATTCCCGCCACTTCGTCAAGCACTGCGATACCGGACGACAAATCAGCGTCAGCATCAGCAGCCGCGAGCGTCAACAGTGGCTTGCTCATTTCTTCAGTCAGGAAGGTCGCTGCCGTGCGGTTGAAGTTATCCGGCAGCGTCAGCCCGTGGCGTACCACGTAGCGCCCCATCCTCAACGCAAGCGCATAGTCACGACAGTCAATCGCCCAGACCATCAGTCTGGTAATGACTTCATCCTGCCGCCCGCTGTCGCCGTCGAGCGTGCCTTCAATCCATCCCTCGTATTCAGGCAGCATGGATTTCTTCATTTCGGCTTTGGTTTCTTCGGACTGCACGCCGCTGAGGCGGGACAAGTCCATACGCAGGCGATGCAGAATTTGCTCATGCGCGGTGCGCTGGATATCGGATTCTTCATCCGCCTGGCCCCGGCGTTCTGCCATGACCTTCTGAAAATGTCGTTGTGCCGGTGTTAACATCGTCACTTCTCCGCGTCATGGCGGGGCAATGCCCCGCCGCTTCTGTCACTCGCCTGCCGGTTCGGCCTGGGCGAACTGAATGCCGTCAATGAACGCAACATTGCCGTAATCTTCAATGACGAAGTCATCGTTTGACGACTGATACGTTGCGACACGGTTGTATTCCGGCTCTTCTTTGATCGTCCGGCGCAGACCGCCACGCTGGTAGTACACCGACAGGTTTTTGAACGGCGTGATCAGCACGCCATTTACCGGGAAGTAAGGCGCGATAAAGGTCGGCATATTGCCTACGCGCTCCTGCGCGACAATAAGCTGACCGGCCAGCATTTCGGTATTCGGGTTGGTTTGGCTTAATGCGTTGATGGCCGAGTAATTGCTGCTCGTCAGCAGGTCGCCCGCCAGAATCACCACGTTATCCGGGTTACGTTTGTGCCATTCATCCATCAGGCTGTTTTTGGCGTCGTACACCGCAGCGCCAATGTTGCCGTAGGTGCCTTTTGCGACAATCTTGTTATCTTCATCGCGCGAGGTGATCGTCACATTGGAAATGACGCGGTGCGGCGCTTCCTGGCGGATTTTTTCCAGCCAGCCAATGCCACAGTCCTGCAACAGCGGGTTAGCGGCACGGTCAGACGGGTCGCTGTACTTAACGCCGTTAAAGCCAATCATGATGCGGTCAAGCGACATCTGGCGGGCCATTGCCTTACTGATCAGCGGCTGGAACTCCGGCATGTGCGCCCACGCATCAAGCTGTTCATAGCTGATACCGTAGTCATAGTTGACCTTGCGACACATGTAGTCGAACGGCTCCATTGAATGATTTGAGCCAGGGTTACGACGACTGGTAACACTGTTGTTTACGCCAGCCATCGGGCCTTTGCTGCCGATCAGGACTTTCTGACCGATCTGCTGATTGACGCCAAACACGTTAATTTTGCTCAGGAAAGAATCATCCTGCTGTGCGGCCTGCTCAAGGCGCTGCTGACGCGTCGGATCTACGGCGAATTTTGCAGCAACGGCGGCGGTTGATACGCCATTGAGCTGTGCCTGCCGGGCGATGTACTGATCAAATAGCTGGCGGGTATTGTTATCCATGTTCTCTGCTCTCTTTGTGAATATCAGTAATCAGCCAGTTGCGCGTTAGCGCCACCGCTCGCGGGTGCCCGCTGGCTGAAATTGCCGTCTGTGCTTCCCAGCTTGCTGGTCAGCGCGGCAAGGTCGGAGGTCAGCTTCTGAATGGCCTGGCTGTCCTGCTCGCGGGCGCGGCTCAGGTCGTTGAAGCTGTCCAGCAGATCGGCATGGGACTGGGCGACGTTCTCCACGGCGTCACGCACCTGGCTGAATTGCTCACCGTCAGATTTACGGCCTTTGCCGATAATCCCCATGACGCGCGCGAACCACTGTTTACCCTCATCGCTGCGCTGCTCAGCCAGTTCGATGATTTCTGCCTCAATGGCATCGGTGAACAGCGGGGCTTCACCCTGCTGATTGTTGAAGGACATAACCTGCTGACGCTGCTGCGCGGCAAACTTCAGGCGCTCGGTGCCGAGGCTCGCCGGGGTATCGGTCATTGCCAGCCCCATGACATAAGCCTTGCCGTTAAGCGCGAACTGCGGGTGCAGCTCAATGCTGGAGTAAATTTTCTTACCTTCTTCCGTCAGCTTCTTCATGCGCTCAGAAGGTTCGATCTCGGCGTAAAGCGCGGTGCGTCCGGCGAGCGGGCCTTCACTGATATCTTCAGCACTCAGCGCTGTCACATCCCCCATTGCGCCGAAGTCACTGCCGGGGAACGGCGAAAGGTAGTGCTCCACGTTGACGCGTGCGCCGTACACGTCCGGGCTGTAGTTTGCTGCTGCATCACGAAGGTGCTCAGGGCGAATTTCACGCCCGTCAACGGTGGCACCGGAGACAGCAACGCGGAATTTCTTACGGGCTGGTTTAGCTGCGCTGGCCATGTCGATAATCCTGTTGAGTGGTTTCTGTACGGTCATGATGGCAGAGCGTAACTTGCTGTCTCAACGAGGTTTTGTTGTCGGAGGAAGGCGAGACCTTAAAGTGGGCGATAGGGGGATCGCGCGCGGGGTAATCTTCACCACATCAACGGTGGAGGGCAGATGATACAGGACGCTTTTGTACGTCAGAGAGCAAAACAACTTTACTGGCAGGGCTACCCGCCAGCGGAGATCGCGCGTCTGATGGGAATTAATCAGAACACAATTTATTCATGGAAAAAACGCGATGAATGGGATGAAACGCCGCCCGTCCAGCGCGTCAGCCAGTCTATGGATGCTCGCCTCATCCAACTGACGGACAAGAAAGACAAGACAGGGGGAGACTTCAAAGAGATTGATCTGCTTACCCGGCAACTGAAAAAGCTGTCTGACGGACAGCAGGCAGAGACTGGAGCGGGCAAAAAGCCGCGCAAGCGCAAGCTGAAAAATCACTTCACCGAAGAACAGATCGTCGCGCTGCGGGAGAAAATACTGGATTCGCTGTCGTGGCATCAACGTGGCTGGTATGAGCAACGCCACCACCGAAACCGCATGATATTGAAGTCCCGCCAGATTGGCGCAACCTGGTACTTTGCCCGCGAGGCGTTACTTGATGCGCTGCGTGACGATGTGAAATACCCGTACCAGCGCAACCAGATATTTCTGTCTGCATCCCGCCGCCAGGCTCACCAGTTCAGGGGATTCATTCAGAGAGTTGCCGAAGAGGTAGATGTTGAGCTTAAGGGGGGTGACAAAATTGTACTGAGTAACGGCGCAGAGCTGCATTTCCTCGGCACGTCTGCGGCGACGGCGCAGTCCTATACGGGCAACCTGAAGTTTGACGAATTCTTTTGGGTCAGCAACTTTACCAACCTGCGAAAGGTTGCTGGGGCGATGGCAACGCTGAAGGGGCTAACGCGTACCTACTTTTCCACGCCGTCAGGTGAAACCCATGAGGCTTATCCGTTCTGGACGGGCGATCGCTGGAATGAGAAACGCACAAAGGCTCAGCGCAAAGCGTTTGATGTTGGCTGGAAAACGCTGAACAGTGGCTTGTTATGCCCGGATAAAACCTGGCGCCAGATTGTCACCCTGAAGGATGTGATAGAAAACGGCTGGGAATACACCGACCTGGAAGAGATCCAGGATGAAAACAGTGAGGATGAATTCCGCAACCTTTACATGTGCGAGTTCGTTCGCGATGGCGAGTCTGCATTCAACCTTAACGCCCTGATTGGCTGCGGGGCAGATGGTTACGACGAATGGCCGGACTGGAAGCCTTTCGCGTCCAGGCCGATGGGTAACCGCCCGGTATGGATTGGCTATGACGCCAACGGCAGCAGCGGCAACGGTGACAGCGGCGCGATTTGCGTTGTGGTGCCGCCACTGGTGCCGGGCGGTAAATTCCGCACTGTGGAAACGGAACAGGTGCGCGGCCTTGAGTTTGAAGAGCAGGCGAAAGTTATCGAAAACTTCACCCTCAAATACAACGTGCAGCATGTCGGCATCGACGTGACAGGCGGTAACGGAGAGGCTGTTTACCAGATAGTGAAGAAGTTTTTCCCGATGGCAATGCCCTACACCATGTCAATGACGTCAAAGCGCGCCCTGGTGCTGAAAATGCTGCAGCTGATCCGCGCCGGGCGATGGGAATATGACCGCAGCGAGCGCGCCCTGATCAACGCGTTTAACTCTGTTCGCAAGGTAAAAACGCCTGGCGGATTCATCACCTATGACACTGACCGCTCGCGCGGCATCAGCCACGGTGATTTAGCCTGGGCGAATATGCTCGCCATTATTAACGAACCGCTGGGCCAGGAGAGCGGCAGCGGCGGGTTTGCTATGGAGTTCTGATGAAGAAGCGCACATACAAAAACAATCACACCGCCAGCAATGACAGTGCCGGACAGCCTGATATCTCTGACGCGCTCAGAAGCGATCCGGCGCTCAGCGCCTTCACGTTTGACGGGCCATATTCAGTAACAGACGGCTATGATCTGCTGGACAGCATGTGCTGCGTCGATAACGGACGGTACTACGAAACACCAATAGACTGGAAGGGGTTAACCCGTGCGTTCGCACAATCCCCGCTGCATCAGTCGGCGCTTTACTTCAAGCGTAATGTGCTGACCGGCTGCTATATCCCTCACCCATTACTGTCACGGCAGGCCTTTTCTGCTTTTGCGCTGGACTGGTTTGTCTTCGGCAATGCCTACCTTGAACGTCGCTCTAACCTCCTGGGTGCACCGCTCAAACTCCAGCATGTTCCGGCCCTGAACACACGGCGGGGGAGTGACCTTGATACTTACTGGTTTATCCGGCAGTGGAAAGATGAATACGAGTTTAAGACGGGGCAGATCTGCCACATCATGAACCCGGATATTCATCAGGAAATCTACGGTATGCCGGAATACATGGGTGCGCTGCTGTCCGCCAGCCTGTCCCATTCTGCCGACAGGTTCCGCAAACTCTACTATGACAACGGCTCTCACGCCGGATGTATTCTTTATGTCGGTTCGGAGAAGGTGGATCAGGAAAGCATAAAGGTGGTGCAGAAAACGCTGTCGCAGGCCAGAGGGAAAGGCTCTTTCAAAAACGTACTGATCCACGCACCGGGCGGCGGTAAAGACGGCGTTCAGCTCTTGCCGTTCAGCCAGATATCGGCAAAGGATGAGTTTCTTAACATCAAATCAGCAACGCGCAACGATTTGCGCGACGCTCACCGCATCCCTCCGCAGCTGATGGGCGCAATGCCGGAAGGCAACGGATCGCTCGGTGATGTTGAGAAGGCCGCACGCGTCTTCGCCATCAACGAAATGTTGCCCGTGATGGAAGCCATGAAGGGCGTCAATGACTGGCTCGGTCAGGAAGTGATCCGCTTTAATCCCTACGCTCTGCTCGTAGACGAGTGATCCGCACCACCCGCCGCACATCCTGCGGCGGTTATCCTTCAGTAATTTTCAATCTTCGCATGACTGGCCACCACCCGAACACCGCCCAGTACGATCTGTAACGCCCCTCACTCAGTGCGCATGCGCGCCATTCTGGCTGGCGCAAACTGCAATCGACCGGCACGCACCCATAATCAAGAAAGCGCGCGCAGAAAGCAGGGAAGGCCGAAGCATGGCATTTAAAGGCATCCCCTCCTAACCCCTGTCGCGTGGGCTGTTCCCCCGTCACCTGCGCGCGACATTTGCTTCGTTTTTTGTGCATTTGCCGATCATGAGTCAGACAGTGCCGCTACTGGGTGCAAAAAGCATAAATAGCTTCAAAAAAATTGTGCAAATTTGTGCACTTTCTTGCAGACTACCTCACTAGCGGTAAGTATAATTTTAATTATGAATAATTGATGAAATCACCTCTTTATCTATGCCTCAACGCTTAAATATTTAACTACATGTTTTTGGTGACTCTGGACGATATGATATAAATTCATATTTAACTAGATTAAATTGTTTTGATTAATTTTAAAATGCCAAAGGTAATTTATGAATATAACATCAGAATTAAATGAATTTAAAAATGGATTCGATAAAAATTCCGATATTTTTAATCGGAAACCTTTGTTTGATCAAATGAAGCGTCTTATAGTAAATTCTCCTGATGCTAATTTGGTTTTTGCTTTGGATGATGTTTGGGGAAGCGGTAAAACATCATTCGTTAAAATGCTCAAGTCTGAAATAGAATCAACTAACAGTAAAGATATTGATGTTGTTTATTTTGATGCTTTTGAAAATGACTATCAGTCCGATCCTTTTATTTCAATATCTGCTGAATTATATTCTTTACTTAAATCTAAAGGGCAAGAAGCTGAGGTTGTTGCAGAGAAGATTGTTGAGGCTGGAAAGAAAATAGGCGCTAAGATTTTAGTTGGTGGCGCAAAAATAGCAATTACTACTCTGACGGCAGGTGTTGTTAATGGAACTGTGCTTGATAAGGCTGCTGATGTTATTAGCGATTCCATTAATAGTGAAGTTGAATCCTTTGTCGAAAATAAAATAAAACATATGGAGAGTGAGAAAAAAGCGATAATTGATTTTAAAAAATCCTTGGAGGAGATATATGTCAGCACTGAAAGAAAAACATTAATTATTATAGATGAGTTGGATCGCGCTAGACCGGATTACTCTTTAGAGCTGCTTGAGAAGATAAAACATCTTTTTTCTGTAAGAGGTTTGATATTTTTATTGGTTATGAATCGTGACCAATTTGAAAAGGGTATAGCTTATAGATATGGTGATATAAATACAACTTTATATCTTAATAAGTTTATACATTATTGGTTTACATTACCAAAAGTTAATCTTCATGATTTGAATAATAATTATAATCATGGCGGCACTACAATTTATGATTATGTTCAGAAACTTTTAAGAGCAAATAACTCACTAGGTATTAGTTCAAATGGAGTTTTTTCGAAAGTAATATCTTATTTAATTGAAGTAAATAACTGCTCCTTACGAGAGGCTGAACGTTGTCTTTCTACAATGGTAGTTGTTGATAATCATCAGGTTATTGCTCGTAATAGTGATAATTACTATATGGCTGCATTAGCACTAGTTTGCTTTTTAAAAGTGACATCTCCTACTATCCTTAACAAGTTGTTAAGAAAGGAGGGAAACTATCATGATATTTTAGAGATATTGAATGCAAGTAATCAAGATTTTCTTCTCAAGCCGGAAGGCCGATTTTTCAAAAACCTTTTAACCTATCATTATCTTGATAAAGATAGCTTGGTTACATTAAGAAACGAAAAGGGGAGTTTCGTTCAACAGATTGAAGGTGATTTTGGATGGGAGCACAATCATATCGCAGATATTGCTAAATCAATAAATAATATGATAATAAGTTAAGTAAAAATAAAGTTCCCAATATAAACTTGATTAAGTTATTGCTCCGGACCATATTTGGAGCGATAACTTAATGTGGATTGTGATAAACCATGTTCGAGTGCGCTAATCAATGGAGGTTTTTTGAAAATTACATTCAGTATTATATCCGAATAGACAACCTAGAAGGAAAAAGAATCGCACGTGCGACTCTTTTCTAACATTTTTCAAAGGATAGTTTGAGTCATGAAAAACTAGCTATGATTTGTTCACGAATAGTAGATTTCATTGTTAACCCATTATCTAAGAAAAACTGAAAATATGCGAGTGCTTGATGTTTGTCAATAATTCCACGACGAACAGCTTCTTGAAGCAATCCACCATGACGAGCGACTTTAACACCACGCTCTTCGCATGTTTTATAAACAGCATTATCGGCGGACAAACATGTCGCATCATGGATGCTTGCATTGACAACGCAGCTTATATCAGCATATTTTAAGGCTCTCCTTCTGATTTTAATTTCTGCCATCTCAACTAAATGCTCTGGTTCATAATCATTTGTAAAATTGTATGCAAGCTGAAGTCTGGCTAACTCTTCTTGGACATTAAGATTGTATTTAGCTTTTAGTTCCTCGCAGACATAGGGATCTATCCAAACGCCTCCCGGATAAACTTGCCAAATTAACCCTAAACATCCGCCTTCATAAAAATCAGATAACACATTCGTGTCGATAACACATCTGGGGCAATCAAATGGCATCCTCTCCAGCCTCCTGTTCGTCGTACCACTCATCCAGAAGATTACTGAGAGCTTTTCTATCCAGTTCTAAAAGTTCAGATATGAAGGTTTCCGACGCGGAACCGGCTTCCCATGCTTTACGCGACAAAACGGTTAAACGGCCTTTGTAATTTAGTGCTTCTCTAATAGGATTCGGTTCATACCTCATCCAACCTTTACGATTGGCAGTTGCCCATAGATAACCAGTGTTTTGTTGATTGATTAACTTGCATTTACTGAGGCGATCAATAATGCAAGTAGCCGAAACTCTAAAAATGCTTTTTAGCCTTAAAACGGTTTCTTCATAAGCCCAACCACCACCTTGCATGACAAATTGTTTTCTTAATGCGCTTTCTGGCACCAAGAAACAAGCGGCAAAGTGGTTTGCAACCTTCTCTTCTGGAGAAGTCGCTCTACCTTTGGTTTTATAACTTTTGGCAGGACCGTCATACTCTTCACGATGGAAGATAAGATGTGCATATTCATGGCAAATACTGAAAATTTGGCGTTCTACGGAAATACTGTCATGAACATTCACATAAATTGCAGTGCCGTAATTGTTCGAAAACGCAGAAAATCCGAACACCATTCCTTTATCACTTTCCTCGCGATTGAAAGGAATAACACGGATATCAGACGCTTCCAGAATAGCAACAATATCACCAACGCAGGTAGCGTTACCGATACCCAGACGGAAACGCTCTTCCATAGCCTTATCTTCTACTCTTCGCAAGTCTTCTTCTCTTGCAGTGAAGATAGGCATTGAGTTAGGAAGATCTTCAGGCAAATTCGCCTCAGCAGCCTCCTCAATTGCGTTGATGTTTTTCAACTTTTCAATCAACTCATTGCGGAGTTTCGCGTCCAACAAATCTGGGCTATCTGCTCGCATTGCAAAACGAAACTCGCCTTCATCTTGATCATAAAAATACCCGATAGGCTTGTCGAAAATCTTGCAGAGCATAATGAGTTGCGTAACGCTTGGAACGCCCTGAGCTTGCTCAAATTTACTGTAGGTTTGACGGACAACACCGATCGCATCTGCGACAGCAATTGCGCTCATTCCCGCCTCACTTCTGGCTTGTACTAAGCGTTCGGCTATATGCTGTTGAATGTTCATATGTCACCTTCGTTTAACAACGGTGTCTCTTCTAAAGTTATATAGGTTAATTATTACTAACATTATGGACGGAGCGTCACAAAAATCATAGTCAATATTGTGCTAATTCCATAAAATTCTAACCAACCAAGAAAAACTATTTGAATATATATTTATTCCATTTTTATCAATGAGTTAACATCGTGGTCTTTATTCATAAGTCGCTTGCAGCCTGACGCCAGCGGTTGATCAAAAACTCTGCTTTGTGACGCGCCAGCGTCTTCCTCCAGTGCATATCTGAACCAGTCACAATCAATTCACCGGTTACGAGGTTGGCACGATATGTCGTATCAAGTACTGTAACCTCTCGACCTTGAGCTAGTTTCAATGCTTGAACTGGATTGATTTGTATTTTTCTTAACCTCGCCCAGCTCAAGATTTCTTTAACTAAGGATTCAACTTCATCGCTCACTGCACTTTGTTCCTGACGTATAGCATGAGCGGCTTTCATATAGCTTTCGGCCCTTGTTCTGTCATAGTCGGAACAATCACCGGCAGTGATGCTTAAAGCGAGCGCCTCAAACTGATCAGCAGGTGAAACACGCTGATTTGATTTGTGGTTTCTGATGTCTTCCGCAATCTGTTTTCTCTGATCTCGGCTTAATTGACCGATTTCAAATTGTTCTGGCTGTTCTTCGCCAGTAGTCATAGTCAGATCTGGCGAATAGACAGGCGGTGAATCTGTATTTTTTTTATACTCAGTACAGTTATTGACACGAGTCCAAGAGGGCGCAGACGCGCCCTTAAGGTCAAAACCCGGATCGGCGCGGTCTGAAGATTTAGGCTTCATCTTCACAATACGATAAGAATGGAGGCGCGTTTCTACGGGCGGAATGCTGGATGCTGGCATAACCAGACCCTTGATAGCTTTCTGATACTCGCCGTAACTGCTTGGCTCGTTTTTGTATTGATACCAGGCGCGCAGCACCAGCTTGGAACGGGAAACAAAAGGGCCACCCTGCAAAGTGATGTACCCCTGCCAATCTCCCGCGTGAGCCGCGCGGTGCAGCTCACCAAAAACAGGACTAACCCTGTCGGCTAAATCCTGATTTTTCAGGCGGCGCAGTTCACGCCAGACTGACACCGGCGCGCCCCCTAAAAACTGGAATTGACGTATGCCCCAGCATGACGCCCAGGCCGTTGCGTGCTTCGCGGTTTCCTTCAGTGGGCGTCCACTTTCGTGATCGCTCTCGCCTTCCAGGGCGTAACCATCAATGTTTTTTGAGATGTATTTGACGACATAACCCGTAGCGCTACCCAAAGCCGGATCAATCGGCTTAAGTTCAAAGCGGGGCTGCTTACCAGACTTACCAGTTAACTCTTCCGCATCCTCACGCGTTGCGTAGTCTTCCATGACCTCGTTCAACTCCGCAGTATGCTCTGGGGCTGTAAACAGCAGGCCGTGCCAGTGCGGAGTACCGTCATGATGGGATTCAGCGACGCGAAGACCGAAAATAGGAATTTCGCGGCGTGAGAGTTCAGCGCGAATCTGTTGCCATATTTGATTGAGATAACGCTGTGATCGGCGTGGGCTTGCCCCGTTCCACTTGTGGTTACGGTGTCCAAACGCGGTATAGGCGTGATATTTAGACGGGGCGGTTAGCGTAAAGAAACTTCCGGCATAACCGCTTTCCGTTGCCACCTTCTCAAAGCCACCAATACGCGTCATAAGTTCTACGCGGCGTTTTTCAGGGTTCGATACGCTTTTATCAATCTGCTCTATAAGCGACATGCGCTCACCCGTAACCTGATCTTCAAGCTCCAGGCGGCTCATGATTTCCCTGCTACGCTTGCGACGCGCATCCCACTGTTTAACGTGGTTTTTGCTGCAATAGGGGGAAACATCGCGACGCACATCACCAAAGGCAATATGCAGATGTTCACGCCAGCGGCGTGCGTACTTTCGCAGCAGGCGTGACCAAAAACGATCATCAAGAATTTTTCGAATTGAAGCTGCCATTTCATCAAGTGGCATTTTGCGCCGAGAAGCCCAGGGCGCGATTAACCCGAAATAAGCAACCAGCCTTGAGCCTTCACGAAGCATTCGCTTGCTGTATTCCTCAGGGCTAAGTACAGCACAGGTTTCACTCACTTCAGCTAAGGCAGCATTTGCATAAATCGCGATATCCTGAGCAAGTAAATCAATGTCTTCGTCCGTACTGTCAGCCAACTGATTGAACCGGCGCGTTATCTCGCGAAGGTTTTCAAACGTATGAAACAGTGGGTTTAATTCGGAAGAAATGATCCAGTCGCTGCCAACAGGCACGGCGTATTGCTCTGTAACTGCTCGCACGTGGGGAAGGTCGCGCGCCACGATATTGCGAAGGGTTAACTTTGCGATGTGACGCCCTTTGTCAGCGTGTACGGCACTTATGCGGTAGGAAACGCGGCGGCGGATAAATGTAGGTAGTGGCTTGAGGATATCTTCAACCCACGCGAAAAACTCCTGCTCTTGACCCAATTCATATAGATCAACAGCGGGAGTCTTATCGACAGCAATGGCCTGTTTGGGTTCATTCCACGGATAGGCGTACCGGGCCGCCTCGTTAAAGCTGCCCGGTTTATCCGGAGTCATGGAGTGAACACGACGTGCCTGAGTCACCGGCTCACCCTAGATTGTCACAGTGTCGCCGGGCCTTACTTCCCGCGCGTCACGTTCGGAATAACTGATTATCTCGGTGTTGCTGTAACCACCCTCACTAAGAACCTCAACGCGCGTGATCCAAAAATTACGGTATGGGCGAACGTCCAGAACCTTTGTTACTACCGCCTCAACTGTATTCATCAGAACACCTCCTGATCTTCAAAAGCACCAGAAGCCACCATTTCTGAATAAGTCGTATCGCCCATTACGGCACCACAATCAGGACAGCCACCGCCTACCTGCCCACAGCAATCACAGACACGCAAAGTGCCAATCACCTCGCCAGCCAGATTGCGAGTTTTAGCCCCAACTGAGCGCCGAACTTCAAAAGGCTTAAAGGTGAACGGGTAATAAATTTGGCGCGTGTCCGCGGTGTCACTACCTGAAAAAACGGACACACAACCTTTATTGTTATGAGCGGTGATTAATGCCCCAACCAGGTCACGGTGATCAGTCGCCGTGAAAGGCTTTCCATAAGCGGTGAAATCAGCCGTTGCGCTGGCTGGCAGGTATGGCGGATCACAGTAAATTACTGTGTTTTCAAATATACGGCTGGCAACGGGAATGGTGTAGCGGAAATCCGCACAAAGAAACTGAGCCCCTTTTTCATATGCCCTTTTAGCAAAGTGCTGAATCTCCGCCACAGGGAAAATTGGCTTGCGGCGATGTCCAAAAGGTACGTTGAATTCATTCTTTGCATTTACACGATATAAACCGTTATAGCAGTGACGATTCAGATAAAGGAATAAGGCGGCGAATCTTATTAACTCTTCAGGATAATACAGCCTGTTATCGCTACCTTTATTATCAGTGCAGGAACGAAAATCACGATTGAATACATTAAATTCAATTCGATACTGATAATATGATTCTTTATTATTCCCGCCTTCAAAAAGTTCAGCGGCGGCATTCAACAAACCTTCAGGGTTACTTTTAAGAATCGAATAAAAATTGATAAGCGCGGCATTGCTATCGCACAGAATATAAGTCTTATAGTCAGTATTCAGGAAAACACTACCACTGCCCACAAAAGGCTCAACCAGGCAATCACCGTGGGGCAAAGCATCAAGCACATGCGGCATAGCGCGAGACTTGCCGCCCGCCCAGATAAGAGGGGAGTTAACCATTTTTACGCTCCTTGTTTACTGCGACCTGTTCTCTGTTGGCGACCCAATCTTCCAGGCTGCGGTAAATTTCATTAGTGGAAAGCTTTTCTTTCTTCATCAGGTTTAATTTGATACGCAACAACCCAAGCAGATGTGCGCGGTCATTTGTTTGAATTGTCATGTGCAATCCCCTGAAAAAAGATAAAGCGAAGCCCCGGCAAAAACGCCGTATATAAAAAAGTTCATGTTGTCGTTATTAAATTAGCGCGCGCCGCTATTCCAGTACGCTTCTAATTCTGCGGCGAATAATTCGCAAATTGAGCCACCCGGAAGAATTGAAAATTGAATACCTGTTTCTTTACAACGCACCTCAAAACCATTTCGCGCAATATCGGAAAGAGCCATACCCTGAACAACATTACGCGATCTGCTGTATTGATGATCGGGGCCGTGACCGCTACGCGATAAAGCGCGTGCACCATTTTGCCTTGTCGCATTCAAACGATTTCGCGCTTCGATAACTGCTGCTGTTGAAGTTGCCATTAGTGCCTCCGATGTAGCTGATCGATAGTCTGTCGAGCCTGAGACAATCCGAAGTCCAGCCCCAGATAATTACCATCTTTAGTTATTTGATATCGCTGACGTGAATACGGCTTTTTGCGTGGCAACTTCAGGATTGTGAAGCCGCGATAGATTGCTGTTTTGCTATTTATCTGGATAAGCATTTTCAATCCCTGTACCTGTAGGTCCGCTATTGTCATGCAATGCGGCGTTGCTGGCTGTGACTGTTGCGCTTGTGCGTTGAATGCTGGTTACCAGTTACACGGCGATATGTTTTCTTATCTCGCATCAACCGATCAATGAAGTGCTTTTCTTCTGGAGTAATGAGTGCGCGGCAATGAGCAACAGCATTCCAATATTCTTGCAGCATGATGAAACGCTTAGGACGTTTAGAACCGGGCATCCCTTCGCGATGAACTGGCAATTGTGCGCGGTCCATCAGGTTGCGAACGCTCTTTAACGTGCGGCCAGTCAGATAAGCAAACTCGACCGGCGTAACGAAAATCTGTTTTTGCAGTTCTTCGGTATTCATATCCCGGATGCTTTCAGCCTGCGCGGTGGTCATTTTGCACGTGCGAGCAACGCGAGCATTGTCTAACGGGAATTGGCGTAAATGTTGAGATCCCGCCGTTAAATCAATTTCTCGTAATTGTGTCATTTGTTAGACTCCATACGTTGAGGTCATTTGAGGCTTAATGAGCACTAATCGGCTTCTGGTGGCACTGTGGGCAAATGTTGCCTGTGTGCTTAATTCTTATGATTGTGATGAGATCTTATCATTATGTCAATGACGCAAGGCGAAAAACTGGCGCTTATTCGCGACTCTGAACGTTTAACTAAAAGGCAAATGTCTGAATTAACAGGTTTAAATTATTCAAGTTATGGGGGATATGAGCGTGATAAGACGAAAATGACGCTCGAAGCAGCAGTGAGTATTTTTGGACACCCTCGTTTTCATAAGTATCAAGACTGGTTTATGTATGACCGGATCGACCCAAGCCGGGGCCAGATCGCACCGGCTCTCGCACACTTTGGGCAACAGACAACGCAATCAGACCACTCCGGGAAACAGATTGGTTAACTTTATATAAACATTACATTTTCACTATTTGTTACCAAGATAGTGAACTGACAATCGGAGGGTCTTCTTATGTCCGTTAAGAAGCTCGAAGATGGTCGCTATGAAGTGGATGTAAGGCCGCGCGGGCGCGATGGAAAACGCATTCGGCGGAAGTTTGACAGAAAGGCAGAAGCGCACGCATTTGAGCGCAGTATCATTGCCAAATTTCAGAATCATGATTATCTGAATAAACCGGCTGATAAACGAAATCTAAGCGAGTTTATTGCGCTTTGGTGGCAGTTGATTGGACGAAACAAAAACTATGCGAACCGCAGACTAAGCGCGGTTAATTGCATCTGCAAGGATATGGGCGACCCTATGCTTTACCAGCTTGATGCACGCTGCATTATTGATTACCGAGCATACCGGCTGGAGCAGGGGATTAAGGCTTCAACGATAAATCATGACCTTTTCGCCTTGAGTGGAATTTTCAAGTCAATGGGGGATCGACGAGTTCCACGGGGAAAATCCCGTGACATCGATTGCCGCGTTGAAAGAGCCCAAAACCGAAATGTCATATCTGACACAGACCGAGGTTGATCGGCTCTTGTCGCTATGTTCCGGTGATTACTACCGCATAGCGATTTTGCTGCTGGCTACCGGTGCAAGGTGGGGGGAGGCATACAATTTGAAAGCGGAAAATATTGTCGGTAACAGAGTCATGTTTACCCTGACAAAAAACGGTGAAAGGCGCGTTGTTCCGATATCGGATGATATCGCTAGGATAATTAAACACAGGGAATCAGGTCGACTTTTCCGGGTGAGTTACAAAACGTTCCGCTTGAGGATGAAAGAAGCAAAACCCAATTTGCCAGATGGACAGGCCGCCCATGCTTTGCGGCACACGTTCGCGACGCACTTCATGATGAAGGGGGGCAACATCATTGCCTTACAGAGAATCTTGGGTCATGCGGATATTTCGCAAACGATGGTTTACGCGCACTTCGCTCCAGATTATTTACTGGACGCTGTGAGCTATAATCCTCTCAGCGGAATGTCCACATTGTGTCCACACTCTGGAGGCAAAGCGGGGGATTTGCGGGTTAGTTAAGTCTGTAAAATACTGATTCGGCGCAGTACCGTAAGGGGCTGCGCCTGTCAGAATCCCACCATCAAGGGGAAGGTCAAGGGGGAAATGTGAATATCAGCGATGTTGCGAAAAAAACCGGATTGACCAGCAAAGCAATCCGCTTTTATGAAGAGAAGGGGCTGGTGACGCCGCCGCTGCGCAGCGAAAACGGCTACCGTAGCTACACGCAACTGCATCTGGACGAGCTGACCTTACTGCGTCAGGCGCGTCAGGTGGGTTTTAACCTTGAAGAGTGCGGTGAGCTGGTGAATCTGTTCAACGATCCAAAACGCCACAGCGCAGATGTAAAAAAACGGACGCTGGAAAAAGTGGCGGAGATTGAACGGCACATTACGGAACTGGAAGCGATGCGCAAGCAGCTGCTGGCGCTGGCGGAATCCTGTCCGGGAGATGACAGCGCCGACTGCCCGATTATCGATAATCTTGCCGGCTGCTGTCATCGTAAGGCGCAGGCTTAGCAGGCTTTCACCCGAAGCGTAATCCCTTCCACCGCGATGACCTCAACCCGCGTCCCGGCGCTGAGGTCATCGTCGGCCACCACCGGCCAGGAGCTATCGCCCACGCGCATATGTCCGCGGCCGTTCACCAGCGCGGTCTCAAGCGTAAAGCGCTGGCCGACGATCTGCTGTCCACGCTGATTGAGATGGGTATCCAGCGGTTTTTGCTCGTTAACCTGACGGTTCAGCCAGCGCCACCACAGCCAGGCGGCCACCAGCGTCAGCACGGCAAACAGCGCGCCCTGCCACGCCCAGTCCAGGGGGAGCAGCCAGACCAGCAGCCCGGTAATCACCGCGGCCACACCGCTCCAGAGCAGATAACCGTTGCCACCAAGCATCTCTGCGGCCAGCAGTAAGCCACCCAGGCTTAGCCAGAAAGCATGAGGATGTGCGACGATCAGCTCAATCATTTTTTGCGCTCGTTTCCGCTGTCTTTGATAAGTTCAGCAATCCCGGCAATGGAGCCCATCAGGCTGCTGGCATCCAGCGGCATCATCACCACTTTGCTGTTATTTGCCGAGCCGATCTCTTTCAGCGCATCGGTATATTTTTGCGCGACAAAGTAGTTCACGGCCTGGATGTCACCGGCGGCAATGGCCTCGGATACCATCTGGGTTGCGCGGGCTTCTGCTTCGGCAGAACGTTCACGCGCCTCTGCCTGCAAGAAGGCAGACTGGCGATCCCCTTCCGCTTTCAGAATTTGCGACTGTTTTTCACCTTCGGCTTTCAGGATCTCCGCCTGACGCACCCCTTCGGCTTCCAGAATATAGGCGCGCTTGGTTCGTTCAGCCTTCATCTGGGCGTTCATCGAAGCGATAAGCTCCGCAGGCGGGCGAACGTCCCGGATTTCAATGCGGGTGACTTTAATGCCCCACGGGTTTGTCGCTTCATCAACAATGTGCAGCAGACGGGTGTTGATGCTGTCACGCTGAGAGAGCATTTCGTCCAGCTCCATAGAGCCGAGTACCGTACGGATGTTGGTCATCGTCAGATTAACAATCGCCAGCTCCAGGTTACTCACCTCATAGGCGGCTTTGGGCGCATCAATTACCTGAATAAAACAGACGGCATCGATGGTGACGTTGGCGTTATCCTTCGAAATAACTTCCTGCGAGGGGATATCCAACACTTGTTCCATCATGTTGATCTTGCGACCAATTCTGTCCATGAAGGGAACAATCAGGCTCAAACCTGGCTGGAGTGTATTGGTGTAGCGGCCGAAGCGTTCAACGGTCCACTGATATCCCTGCGGGACAATTTTGACCCCGGCGCCCACAATAACCAGCGCAACGAATATAAGGACAGGAACAACGATAAGCATAAAAACCTCCTGTTTTGCATGCTGTTGATGAGTGAAAGTGCATGTTTATTGTTCATCAGTATATCGGCTATCGGGCTGAAATTCGCCTCTGAAAACAGGCTGGAAAAAGATTATGCTACAGACGATTCTTACAAGACGCGGTTAATGGAAGCGGAATGAGCGATAAAACAAACGTATTACACCTCAGGGATGTTGGATTTCGTGTCGGGAATAACACGATCCTTCAGCACGTCGAATTTTGCCTTTCACCGGGCGAGTTTAAATTAATCACCGGGCCGTCAGGCTGCGGCAAAAGCACGTTGCTGAAAATTGTGGCTTCACTGCTAAGTCCTACGGAGGGAACCGTTCTGTTTGAGGGCAACGATATTGCGACCCTCTCCCCGGAACGCTATCGCCAGCAGGTCTCTTATTGTGTACAGACCCCTTCACTGTTCGGCGAAACGGTCTATGACAACCTGATCTTCCCGTGGCAGATTCGCCAGCAAACGCCGGAGCCGAATAAATTTATCGCTGACCTGGCCCGTTTTGGCCTGGCGCAGGAGACATTGACCAAATCCATTAATGAGCTCTCCGGGGGCGAAAAGCAGCGCGTTTCGCTGATTCGTAACCTGCAGTTTTTACCGAAGGTGCTGCTGCTGGACGAGATCACCAGCGCGCTGGATGAGGCCAACAAGCGCAACGTGAACGACATCATCCATCGCTACGCCAGTGAACAGAATATTGCCGTGCTGTGGGTGACGCACGACGCAAATGAAATTGCCCATGCGGATGATGTCATCACGCTGCAGCCGCAGGGTGGAAAATGGCAGGAGGCAAACCATGGGTGAGCATAATATCACCAACGCATCGCTGGCGTTTTCGATGGTGCTGGTACTGGTGGCGATTTTAGTCAGCTACCGGGAAAAGCTGGGGCTGGAGAAAGATATCCTCTGGAGCATCTGCCGCGCGGTGATTCAGCTCATCATCGTTGGCTATGTGCTGAAGTACATCTTTAACGTCAACCACGCGGTGCTGACGCTGCTGATGGTGCTGTTTATCTGCTTCAACGCAGCGTGGAATGCGCAGAAGCGCAGCAAATATATCGATAAGGCGTTTGTCTCGTCATTTATTGCCATTACGACCGGGACCGCGCTGACGCTGGCGGTGCTGGTGCTATCTGGCTCTATTGAGTTTACGCCGATGCAGGTGATCCCCATCTCCGGGATGATCGCCGGGAACGCCATGGTGGCGGTAGGGCTGTGCTACAACAACCTTGGCCAGCGCTTCAGCAGTGAGCAACAGAAGCTGCAGGAGAAGTTAAGCCTGGGGGCCACGCCAAAAGTGGCGTCGGCGCGGCTGATTCGTGAGAGTATCCGCGCGTCGCTGATCCCTACGGTGGATTCGGCGAAAACGGTGGGGCTGGTGAGTCTGCCGGGGATGATGTCAGGGCTGATCTTCGCTGGCATTGATCCGGTGAAAGCGATCAAATATCAGATCATGGTGACCTTTATGCTGCTCTCCACGGCGAGCCTGTCGACCATCATTGCCTGTTATCTGACGTATAGGAAGTTCTACAACGCCCGCCACCAGCTGGTGGTCACACAGCTAAAAAAAGCGGATTAAGCCTGTTTGTGTAGGCCCGGTAAGCGTGAGCGCCACCGGGCATTTTTTTTAGTAGAGCAGCGCGTACAGCTGACGACGGTACTTCGAGGCCAGCGCATCGCCGGTACCCAGCGCGGCCAGGATCTCCTGGAACATTTTCCGCGCCTGACCGTCTGCGGCAGCCAGATCGTTTTGCAGGTGGCTGAACAGCAGTTCCAGCGCCTCTTCGTTTCGACCCACCTGGTGCAGCTGGAGTGCCAGCTGGCTTGCCAGCGCTGCATCGGCCGGGTTATCGGCAACCTGCTGCTGGAGTTGCTGGATTTCCGGGGTATCCGCCGCCTGTTTCAGCAGATCAATTTGCGCCACCAGGCCCTGATAGCGGGTGTCCTGATCCTGCAACGGGATCGTTTTTAGCACGGCTTCGGCATCTTCTGAGCGGTGCAGGGCAATCTGCGTTTCAGCCAGCAGCAGGCCAATCTGGCTGTTCTGCTTAGAGATCTGCCAGGCGTCTTTCAACAGCGGCAGGGCTTCGTCGTATTTACCTTCCTGCATCAGCGCCATGGCTTCCTGCGCTTTTAGCTCCTCCTCACGCGGCAGCACTTTATCCAGCAGGGCGCGGATCGCCTCTTCAGGCTGCGGTCCCTGGAAGCCATCAACAGGCTGTCCATTCTGGAAAAGATAGACCGTGGGGATGGCGCGCAGGCCAAACTGTGAGGCCACCATGTGTTCTGCATCACAGTCCAGTTTGGCGAGAATGAACTGGCCATTGTATTGTGCGGCAAGGCTTTCGAGGACCGGCGTCAGCTGCAGACAGTGTTGGCTGCGTTCAGACCAGAAGTAGAACAGTACCGGTTTAACCATCGACTGTTCAAGGACCTGTTGCAGGTTTGCTTCAGTAATATTGACGATATTCTGTACGGACATGCGGCATTCTCTTTTATCGGTTTGTTATTTACATGGGGGTGAGCGTCGTCGCTTCAACTCAACCGTGTAAAATTTTGTCCATCATCCGGCCCGGCAGCAGACGTTTTAACCAGCCTACGGCATGGGTGACCAGCGTTACCGGATAGCGCATTTTTGGGTTATCGCTCTCAAAAGCATGGCGCACTTTCGCGACAACCGCTTCCGGCCCAAGGGTAAAACGTGCGGCGATGCCGGGGTTTTCGACCGGTTTGTCTGCCTGCGTCTGGTTGACGTTATCCGTAAAACGGGTGCGGATGGGGCCGGGTTCAATCAGGCTCACCTTAATCCCGCTGTGACGCAACTCCATGCGCAGGGCGTCCGACCATGCTTCCAGCGCATATTTGCTGGCGGCATACGCGCCGCGGCCGGGGGTAGAAATCAGCCCCATCACCGAGGAGGTCATCACGATACGCCCTTCACCGTGAGGCAGCATCGCCGGAAGCAGGCGCATGGTGAGCTGATGCACACCGAAAAAGTTGCTGGAAAACTGTTGTTCAAGCTGTTCGCGGGAGATCGTATTCAGCGGGCCATAGAGACCGTAACCGGCATTATTGAACAGACCGTACAGACGGTTGCCGGTAAGGGCGATCACCTCATCTGCGGCGCGTTCAATGCTTTCCGGTGAGTCCAGATCCAGCAACACGCTGGTGAACCCCATCCCGTTGAGGCGTTCCACATCGTCAGGTTTACGGCAGGCCGCCAGCACCTGAAATCCCTGACGCTTTAATTCGAGCGCGCTTTCAAGACCAATTCCGCTGGAACATCCTGTAATTAGGACCGATTTTTGCATAACTTTACCTGTCAGGATCTCCGCTTAATCAGGAGTCATGGTTAACTAAAGGAGCCAGCCGCGTTGCCATCCAGTCGGCAATAAACGGCTGTGCATCGCGATTGGGGTGGATCCCGTCATCCTGCATCCAGTTGGGTTTGAGATAGACCTCTTCCATGAAAAATGGCAGCAGCGGAATATCAAACTCGTTGGCAAGCTTAGGGTAGATCGCGCTAAAGGCTTCATTATACCGACGACCGTAGTTGGCGGGCAGGCGAATTTGCATCAGCAGCGGCTGGGCGTTCGCCGCTTTAATGTCCTTCAGGATGGTGCGCAGGGTTTGTTCCGTTTGCTGAGGCTGGAAGCCACGCAATCCGTCGTTACCGCCCAGCTCCACCAGCACCCATCGCGGTTGATGCTGTTTGAGCAAAGCCGGCAGGCGCGACAAGCCCTGTTGCGAGGTATCACCGCTGATGCTGGCGTTGATAACAGACGTCTTGCTCTGCCATTTGTCATTGAGCAGAGCCGGCCAGGCCGCACTGGCCGCCATACGATAGCCTGCGCTGAGGCTGTCGCCGAGAACCAGTAACGTGTCCGCTGCCGCCGCGCGGAAAGTCATCAGAATCAAAAACAGGAAGGGCAAATGCCAGCGGAAAACATTGTTGAAGTTCATCGTCTTAAGAAGTCCGTCGGTCAGGGGGAACACGAGCTTTCCATCCTCACCGGAGTTGAACTCGTTGTCAAACCTGCCGAAACCATTGCGCTGATTGGCGAATCCGGTTCCGGTAAGTCCACGCTTCTGGCTATTCTGGCCGGACTGGACGACGGCAGCAGCGGCGAGGTTAACCTGGTCGGACAGCCGCTGCATCAGCTTGATGAAGAGGCGCGTGCCGCGCTACGTGCCCGTCACATCGGTTTTGTGTTTCAGTCCTTCATGCTGATCCCCACCCTGAACGCGCTGGAAAATGTTGAGTTGCCCGCGCTGCTGCGCGGAGAAAGCAGCCGTGAAAGCCGCGATCATGCGAAGGCATTGCTGGAACAGCTGGGGCTGGGGAAACGCCTTGACCATCTTCCGGCGCAGCTTTCCGGTGGAGAGCAGCAACGCGTGGCGCTGGCCCGCGCATTTAATGGTCGCCCGGAGGTGCTGTTTGCCGATGAACCCACCGGGAACCTGGACCGTAAAACCGGCGATAAGATTGCCGATCTGCTGTTCTCGCTCAACCGGGAACATGGCACCACGCTGATTCTGGTCACGCACGATCCGCAGTTGGCCGCCCGCTGCGATCGCCGCCTGCGGCTGGTCAACGGTGAATTGCAGGAGGAAGCATGATTGCCCGCTGGTTCTGGCGCGAGTGGCGCTCGCCTTCGCTGCTGATCGTCTGGCTGGCGTTAAGCCTGGCGGTAGCCTGCGTGCTGGCGCTGGGCAGCGTCAGCGATCGCATGGAGAAAGGGCTTAGCCAGCAAAGCCGCGAATTTATGGCGGGCGACAGGGCGTTGCAAAGCTCGCGCGCCGTCCCGCCGGGCTGGATCGACGAAGCGCGCAAGCGGGGGCTCAAGGTCGGGGAGCAGATAAGCTTCCAGACCATGACCTTTGCCGGTGACACGCCGCAGCTGGCCAGCGTCAAAGCCGTGGATAATATCTACCCGATGTACGGTGAACTGCAGACCAGTCCGCCAGGCGTCAAACCGAAAGCCGGTACGGTGCTGCTGGCACCGCGACTGATGGCGCTGCTGAACCTGAAAACAGGTGACAGCATCGACGTGGGGGACGCGACGCTGACCATTGCCGGGGAGGTGGTTCAGGAACCCGATTCCGGCTTCAACCCGTTCCAGCTCGCCCCACGCTTGCTGATGAACACCGCAGACGTGGCGAAAACCAACGCCGTCCAGCCGGGGAGCCGCGTCACCTGGCGCTATAAGTTTGGCGGCACGCCTGCGCAGCTGGAGGCGTATGAAAAATGGCTTCTGCCGCAGTTAAAACCGGAGCACCGCTGGTACGGGCTTGAGCAGGATGAGGGCGCGCTCGGCAAGTCTCTTGAACGCTCTCAGCAGTTCCTGCTGCTCTCGGCACTGTTAACCCTGCTGCTGGCCGTCGCGGCGGTTGCCGTGGCGATGGGACACTACTGCCGCAGCCGTTACGATCTGGTGGCGATCCTCAAAACCCTTGGCGCGGGCAGGGCGCAATTGCGGAGGCTGATTGTCGGCCAGTGGCTGATGGTGCTGGCGCTGTCGGCCGTCACCGGTGGGGCGACAGGTCTGCTGTTTGAAAAGCTGCTGATGATGCTCCTGAAACCGGTACTGCCTGCCGCGCTGCCGCCAGCAAGCCTCTGGCCGTGGCTGTGGGCGATTGGCGCGATGACCGTGATTTCATTGCTGGTGGGGTTGCGCCCGTACCGGCTCCTGCTCGCCACCCAGCCGCTGCGCGTGCTGCGCCGCGATGTGGTGGCCAGCGTCTGGCCGCTTAAATACTACCTGCCGGTGATGATAGCCGTGGTGATCGGGCTCCTTGCCTGGCTGATGGGCGGGAGTACCCTGCTGTGGGCCGTGTTGGTTGGGGCGGTGGTTCTGGCGCTGCTGTGTGGCGTGCTGGGCTGGGTATTGCTCACTGTTCTGAAAAGGATGACGATTAAATCCCTTCCCGTGCGGCTGGCGGTGAACCGTCTGCTGCATCAGCCGTGGTCAACGCTGAGCCAGCTTTCGGCGTTTTCGCTCTCGTTTATGCTGCTGGCGCTTTTGCTGGTGCTGCGCGGCGATCTGCTGGATCGCTGGCAACAGCAGCTTCCGCCGGAAAGTCCGAACTATTTTCTGATCAATATTGCTCCAGAACAGGTGACACCACTGAAGGGTTTTCTCTCTGAGCATCACATTATTCCCGAGTCGTTCTATCCGATCGTGCGTGCGCGCCTGACGCAGATCAACGGTCAGTCGACGGAGGGAAATAAAGATGAGTCGCTCAACCGTGAGCTAAACCTGACCTGGCAGGAGAAGCGCCCGGATCACAACCCGATCACCGCCGGAAGCTGGCCGCCAAAGGCCGGGGAAGTGTCGATGGAAGAGGGGCTGGCAAAGCGTCTGAATGTGAAGCTGGGAGATAGCGTGACCTTTACCGGCGACACGCAGGATTTCAGCGCCAGAGTGACCAGCCTGCGCAAAGTGGACTGGGAAAGCCTGCGGCCAAACTTCTTCTTTATCTTCCCTGTCGGGGCACTGGATGGACAGCCGCAGAGCTGGCTCACCAGCTTCCGCTGGGAAAACGGCAACGGCATGTTGACGCAGCTTAACCGGGAATTCCCGACGGTCAGCCTGCTGGATATTGGCGCGATACTGAAACAGGTCAGTCAGGTGCTGGAGCAGGTCAGCCGCGCGCTGGAGGTGATGGTGGTACTGGTGACGATTTGCGGCGTGCTGTTGCTGCTGGCACAGGTGCAGGTTGGCATGCGTCAGCGTCATCAGGAGCTGGTGGTCTACCGTACGCTGGGAGCCGGCAAGCGCCTGCTGAGGGCTACGCTGTGGAGCGAGTTCGCCCTGCTGGGGCTGGTGGCAGGCCTGGTGGCCGCCATTGGTGCTGAGGCGGCGCTGGCAGTGCTGCAGTCGAAAGTCTTCGACTTCCCGTGGGAGCCAGACTGGCGCCTGTGGCTGACGCTGCCGGTGTGCGGTGCGCTTTTGCTTTCACTTTGCGGCGGCTGGCTCGGAACGCGGCTGTTAAAAGGCAAAGCACTGTTCCGCCAGTTTGTCAGTTAGTTCACAGACGTGATGGTTGCGTACCGGTTTAAATGCTGGTGCGCAGCCCGTTAACAGCACAAATCGATAATACCCACTCATTTAGTAGCACAAAACATTAAAAACCCGCCCACACAGCCCGATTATTTCCAGTTAATATTCAGACGCTAAATATTTAGCAGCGTGTCTATTAAGGAAAAATAATGACTATAAAAACAACCGCGCTGGCGACAGCTATTGGCGCAGCAGTGGCATTAACCTCCTTCGCATCTCAGGCGGAAATCACGGTTCTTAAGCAAGATCCTCAGGCGGGTAACCCGCTGAGCCGTCTGAACTTTACCGTTGGCGGCAGTATTCGTCCTCAGTTCCAGAACATGACGGGCGACGACGGTAAAAACAGCTACAAACGTAACGGTTTCGACGGCGGCACCCGTTTCCGTTTTGCGGCAGATTACTATCTGTTCGACGACATCAGCTGGATCAGCTACTACGAACTGGGTGTGAATATCCCTGCCCAGTTCAACTGGGATCATCATTATGCTGAAGGTGCTCACGACACCACGCGCCGTATGCTCTACACCGGCCTGAAGAGCGACACCTGGGGTACGCTGACCTTCGGTCAACAGAACAGCGTGTACTATGATGTGGTGGGCGTGAAAACCGATATCTGGGACTACGACATGATCGGTCAGGCACCAGGTAACGGTATCAACGGCGACTACGATGGCTCTTATCGTTCACGCAATATGCTGAAATATAAGAAAACCATTGGCGATGCTGATATCTACGCCTCTTACCTGTTTGAAGACAGCGAATACCTGCCGGGCAACGGTCTGCGCTACAAGCGTAAAGGCGGCGGTTCCCTGGGTATCGATTACCACCTGACCACCGATCTGACCTGGGGCGCGGCATGGAACTACACCCGTGCGGATATGCGTAACCCGGACAACGGCGACAGCAAAACCTATGACCAGAACATCCTCGGTACCGCGCTCAGCTGGACACCGGATAACTGGACCTTCTCTGCTGGCGGCGGCTGGTACCAGAACTTCCTGACCACCAAAAAAGTGTCTGTTAACGACTACTTTGCCGGTGACGCATGGGGTATCGAATACTTCGCAGGGTACAAATTCCCAATCAATCAGTATGCGGTTAAATCCATCCAGCCATACTTCATGGGTGACCGTATCGAGTACGTGAACGGCCGTAACTACCAGCGCATCGACAACGGTGTGGGTATCAGCTTCCAGCTGGACTACGGTTTCCGTGTGGATTACGAACACGTGTTCACCTCCAGCACCGACAACCTGGGCGATATGAACCTGGTGCGTCTGCGTTACGACTTCTAAGGTCGAAGCACAGGGTGCGGTCTGATGCCCTCACCCTGACCCTCTCCCACAGGGAGAGGGTACAAACATTAAAAACGGCAACCAGGTTGTCGTTTTGCTTTTACCTCGCCACCCGGCTTTCTTTTAGCGATCAAGCCAGTCAGCGACCTCGCCATACGTCCCGCGATATACAATCTTTTCTGCCTTCTTCTCCAGCTGATAGCCGTACATCGGGTCGTAATAATCTCTGAGCAGCGGCGCAAGCCAGCTAAAGTGTGCGTCAGTGCTGCCAGAGCGTTGTTGTTCCAGCAGTGCGGAATCTAACAGCGTGGTGAATTCCGCATAACGCTGCAGCCCCAGACGGCGGCGAATGGCGAACAGACCGTGGTGCAGGTACTCGCTATACTCCTTCCAGCCTGCCTCTTCGCCGTAGGCGGCAGAAAAATCGGCCCACATATGGTCGAAATACTCTTCGCGCAGGCGCTCAAGACGAATGTCAAACGGATCCTCTACCACCACGATAGGGGCTTCGGCCATCCGGTCGCGCAGGCATTCCGGCAGATGGTTAGAGCCAATCATCCTGCCCTCATCCTCCAGCACCCAACGTGCGGCATCTTTTTTCAACAGCTCGACGGCCAGATGATTTTCAAAGCTTGCCTGGGAAAGCTGTGGCGTCAGCGTGCGGCCAAACGACGAGCCGCGATGGTGCGCCAGCCCTTCCAGATCGATCCCCTGCGCGTGCTGCTTCACCAGCAACGTTTTACCGTTTCCGGTACAGCCGCCGATAAGCACCATCGGTTTTTGTGACTGCTCAATGGTGACCTGAATCGCCGTCTGACGCAGGGCTTTATAGCCGCCGCGGATCAGCGGGTAATCCACGCCCGCCTCTTTCAGCCAGGCCTGCGTGATATGCGAGCGCTGTCCGCCGCGCGCGCAGCAGATAAAGCCCTCAGGACGGGCAAGACAGGCTTCGCGCCAGGCGTTGATCCGGGCCTCCCGCGTGTCGCCGTTCACCAGACTATGGCCGAGCGCCAGCGCAGCGTCGGGCCCCTGGCGTTTGTAGCAGGTCCCCACGGCGGCGCGTTCGTCGTCGTTCATTAAAGGCAGGTTGATTGCCGCAGGCATCGCACCCTGCGCAAATTCGATCGGCGCGCGAACGTCAATCAAAGGGGTATCGGACGCGAGTATCGCGCGATAATCCGTTCCATCGTTCATGGTTATTCCAGAAATCAAAACAGCAATGGAGGGGGATTTTACGCGCGTGAGGAGAGGCCGGGGAAGGGGAAGATCAACTCCCCGGCAATTATCGCTTATTTGAGCTTTGATTGCGCCCAGACAATCCCGCTTGCGTATTCCGGCGGCAGGAGAGGGATCATCGCTTCCAGGGTAGCGCTCAGGCGGCCTGCGTCGCTGTCGTTCAGGTTCAGGTGACCCACTTTACGCCCCGGACGAACCTCTTTGTCGTACCAGTGCAGGTGCACCAGCGGCAGCTTCAGCCAGTCGTAGTTCAGGTCGGTACCGATCAGGTTGAGCATCACTGAAGGGCTATTAACCACCGGCTGCGGCAGCGGCAGGTCAGTAATGGCGCGCAGGTGCAGCTCAAACTGGCTGATTGATGCGCCGTTTTGCGTCCAGTGACCGCTGTTGTGAACGCGCGGTGCCAGTTCGTTGATCAGCAGACCAGACGGCGTTACAAAACACTCCATCGCCATCACGCCCACATAACCCAGTTCATGCATAATGGCCGAGAGCATCTCTTCCGCCTGGGCCTGCTGTTCAGCATTGGCCTGCGGGAAGGCGACGCTGGTGCGTAAGATCCCGTCCTGATGCAGGTTATGGGTCAGAGGATAAAATACGGTACGCCCGTCGTGGCCGCGAGCGCCAACCAGCGACACTTCACCGCTGAAGTTGATGCCCTGCTCAACGATGCACTCTCCGTAGCACTCTTCCGGCAGTTCGGCGGTTTCGTGCGCGCGCAAACGCCACTGTCCGCGGCCGTCATAACCGCCGACGCGACGCTTTACAATCGCCAGTTCGCCCAGCATTGCGAAGACATCGTTCCATTCGCTTTTATCAGACAGCAACTGCCACGGCGCGGTCGCCAGTCCGAGCTTGTCGAACAGCTGTTTTTGCGTCAGACGGTCTGCAATGATCGGGAACACGTCGCGGTTCACAAAAGCGTTATGGCGCGCCAGTTCGCGGGTCAGCGCGGTTTCCGGCCAGCGTTCAATCTCAGCGGTAATGACGCTCTGGTGGAACGGCACGGCTTCGGGTTCGGCATCCAGACCGACCGGCCAGACGGCAATACCCAGCGGTTCACCGGCCTGGCGCAGCATGCGGCCTAACTGACCGTTACCGAGGACGCAAACCTGCTTCATGCCGCACCCCGCGGGTCCGGGTTGTCCAGCACTTCGTCGGTCTGGGCTTTACGCCAGTCCGCCAGACGTTGAAGTAAGGCTTTATCGTGCGTCGCCAGGATCTGCGCCGCCAGCAGAGCCGCGTTTGCCGCGCCCGCTTTGCCGATGGCCAGCGTACCCACAGGAATACCACGCGGCATCTGCACGATGGAGTAAAGGCTGTCGACACCGCTCAGTGCGGCGCTCTGCACCGGAACACCCAGTACCGGCACCAGCGTTTTGGCGGCAATCATGCCCGGCAGATGTGCTGCGCCACCCGCACCAGCAATGATCACCTCGTAACCGTTCTCTTGCGCGCTTTCGGCAAAGCTGAACAGTTTATCCGGCGTGCGGTGTGCGGAAACCACTTCAACGTGGTGAGGAACATTCAGGATTTCAAAGATTTCGGCGGCGAACTGCATGGTAGCCCAGTCGCTTTTGGACCCCATCACGATGGCGACACGCGCCGGATTATTGCGGGAAGACATGCGTCTTAAAACTCCTGTGGTGCGAAACACACTGCTTTCGAGGGCACAGAGAATAGCATGTAATACGGGCAAGGAAAACGGTTGCGCGGTTAAAAACCGAGCCGTTGTGGTGCACAGGGAATAACAAAACAGACCGCATTCAGGCGGTCTGTTTTGAGAGGTTACTGAAGATCCCCTGCGGTCAGGTTCTCTTTGTCGAATGCGTGGCTGACATCAATATGATTCACCATGCTGGTGTCGATATTCGAGCCGGCTTCCGGTACACAGAAGCCATTCTCTGCTGCTATCGCGCCAGCGGACAGTCCAGCGGCCAGCAGCAGGGCACTTACGATGCTGATTTTTTTCATTCTCTTTCCTTACTCATCGTCTTGTCGCTGTCGCGGATCTACTGGCGGCACGGCAAACGGCGATCTTATTTAGTCAGTTCTGCAGTCATGTGCACGCGGTTATTGAACTGTGCGCTGGTGATTTTGTAAGACGCGCCCTGTTCAGCAGCCTGAGCGGCAATTTTCGCTTCTGCACGATCCAGAGTTGAGGCTGTCGCGCTAACGCTTTGTGCGAAAGAACCGAAAGAGATCAGAGACAGAGCGGCAACTGCAACGAAAGTTTTGATAGATTTCATGGTCGTAATCCTTAAGTGTTTTGTTTGGGATAGGGCGTGTTGCCCTGATGTGATAAATGATAGGCCGACCACGGGCTGATTAAAATCGAAACAATTTGCCGATATTGTTCAAAAAAATAGAATGAGTTTTGCGGGAGAGATTAAAACGGGAAAGCGATCAGTTCCACACCTTCAGGCGTGACTTTCACCATCGATCCTTCGCTGTGCCACGCGCCCAGTACCACACGGTGAGCCGGTTCGCCGTTGGCGACCAACGTATGCACGTCGGGACGGTGGGTATGACCGTGGATTAACCACTGGACGTGGTGTTTCTCCATCACGTTGACCACTGCCTGCGGGTTGACGTCCATGATGGTCATCGACTTACTGCTGTTGGCGGCTTTACTGCCCGCGCGCATTCTGGCGGCGATACGGTTACGGATAAACAGCGGCAGGGCAAGGAACACCTTTTGGATCCACGGGGTGTGGACCTTCGCGCGAAACGCCTGATAGCCGGTATCGTCCGTACAGAGCGTGTCACCGTGCATGATCAGGACTTTTCGACCATAGAGGTCAAGCACCTGTTCTTCTGGCAGCAGCGTCATGCCGCTTTCCCGGGCGTAGCGAGGGCCGACCAGAAAATCGCGGTTGCCGTGAATGAAGTAGCAGGGAACGCCGGAGGTGACCAGCGCGTGAATGGCGGCAGCCATTTCACGGTGCAGCGGGTTGGGGTCGTCGTCGCCGATCCAGGCTTCAAACAGGTCGCCAAGGATGTAAAGCGCGTCGGCGTGTCTGGCTTCACCCGCTAAAAAACGCAGAAAACCGGCGGTGATCGCCGGTTCTTCTGTTTGCAGGTGCAAATCTGCAATAAAGAGTGTCGCCACGAATTACTCGCTGACGGTCACGCTGGTAATCACAACGTCTTCTTTTGGAACGTCCTGGTGCATGCCGCTGCGGCCGGTGGAAACAGCTTTGATCTTGTCGACCACGTCCATGCCTTCAACCACTTCTGCGAATACGCAGTAGCCCCAACCCTGCAGGCTTTCGCCGGAGAAGTTCAGGAAGTCGTTGTCAGCCACGTTGATGAAGAACTGCGCGGTGGCAGAGTGAGGTGCCTGAGTACGCGCCATCGCCAGCGTGCCGCGGGTGTTTTTCAGGCCGTTATTGGCTTCGTTTTTGATCGCTTCTTTTGTTTCTTTCTGCTTCATACCCGGTTCAAAACCGCCGCCCTGGATCATAAAGCCGTTGATCACACGGTGGAAAATGGTGTTATTGTAGAAACCTTCGCGGCAGTAGTCCAGGAAGTTTTTAACTGTTTCAGGCGCTTTGTCATCAAAGGTTTTGATTACGATATCGCCATGATTAGTGTGGAAAGTAACCATTTTTGCATCCTGTTCCGTTATTGTGGTACGTCGACCCGCGTTCGGGTCAGATATAGGGGCCTGTTATAGCATAACCACAGGATGCGATCACCTTGCATTGTGTGCTGCTTCGGGTTTGAATTACGGGTAGAATACCCGGTTTTCGTCCACACACGTGTTTACATGGAATCTTCGATGTTAAAAATCTTTAATACAATGACGCGCCAGAAAGAGGAATTTAAACCTATCCATGCCGGGGAAGTCGGCATGTACGTGTGTGGTATTACGGTTTACGATCTCTGTCATATCGGCCATGGCCGTACCTTTGTCGCATTCGATGTCGTGTCGCGTTACCTGCGTTTCCTCGGGTATAACCTGAAGTACGTGCGTAACATCACCGATATTGACGACAAAATCATCAAGCGCGCTAATGAAAATGGCGAAAGCTTTGTCGCACTGGTGGATCGTATGATCGTTGAGATGCACAAGGATTTCGACGCGTTAAACATTTTGCGCCCGGACAGCGAGCCGCGTGCGACCCACCATATTCACGAAATTATCGAGATCACGGAAAAGCTGATTGAACGCGGCCACGCATACGTTGCGGACAATGGCGACGTGATGTTCTCAGTGCCAACCGATCCTACCTACGGCTCGCTTTCCCGTCAGGATCTTGACCAACTGCAGGCTGGCGCCCGCGTTGACGTGGTTGACGTGAAGCGTAACCCAATGGACTTCGTGCTGTGGAAGATGTCCAAAGAGGGCGAACCAAGCTGGCCATCTCCATGGGGAGAAGGGCGTCCGGGCTGGCACATTGAGTGCTCGGCGATGAACTGCAAACAGCTGGGCAAACATTTTGACATTCACGGCGGCGGTTCAGACCTCATGTTCCCGCACCACGAAAACGAAATCGCGCAGTCCACCTGTGCGCACGGCGGCGAGTATGTGAACTACTGGATGCACTCCGGGATGGTGATGGTTGACCGCGAGAAGATGTCTAAATCGCTGGGCAACTTCTTCACCGTGCGTGACGTGCTGAAGTATTACGATGCGGAAACCGTACGTTACTTCCTGATGTCAGGCCACTACCGCAGCCAGCTGAACTACAGTGAAGAGAACCTGAAACAGGCACGCTCTGCGCTGGAGCGTCTGTACACTGCGTTGCGCGGTACCGACAAGTCCGTGGAGGCCGCGGGCGGCGAGGCGTTTGAGGCCCGCTTTGTTGAGGTGATGAACGATGATTTCAACACCCCGGAAGCCTACTCGGTGCTGTTCGATATGGCGCGTGAAGTCAACCGTCTGAAGTCAGAAGATATGGCGGCGGCGAATGCGCTGGCTTCTCACCTGCGTAAACTCTCTTCCGTGCTTGGCCTGCTGGAACAGGAGCCGGATACCTTCCTGCAGAGCGGTGCGCAGGCGGATGACGGCGAAGTGGCAGAGATTGAAGCGCTGATTAACGCGCGTCTGGAAGCCCGTCAGGCGAAAGACTGGGCGGCAGCGGATGCGGCGCGCAATCGCCTGACCGAGATGGGGATCATCCTGGAAGATGGCCCACAGGGGACCACCTGGCGCCGTAAGTAAGTCCGCAACGCCCGGTGGCGCTTCGCTTACCGGGCCTACAAAAGCACGACCGTAGGCCGGGTAAGGCGTAGCCGCCACCCGGCTTTTTTACCTCCGTCGCCACCACAACAACCCCATCAGCACCACTCCCGGCAGCCACACCCACAGTAGTTCAGAGATAATCACCTGATGCCCGTACGGCGTGGTATAGCGCGACAGGGCAAACGGGGCGACCTTAATCACCTGCCACGGCGCAAAGAACCGTTCATCTGACCACGGCCACAGCCAGCCGACGCCCTTGCCGCCGGTGGTGACGGAATCCAGCAGGCTGTGCGACAGCAGCGACACGGTTAAAAACAGCCAGCAGCGCGTCAAACTTGCCCTGAACCATCGTCGCCCGACCAGTACGCAGAGTATCGGCACCACGAAGGCAAACAGCAGTGAATGGGTAAAGCCGCGATGGCCGAAAACATTGCCGTAAGCAACGCCGAACTTAAACGCCAGCACGTCGGCATCGGGCAGCATCGCGAGCACGACACCGGCGAAAAGCAGGCGGGGAGGAATAACCCGGGTTCCCAGGCCTAAGCCCAGGCAAAGCGGAACAGCAGCGTGAGTGATAACGGTAGGCATCGTAATTTTCCATGACAAATCATGGGAATATAGCAGCGATTTCGCTGAAACTGACCTGTGCTAAATTCCGATTTTTACGCCGATTCCCGCGCGATAAGCTGGCCGGAGAGGGTAATGCGCTGCGTCTGCAGCTCTGGCTCTTTCAGCTTACGGATGATAAGACCCGCCGCCTGGCGGCCTGTCTCGTCACTGGCGGAGGAGACATAGGTAAACGACGGCGAGGTCAGGTTGACGTGCAGCATATCTTCAAAGCCCACCAGCGCGACCTGCTGCGTCAGAAACACGTCTTTTCCCACGGTACGGCCCACCTGATGAATGCCGCTAATGCAGCCGATCATCGCATCCGGTGAATGGCAGAGCAGGGCGGTGATGGTGTTGTTTTTCTCAAGCAGCTGGCGGGTCGCCATTGCGGCGGCTTGCGTGTCATCGCTGCAGGCCGGGGAGCTTTCATCGCGCCACACCAGCCCGTTCTGGGTCATTGCGCTGCGAAATCCAAGCAGGCGTTGTTCGCGAATAAGGCAGCCTTCCCGTCCGCCAATGTAGGCGATGTTGCGGTGCCCGCGCTCGATAAGATAGCGTGCGGCCAGGTTCGCCGCCTGACGGTTATCGCGCATCACCAGGTTGCATTTTTCATCCAGCAGAGACTGCGAGACCACCACCAGCGGCAGAGGACACTGGCGGATCTGCTCCGGCAGGGTTGGGGAGCGCGTATCCGACGCGAGATAGATCACGCCCGCCACGCCCTGTTGCTTAAAGGAGAGCAGGGTGCGCTCTAAATGCTCCCGATCGTTCAGCGGCTGGCCGAGAAAAACCATATAGCCCTGCTTCTCCAGCTCCTGGACGATACTCGCCATGACTTTGATGGAAAAACTGTCGCTGAAATCACGCAGGATCAGGCCGATCAGGTTGGAGGTGTTGGCGCGAAGGTTAGCAGCGGCAACGTTATGAACATAGCCCAGCGTCGTGATGGCGGCATTGACCTTCTCGATCGTTGCTTCGGAGATTTTCCCTTTCTGGCGCAGCACCAGCGATACGGTAGAGACCGACACACCCGCGTGCTTTGCGACATCAATGATGCTGACTTTCTTCAAAACCGCTCCCTGAAATTTACCGATTATCAGCCAGATACGACACGTCTCTCAGCCTACAGGAGACGTGTCGTTCCGGCATCTTATTATTTGCCAATCATGGTGGACATGGTCTGGGCGATAAACTGTGCTCTGGCACCGAAAATCACCTGAATTCCGTTATCACCCACGAAGACCACGCCGCGAGCGCCGAGTCCGTTCAGGCCATCTTTATCCACCGCATCACTTTTTGCCACTTCCAGGCGCAGACGGGTGATACAGGAGCCAACGGAATCGATGTTGTGCGCACCGCCCAGCAGGGTAATGATTTCGGTGGCGAGTTCAGAATCGGATTTATCATCCGCGCTGGCGGTCACTTCGGTACGGCCCGGCGTTTTCACGTCAAAGCGACGGATCACGAAACGGAAGGTGAAGTAATAAATCAGGCCCATCGGAATACCAATGATAATGGCATTGAGGAAGTTGGTCTGATAGCCGTTGAATGACGGCAGGATCCCGAATGACAGATAATCGATAAAGCCTGCCGAGAACGACTTGGCGATATGGGCGTGCAGCAGATACATGGTCATGTACGCCAGGCCCGCCATAATGGCGTTAAAGACGTAGAGGATCGGCGCGACGAAGATGAACGTGAACTCCACCGGCTCGGTGATCCCCGTCAGGAAGCAGGTGAGTGCCGCCGAGAACAGAATACCGGCCGCGATTTTTTTATTTTTGGTATGCGCTTCATGATACATCGCCAGACACGCCGCAGGCAGGGCAAACAGCATCAGCGGGAATTCACCCTGCATGAACTTACCGGCGTTCTGGTAGGTGTCGCTGCTGAAGGATTTCACCCCTTCTTCCAGCATCTTGAACCAGATGGTCTGGTCGCCGTGGATCACCTGGCCCGCCTGAGTGGTGTAATCACCAAATGAATACCAGAAAGAGGGATACCAGATATGGTGCAGACCGAGCGGGATGAGGGCGCGTTCGACCAGACCGAAGATAAAGGTTGAGGCGGCCTGATTATCGCCGTTCACCACCACGGAGAGCGCGTCGATGCCTGCCTGAATGTGTTGCCAGACGTAGGGCAGCAGCAGACCGAGCAGGAACGAGAGAAACGCCGTGGCAATCGCCACAAAGCGTTTGCCGGAGAAGAAGCCAAGGAACTCCGGCAGCTGCATGGTGTGGAAACGGTTATAGCACCACGCCGCCAGAATACCGCAGATAAGCCCGCCAAAGACGCCCATCTGCAGCGTCGGGATGCCGACCACCATGGCGTATTTGCCTCCCTGAGAGGCCATTTCCGGCGTAATGCTCAGCACGGTGCTGATGGTGATATTAGTAACAAACACCGAGACGGCGGCAGACAGTGCGGCAATGCCGGATTCCGATGCCAGACCCACGGCGGAGCCAATGGCAAACAGCATTGGCAGGTTATCAAAGATAACCCCACCCGCGTTCATCATCAGCGGCAGATGAAACTTATCGCCAAAGGCCAGCAGCAGGCCCGCAGCGGGAAGCAGTGAAATTGGCAGCATTAAGGCGCGACCAATCATCGATAACTTAGACAGCGATTTAACAAACCCTGATATCAGACTCATGCTGATTTCCCCCGAGAAGCGCTTTTTTTGGCGCTGTTATTGTAAGTAGAACGTTTTAGTAGAACGTTCTACTTATCGTGGGCAAAGCGTGAAAAACGCGCAACTCAATTTTCACTTTTCAACAGATGAAATAGTGATTATTTGAAGTTGATCGATAATTAACCGTGATAGGTGTGCGGGGATTGTTATCCCCTCTCCCGGCCGGGAGAGGGTTAGGGTGAGGGCATCAGACGGCTCAGGCCGTAACGGTCACGCTCTGACCTTCAAAGCTGACGGTCTGACCGGCAACAATCTTGCAGCGCTTACGCGTTTCTACCACGCCGTCGACGAAAACCAGCCCGTCGGCAATGGCAATCTTGGCCTGCGCACCGCTCTCGCTCCAGCCTTCCAGCTTCAGCAGATCGCACAGCTCAACGTGTGGATGTTTACCTAATGAAAATGTCGCCATGTTACGCGTCCTCTACGTCGTGATACTCCTCGCATGCCTGCAAGGTATTCTGAATCAGGGTTGCTACGGTCATTGGGCCTACGCCGCCCGGTACCGGGGTGATGTAAGAGGCACGCGCTGCGGCATCTTCATAAACCACGTCGCCAACCACTTTGCCGTTTTCCAGACGGTTAATCCCGACGTCCACGACAATCGCCCCTTCCTTAATCCATTCCCCGGGAATGAAGCCCGGCTTACCGACCGCGACGATCAGCAGATCGGCATTCTCGACGTGATGACGCAGGTTTTTGGTGAAGCGGTGGGTCACGGTGGTGGTGCAACCGGCCAGCAGCAGCTCCATGCTCATCGGACGGCCCACGATGTTGGAGGCGCCAATGACTACGGCGTTCAGTCCGTAGGTGTCAATGTTATAACGCTCCAGCAGCGTCACGATGCCGCGTGGGGTGCAGGGACGCAGGCGCGGCGCGCGCTGGCACAGACGGCCAACGTTATACGGGTGGAAACCGTCCACGTCTTTATCCGGCGCGATACGCTCCAGTACCTTCACGTTGTCGATGCCTGCCGGCAGCGGCAGCTGGACCAGAATACCGTCGATCTCTTTATCGGCATTCAGGGTGTCAATAAGTTCCAGCAATTCTGCTTCGGTGGTGGTTTCTGGCAAATCGTAAGAGCGGGAGACGAACCCCACCTCTTCACACGCTTTGCGTTTGCTGCCGACATAAATCTGCGATGCCGGGTTGCTACCAACCAGCACAACGGCGAGCCCTGGTGCGCGAAATCCAGCCGCTTTACGCGCCTTCACTTTTTCCGCGACCTCAGAGCGCACCTGCTGCGCAATCGTTTTACCGTCAATAATCTTTGCTGCCATCAGAGAGAAGATTCCGTCTGTAACGTTTGAAAGGGGGGATGGCCTGTATTTTGTCAGAAGCGAGCGCCGCTGTCAGTCACCCTTTGCGAGTTTTCCTCCGGCGGGCGTAAAGACCCTTCCCGGATGATGGTCAATTTCTTAGGCAGGATTAGGATGTGACCTGGTAAAATGGCAGCGTTTTGACATATTTAAAAATAGTTTCCTGAGCTACTTTGTCTCCTCCGAAATAAGCTTTCAATTTTTCAATTGAACGTATTTCTTATTCCCGATTATTCGCGGGAAGGGTTATTTACATTTTAAAGGAATAGACATGAAACTCAGCAACATTGCTTCTACTGTTATTGCTTCACTGGCCCTGGTCGCGGGTGCCGCTCACGCTGCCGATCCGGTTACGCCAGTTTCCGTAAATGGCGGTACCGTGCATTTTAAAGGTGAACTGGTTAATGCTGCATGTTCAGTAAATACCGATTCTTCCGAGCAGACTGTTAATCTCGGTCAGTACCGTACCGCGAAATTCACCAAAGTGGGTGATACCACCACCAATATTCCATTCACCATCGAACTGAACGATTGCGATCCGCTGGTGGCGAAAACGGCTGCTGTGGCGTTCACCGGTCAGATCGACGCAACTGACAAAACCCTGCTGGCAGTGACTTCAGGTAGCAACGACAACACCGCGAAAGGTGTTGGTATCGAGATCCTCGACAGCAAATCCAGCGTTCTGACGCCAGACGGTGCCACTTTCTCTGCTGCGCAGAACCTGATCCAGGGCACCAACACCCTGAACTTCAGCGCGCGTTATAAAGCCACTGCTGCGACCACTGAACCAGGCCAGGCAAACGCTGACGCCACTTTCGTTATGAAATACGAATAATTCCTCCGTACAGGGATGTTTTGGCCTCAGGGATGAGGCCCGTCATACGCTCAGGCCAGGAACGAAGGATGACAAGGACAGGAACACTACTGCTGTTAACCCTTGCGATGGCTTCCCAGGCATTCGCCCATACGGTGGTGATTGACGGCGGCAAAGTACACCTCCGGGGTGAACTGGTGAACGGCGGCTGCGCCGTGGCGCCGGACAGCCAGAATATGCGCATCGATATGGGACAATACCGGACCAACTCGTTTTCCGGGGTGGGCAGTTTTTCCACCGTTAATGTGCCTTTTACCGTGCGGCTGCTGGATTGCAGCGTGGATGTCTCACGCACCGTCGGGATCCAGTTCCAGGGCATCACGCCCGCGGAAGACCCGCAGGTTTTTCTGGCAACATCGCGCCCCGGTGAAACACCCATCAGCAGCGGGGTGGGGCTGGCTCTCTTTGACGAACAGCAGCGTCAGATAATCCCCAACGCCACGGCGGTCAGCTGGCTGCCCATTGATACCCGCGAGCTTGCGTTTCATTTTAGCGCCCGATATCGGGCTATTTCCGAACACCTTGTGCCAGGCAATATTCAGTCGGATGTCTGGTTTACGTTGATTTATCCATAACACCTGCGAACACATTATTAAAGGTACGGTTTTGATGAATACCCTAATTAAACCAGGACTGATTTTATCGTTTATTTTAATGATGGTTTCTGCAAGCGCGAATGCGTCCGGCGGTATTGCACTTGGAGCCACGCGCGTTATTTATCCGGCAGATGCTAAACAAACTTCACTGGCGATCACCAACAGTAACAAGCAAGAACGCTATTTAATTAACGCGTGGATCGAAAACGCAAACGGGCAAAAAGAAAAAACCTTTGCCGTCACGCCACCCCTGTTTGTCAGCGAGCCGGACAGCGAAAACACGCTGCGCATTATTTACGCCGGGCCTGCGTTGCCCGCCGATCGTGAATCGCTGTTTTACATGAACGTGAAAGCGATCCCGTCAGTGAACAAAGCCAAAACCGAAAACAACAACGTGCTGCAACTGGCCATCCTGTCGCGTATCAAGCTTTTTGTGCGCCCGAATAACCTGGCAATGCAGCCGGAAGAGGCGCTCTCTCAGCTGCGCTTTGAGCGCGTTGGCTCGCATCTGAAGATCAGCAACGCCTCACCGTATTACATCACGCTGGTCAATCTGAAGCTGGGCGGACAGACGCTGGATAACATCATGATTGCGCCAAAAAATTCGGCACAGCAGGCGCTGCCGGCTGGTGCGGGCGGTACGCTCTCCTGGCAGAGCGTCAATGACTACGGTGCCATTACTCCGGCGCGTAGCGTCAACCTGTGAGCAGAGTCAGGGCGATGAATAATCATCAATGGCGTTACTGCCCGGTTGCACTGGCGCTGATGGCAACGCTCTGGCCGCAGTCGGGCTGGAGCGAAAGCTACTTTAACCCGGCCTTTTTGTCCGATGATACCGCCAGCGTGGCGGATTTATCGCGTTTTGAACAAGGTCACCAGCAGGCACCCGGCGTGTATCGCGTGGATATCTGGCGTAACGATGAGTTTATCGCGACCCAGGACGTGCGCTTTGAGCAGGCCGACGATACGCCACCGGTGGCGGGCGGACTGGCGCCGTGCATCACACGTAAAATGCTGGAACGGTTTGGCGTTAACCTCGCCGCGTTTCCCGAGCTGGTAAAGGTGCAGGACGACACCTGTGTCCCGCTGGCGACAGCGATCCCCGGCAGTCTGGTCGCATTTAACTTCGCCTCGCAGCGTCTGAATATCAGCCTGCCGCAGGTGGCGATGCAGAACAGCGCCCGTGGCTATATCCCGCCTGAACAGTGGGATGAAGGGATCCCCGCCGCGCTGTTGAACTACAGCTTTACCGGCAACCGGGGAAGCGAGGATGACAGCTACTATCTGAACCTGCAGAGCGGGCTGAACTATGGCGCCTGGCGTTTACGCAATAACGGCGCCTGGCGTTATACGCAAAACAACGGTCAGCGGCACAGTAACTGGCAGAACATCGGCACCTGGGCGCAGCGCACCGTCATTCCGCTCAAAAGCGAGCTGGTGCTGGGCGACAGCAATACCGGCAATGATGTCTTTGACAGCGTCGGTTTCCGCGGCGGGCGGCTTTTCTCGTCCGACAGCATGTACCCGGACAGCCTGCAGGGCTACGCGCCAACCGTGCGCGGTATCGCCCGTACCCCGGCCAAAGTGGTTGTTCGCCAGAACGGCTATGTTATCTACCAGAGCTATGTCCAGCCTGGCGCGTTTGCCATTACCGATCTGAACCCTACCTCTTCAAGCGGCGATCTGGAAGTGACCGTAGAAGAGAAGGACGGCAGCCAGCAACGCTATACCGTGCCGTACTCCACCGTGCCGCTGTTGCAGCGTGAAGGTCGCTGGAAGTATGACCTCGTGGCCGGGGATTACCGCAGCGGTAACAGCGATCAGGACACGCCGTTCTTCACCCAGGGCACGCTGATTACCGGTCTGGCCAATGGTTACACGCTCTACGGCGGTACGCAGCTGGCGTCGCGCTATACCGCGGTGGCCATTGGCGCCGGGAAAAACCTCGGTGACTGGGGGGCTGTGTCGGTCGATATCACCCATGCCCGCAGCCAGCTGGCGGACGACAGCCGCCATGAGGGCCAGTCCCTGCGTTTCCTGTATGCAAAATCACTCAACGGATTCGGCACCAACTTCCAGCTGCTGGGCTATCGCTACTCCACTAAAGGGTTTTACACCCTGGATGATGTGGCCTGGCGTTCGATGGAAGGCTATCAGTATGCCGACAGCAAGGATGATGACGGCGTGCCGGACGTGCAGAGCTATCACAACCTGACGTGGAATAAAAAAGGGCGCTTCCAGCTCAATATCTCTCAGTCGCTGGGTGATTACGGCTCAGTCTATGTCTCCGGCAGCGAGCAGACCTACTGGGGCACCAGCCAGTCTAACCTCTGGTATCAGCTCGGCTATGCCGGAGGTGTAAAAGGGATCAACTACTCCCTGTCATGGTCGTGGAACAAGTCCGTCGGGATAGAGGGCACGGACCGGATCGCGTCCTTTAACGTCTCGGTGCCGTTCAGCCTCTTTACCCGTCAGGGATATCGCCGGGACAGCGCCATCGATCGCGCTTACGCCACGGCCTCAGCCAGCCGCAACAGCGACGGTGATACCAGCTGGCAAACCGGGGTCAGCGGCACCCTGCTGGAAGATCGCAACCTGAACTACAGCGTTACGCAGGGGCACACCAGCACCAACGGCTCAAGCGGTAGCGCCAGCGCAAACTGGCAGGCGACCTACGGCACGCTGGGGGTGGGCTACAACTACGCGCGCGATCAGCACGATCTCAACTGGCAGCTCTCCGGTGGGGTGGTGGGCCATGCCGACGGCGTCACCTTCAGCCAGCCGCTGGGCGACACTAACGTTCTGATCAAAGCGCCGGGAGCCTCGGGCGTCAGCGTGGAAAACCAGACCGGGGTGAAAACCGACTGGCGAGGCTACGCGGTCATGCCGTATGCCACCGTCTACCGCTATAACCGCGTGGCGCTGGATACCAACTCCATGAGTAACAACACCGACATCGAAAATAACGTCAGCAGCGTAGTACCGACCAAAGGTGCGCTGGTGCGCGCCAGCTTCGATACCCGTATCGGCGTGCGTGCCCTGCTGACCGTGACCCGCGGCAACCAGCCTGTGCCGTTTGGTGCCGTGGTCCGTGAAACCCAGAGCGGGGTCACCAGTATGGTGGGCGATGACGGGCAGATTTACCTGAGCGGGCTGCCGCTGGAAGGGGAGTTGCTTATTCAGTGGGGCAATGGGATGCAGTCCCAGTGTCGTGCGCACTATCGTTTATCGCCTGAAAGCCAAAACCAGGCCATTACCATGGCGGGGGCAAGCTGTGACCGTTAACAGGAACCCAAAGATGCGCAGTTTACGCAATGTGTTTAGCTTAGCGCTGCTCTGCAGCACGATGCCCGCTTGGGCGACGGTTTGCCAGAACGCCACGGGCGTGCCGAAGGATATCTCATACGATCTTTCAAACGTCTTTAACAGTTCCAATAACAAACCGGGGCAGATTGTGACCCTTGCGCAAAAATCCGGGCTGGTGGGCGTGAACGCCATTTGCCCTAAAGGAACAACCGGAAAGTCCACGATGCGTAGTTATGTCACCAGCCTGCCGATAACGACGGTAATTGATGGCTATAAGTATGTGAAGCTGAATGACTACCTTGATGGCGCAATGCAGATCCACGATGACTACGCGGGCACCTTCTATCCACCGTCAAATTATATTCAGATGGGGCAGCACCCTAACGTTCCGAACAACAAAGCGTTTCCTGTCACCGATTCGAAGCTGGTCTTTCGTCTGCGGGTCACACGGCGGTTTATCAACATGGTGGTGATCCCCCAGCAGACCATGTTCACCGTCTATGTCACCACCACGTCATCCGATCCGCTGAATACGCCGGTCTATACCATCAGCTACAGCGGCACCATTCAGGTACCACAAAGCTGTGCGATTAACGCCGGGCAGGTGGTGGAGTTTGATTTTGGTGATATTGGCGCGTCGTTGTTCAGCCAGGCGGGGGCCGGCAATCGTCCTCAGAACGTCTCACCACAAAGCAAAACCATTGCCATTAAGTGCACCAATGTGGAGGCCAATGCGTATCTGACGATGCGCATCGAGGCGGAAAAAATCTCGGGCAATGCGCTGGTTTCCGATAACCCGGATTTAGGGTTTGTCGTGGCGAACGATAGCGGTACGCCTCTGACGCCTAACAACCTGAACAGCAAAATTCCGTTCCGTCTGGATGACAGCGCGCAGGCGCAGGTGGGGATCCGGGTCTGGCCGGTGAGCATTACGGGGAATAAGCCAGCAGAAGGCCGGTTCACCTCTCGCGGCTATCTGCGCGTGGATTACGATTAAGGGGAAGAGATGGGGAACTGGAAATGGCCTTTCGCTGCGCTGGCCCTGACGATGTGTCAGGCAAACGCGTGGTCAGCCACAGCGCTGGGCGAGATCAATATTCAGATGTACGGCAATATCGTTGATTTTACCTGTGTGGCAGAGGGCAGCGACAGCGACAAAACCGTCACACTGGGCACCTGGCCGACGAAGCAGCTCAGCACCACGGGGAGCCGCACGCAGCCCATGCCCTTCACGCTGAAGCTGACAGGCTGTCCGCCAGGCTCGGCATCAATTACGTTTTCCGGGAAAACTGACGGGAGTGACAGCGGATTGCTGGCGTTGAATGACGCCAGTACGGCGAATAACGTCGCGGTGGAGATCAGGGATGCGGATAAAACACGTCTTGCGTTACAGCAGGCCAGCCAGCCGGTGGCGGTAGATGCGCAGGGTAATGCCGTGTTGTCATTTTATGCTAATTATATTGCCACAGCGGATAACCCCCGACCCGGACGCGCCGATGCGGATGCCACATTTATGATTAATTATAATTAGCGCTGACCGCACTCCCTGCAACTCAGATAAACTGCAGGGAGTGAATTCAGGTTATAGCAGCTCGTGTGCCTTGGCGTAATCAATTAATTCCACAATGCTTTGCACACCGAGCTTGGAATAAATATTGGATTTGTGCGCGCTAATGGTTTTGTTGCTTAATAGCAGCTGTTCGGCAATTTCCTTATTCGATAAGCCATTCGCCAGATACCGCAGTACGGTGACCTCACGGTTCGATAATGGCATATCGGATGCCATCCCTTTCCCTGAGCCCAGGTGATTAATAAAGTTCAACGTTTCCGACGGGAAAAAAGAATAGCCCATCAGAATCATTTCCACGGCGTTGTAGATCTCACCTAAATCTTTTCGTTTACTGACAAACCCATTTGCCCCGGCGCGGATGGCGCGGCCCGCGTAAAAGGACTCCGATTTGGAAGAGAGGAACAGGACCTTTATGTCTTTGTTTAAGTTTCTGATTCTTTTCAATAAAGCGAAGCCATCGGTGCCCGTAAGTTCAATGTCCAGGATCACCAGATCGATGGCGTGATTGCGGATACAGTCGAGAACTTCATGGCTGTCGCCAGACTTCAGTTTGACTGTGATATTTTTATTTTTCTGTAGCAGGACTTCTATCGACATTCTGACGATAGGATGTTCGTCCATAATGATAACGGATGCCGGTTTCATTTTTTATGCCTCAGATTGTTAAAAGCGTTATGCTGAGTTTGGTTCAAACTCTCGAAATGCCGGAAGGATAAATTTGCAGATCCTTATAGGGTGGTATTTCCCTGGAAAGAGCGAAAGCATCCTTGTTAACGTAGTGGTAATGTCATTGCCTCAGCGCGGTCATCTCATTTGGCTGGTGGCGGCAAAAAGGTTTTTCTTATTCATAATTGGTACGCGTCTTATTATACCGTGTAAGTTTTCTCCGAAAAGCCTGCAGATTAATTCATGATTATTGATTTGTATTATCTTCTGGATCTGAATGGCTATTTTTTTAAATTTAGCGGAAATGTCCTGTTATTCCATTTACCGCATCTTTTCATCTTTATGTAATAACAAAAAATAACAGATACCACTATATGTTGCAAAGTTGTTAATGAAATGACGGGGCAGTAAAACGTCTCACCTGCTGCTGAAGTGGCGTGAATTTGCACAGATAGCGCGTCTCATCCTCATCCCGATACCTCCCCCCGATATCAGAAAAATACTATGCCGGAAGAGCAAAATCTTCTGCGGCCTTCGCTTTAAGCGCCAGGGGCGTGCAACCAAATTGCTTGTTTTTACATCATTATCATCCTGTTAACGGAACCATCAATCCCTTAACGCATGGATGAAAGTGCTGCGCTTTACTTATTCTTTAATATTTCACGTGGTTCAGAGTCAGAAATTAGGAATAGTTGTAATTTCGAGATTTATGTTAACAGATAACATAAAATTAACATTTTCAGTAAGTAACTTCCTAAAGATCTTTAGGAAATAAGGGGTTAGGTTAAGAGTAAAACGGGCAGTCGGAGAGATTATTGAGAAGATGCAGCAGTTCCTGGCGATGGCTAAGCCCGAGCTTCACCAGAATGCAGCTCAGGCGATAGATAATGCGGCTGTAGGAGCGATTCTGCAGCAGGGCGATCTGACGTAGTGACTTCCCCCGCGACAGCTCCTGTAAAATGGGCCACTCGCCGCGAGAGAACCACTCTTTACTGGAGCCCTGTGGAGGGCTGATGTCCATCAGGCTGTGCTGGAGTGCCGCCGCCGTTGACTGGCGTTCAAGGACATGAAACGGCCCCGCCGCTTTACAGAACAGACGGGTGTCGTAATTATCCGCCCTGACCAACAGATACGGCGTGAGAAAGGGCGGATACAGGCTGTGTCTTCTCAGCTGATCCAGCTTTTCCATAAGCGCCGTGGTGCGGCTTTCAATATCTACCACCAGACGGGCTGCAGGCCACTGGTTGAGCGCCTGAAAGGCTTCGTCCAGCGTCGGGTAGTCGCTACAGCTGCTCAGGGGAAACTGGCCGTTCAGAAAACCGGTGCGCAGGAAATGATCTTCCGTGACCAGAATAATAAAGGGCGCGTCTGTTTTGCGATGTTGGTGGATGGACTGGCTCAAAAATTCGAGCCGGTCGAAAAAGGGGGGAGCAAAAGGCGAGTGCGTAAATCCCAGTGCATCACTTCCTGTACGCCGCCGCCGGTAACGGCGCACTGTCATTCGCATGGCTTCCCTCCTGGAAATGGCTTTTTATTCCTCCGGCCATGTCCAGGACGGCCAGTAGTACCCCTGGCCGAGTCCTGCTCCTGCCTGTCGTGCCCGGCTATGATCCTTTTCAGTCTCAATACCTTCAATAAGCACGTTGTCGGCAAGCTGAAAGCAACGTGTCACCAGTTGCCCGAGCGCAGGGGTGGCGCGTAAACGCCAGAATGCTTCCTTGTCGATTTTTATGCCGGTTAACGGCAGCCGGCAGGACAAAAACGGTTGGACGATCGCTTCATCAATATCATCCAGCCAGATACCGTGGCCTTGTCTTCTGAGCTGCAGCAGGCGCTGGTGAACGTCCTGCCGTTTTGTGTCAGACAGCGCCAGAAAGCGTGCCGGGTCGACAATTTCTATATTCAGCGGTGCGGCAGGCAGCCGGAGAAGCCGCTGAAAGGCATCCGGCTGCGTTAATACGGTTATCGGCAGATTGACGTAAAGATTATGACAGTGCGGGGTATTTTTTAGCGCGACAAGTTGCGCTTCAAGCAGCGTAAGTGACCACTCCGCAGACCGATCGTTGAAAAATGCTTCGCTTTGCTCTCTTGCTGACAGAACGCTCAGCACTTCCACCCCAACCTGGCGCTGCGAGGAGAGGGCGACGATAGGCTCAAGTTTGATGCCCGCAATGTCCTGAGAGAGGTGCTGTAAGCCGGGGGACGTATCGATCAGGTTTTGCGCTGTCACTCCATTGTCCTGTTGTCTGTCAGCCTCCAGGCGGCCGGGATACCTCACACTAGTGTGACGAGCTGGCGCTCAGGAAAACAGCAGGCGTTACTTAAATGCAGCTAAGCCTTTTCGCAGCGCTAAATTCTACGAAAGAAAGGCCGGGAATGTTGAAAAAACAGCCATATTTACAATCAGCTAGCCCTAATCGGAGGTGAAAACGGAAAAGGCATTGACTCACCTGCCATTGACCGTATAATTCTTCGCGTTTCACCACCGCGAAGTTCACTCTTCTCAGTGCGCCCTTAGCTCAGTTGGATAGAGCAACGGCCTTCTAAGCCGTAGGTCGTAGGTTCGAATCCTACAGGGCGTGCCATTTAAAAACAGGCGCTTACGCCAGTTTCAAACCAGCCTGATTTTCTCCTTGTGTCGTATTTGTGTCATGGTTGCCAAAAATGTCATCAATTTTCCGTGCGTGTTCGCTTAATTGGTTCGGTGCCAGGTGACCATTTCGATAGACTCTCATCCTCCAGTTTCCTGCAGAACGGACAGCGGTACGCCGAAGTCGAAACGGCCGGGGCTGGATAAGAAGATGAAGTTATTGCGGCCAGGTGACACTGTCATTGTCTGGAAGCAGGATCGGCTTGGACGCTCACGCATACACCTCATCGATTTACTGCGCTAATTCGGGCTAATAATATTGAATTTGTCTCAATCACCGAAGGAATAAGGATCAGTACTTCAATCGGCCGATTCGCATACACAATGCTAAGTACTGCGGCTGAGATGGAAAGAGAAAATATAATTGAAAGAACGAGAGCAGTTTTAGCCATGGCAGGGCAAAGGGGATAATAGGTGGGAGGCGTCCGAAGCTGACTCAGGAGCAATGGGCGCATGTAGGGCGACTAATAGCGAATGGCGTGGACAGGAAGCAAGTAGCGATAATTTATGATGTGGCTGTGTGTACTTTGTATAAAAAATTTCCCGTTCTGACTGTCGCAACTGCTGATACATAAAGAGCTATTGATTGTCGTCTGAACGAATGTATTATTATTGAAAAGTATTTGTGACATGGAGGTCGAATGTATAACCATAACCGTGACAAAAATCGGTTTGAGCATAAAGTGCGAGAAATTGAGCTTCTTACAGAGCAAATTTCCGCAAAACATTTATTTTATGGTACTTCTGGTCTGTTTTTTGAGATTCAACAGCTCGTGGGGCATTTGAAAAGAGAGATCGAATCCCACTGCCTTACCTTTCTCGGAGGGACTCAAATCCTTGACGAACAGATACGACATCTCCGCGAACAGGATGATCTGCTTACCTTTAACCGAGCAAAAATGTTTATAGTTGTCGAGAAAAATCAGGCAACAACAACGACTATAGCTCTCAAGCAGATTGGCTTTGTTGCAGGCGGAGCACAAGTTTATGGTGGGGCTAGTTTATGCGTTGGATCGCTTGGGTTAGCTTGTGCTGCATACGGGGCTCCGATGATTGCTCATGGGTTAAATAATGTATACGAAAACGGGTACTATCTTCTTTTCCGTGAAGAACAATCAGGATCCGTGAGAGAAGCGTACAGATTTGCTGCAAAAAAGCTGGGTTATGGTAATAATCAAGCAGATTTAATTTACGGTGTAATTGATCTCTCTTTATCAGCATACGGTGCAGGTAGAAAAGTTCTGGCTTCCAGAGAAAAGTCATGGAGTTTGTTTCACAATATCCAATCTGATTATATCAGAGGCTGGCAAGAGGCATCTAAAACCGCAATTACACTTGATGCGACCAGTAGTAACATTACAGGTTGGCAGATGTACCAGATAGCTAAAGAGAACTGATTATGTCACAAGATTTAGAATTTTCGCTTTATCCACCGATCTGGCCTGCTGTGGTCTATTTCATTGTGTCTATTGTGGTTTTTTTCTTGCTTTATTTGGGGAAGTTAAAAGTTAATAGGCTTCATAAATATCCATTGTTTATTGCTTATATGGTATTTGTAATCGCTATTGCATCCATTCAGATAAACATTTTTGCAAATGGATACGATTTTGTAAGAGGATTTTTGCATATTGATTTTGATCCCTATCGATATGACTCGGTATATTGGGGATCCTTGTTTTTCTCCATGCTTTACTTGCTGGCGACGCCCAGAAACAATTTTTAGCATTTCACGCGGTTGTTCAACGTGCCGGCTTTGGTGGCCGAGAAACCACTTATAAGCAGTAGTGGGCTGCCCAGTGTGGTTAAGGTTGCAGCCCGCGATCACGTGTGCGTCGTGCTATGGCGATCATTTTCTTTGGAAAACGCTTGAGGTAACAGGCTAAAAAAACTTCAACAAAATGATCAGATTACAGCTGATTTTTTCACACCTGTAATTCCATCCAACAAGAAAGGCCATATCTCTGTGACTTCTTTCATCACGCAGATGCCTCTTTCGTCATCCGAAGAAGCAATAATCCGGGTCTGCACGCACAAGCTCAAGTGCATCCGTCAGCGAAAGCTCAGTACTGTATAGATGCCATTTCAAATCCTTGCGCATCCAGTAGAGTTTCCATCTGTCCTGTGAGCGGACGTATCTGATTCTGACGTTTGGAAGAATGTGCGTTTCACCTGGTTCACCTCGCCATACAGGTCGTAACTGACCAATCTCTACGGTCTGGTCGCTGATGCTGTAGACGATATCCAGCTTAGAACGGATGTGGACTGGTGGTCGAATGCTTTCAACAAATTGCTTCACTTCCATTTTGATGGCGTTGAACTCAATGTTATTGAATGCCATGCATCCTCCTGTTCAATATTTACTGTTTGGTTGGCAGCCTGACGCTCATCAAGCCAGCGCTCAACCTCTTCAGCGTTCTAGGCACAGCGCCCATCTGTAATGTACCAACGCTTCGGAAATCCTCCATTCTTTTCCAGCCTGTAGATAGTGCTCAGTGACAAAGGCACTATAGTTAGAAGCTCTTTCTTCCCAACCGCTAGTTTCATTTTTTCCTCCTCAGTTGTACCAATTTCGCTATTTGGAACAACCAGAACAACGTTTTCTGAATATATATGCGTATTTTTGTTTGCGAGTTGCCCCGCCATAAACTATGCCATCGTATAAAATTTTGTTGGCGTAATGCTGTAATTGATTACGGATTCCCGTGATGATTCCTGGCGCAGTATCCATGCAGACGAATATGGGGGCTTTAGGGGGATGTAGGATTATTGAATGTGATAATTCAATTCATTTTCAATGAGTTGATTTTTAATATTCAATCCTACAGGGTAATCCAGCCCACTCTTCCCCAGACCGACCAACCGCTACCGATCCTTCACTCTGTGCCCGCTTCTAACCGTCTGATTTGCGTGGTTAATTCCAGATGTGTATCATTCTGAACCCGGCTCTGTAGCCTGTCGGTCAGAACGTTTGTTCCGCCATCGACCGGTCATTGGTGTAGTTCCAGTCAGGGCCACCATACCGCCACTAGCTCATCGGGAAGAGCGACAACCAGGATGTTGTAGTACGGGGTTCGAGGCTCCGGTGGCGGACCAACGCCGACTTAGCTCAGTAGGTAGAGCAACTGACGTGTAATCCGTAGGTCATCCGTTCGATTCCGGTAGTCGGCACCCTATTTATGGCTTCCCCGTGGGATGCCTCCGGCACGACATTCATTTCACTGTTGTACATGCCAATCATGAAGGACATTTATGTGGTATCTACTCGCAACTTCGCTTGCCGCACTTTCCCTGAATAAAAGCCTGGCTTACCTGATGCTGGGGTTAACGGCATTTCTCGGCTGGAAACAGAGCATTCTTGACGCCCCGGCGCTGCTGGTGATTGCATTAATCGTTATTGGCTGGTCTGTTGTTGAATGGCTACGTAATAAAAATAATAAATATACTTATCTGGTCGAGGGCCTGTGCGTGGTCATCGCCGTTGCCCTAGTTTTGCATGCGATCCCTGGCTTCCATAACCCGAAGGTACTGGACGCTGTCGTTGTTGGTCCGCAAAGCATGCCGTTCAGTATGTACTTTAATATGGACAAGGCAGTGGTGCCGTTCTTTTTAATTACGTGCATGCCAACGTTATTCGTAGCAAAACCCCTTTATAAAGCTGGCAAGGTAGGCTGGGGAATATTGGTATTGGCGATACCCGCGCTGTTACTTCCGGCTGTTGCGTTGGGCGGACTGAGAATTGAGCCGCATGCGCCAGAATGGTTTGCTCAATTTGCCCTTGCGAATATTTTCTTCGTCTCTTTGGCCGAGGAAGCCTTGTTCAGAGGCTATCTGCAGCAGCGCTTGTCCCGGGTTGTGCATCCTGTTGTAGCACTGTTGATTGTCTCACTCATTTTTGGGCTAATGCATTATAGCGGCGGTTTACTGCTGATTATTTTTGCCAGCCTCTCCGGTATTATTTACGGCCTGGCGTGGATGTGGAGCGGCAGGCTCTGGGTTGCAACGTTCTTCCATTTTGGGCTGAACTGCGTGCATTTATTGTTCTTCACCTATCCGATGTACGCCCCTCACGCGTCTGTGTGATGCTTTTTAAAATAGTGGCCTTATAAATTTGGCTGCCTCCGGATAAGCATAAAAAGCCCCGAAGCATCGGGGCTTTTTTTATATATGCCGCGGGCATGAATAACACATTTACCTTCGCGTCAGAATAAATAGAAGACTAATGAATTTCATTGTTGGCAGGCTTAAGGTTTTCTTAATCTAAAAATTATCTCGCATTAAAATTTGGGTTTTTATCATTCTAAAATCTGCTAAAAACGAATTTTACACTTTTACGTCTAAACTCGATTGATAGTAATTATCATTAGCGTTGTTGTATGCTTTAATCCTGTCCCACACAGCCCTTTGTTGTTTATCACGTTGGTCTATTAAGGATATGTTCATGAATTCTCGCCTGCTGTCATGCTTCTCGCTTGCCCTGTTGTCTTCATCACTTTTCCTTTCAACTCAATCGGTTGCCGCTGATAACAACGAAGGTATCGTTGTTTATAACGCGCAGCATGAAAATCTGGTGAAGTCGTGGGTAGACGGTTTTACCAAAGAAACGGGTATTAAGGTCACGCTGCGTAATGGCGATGACAGCGAGCTGGGCAACCAGCTGGTGCAGGAAGGCAGCGCATCGCCTGCGGATGTATTTTTAACTGAAAACTCGCCGTCAATGGTGCTGGTTGATAACGCCAAACTGTTTGCGCCATTAGATGCAGAGACATTAAAGCAGGTACCGGCGGAGTATCGTCCGGCACACGGTCGCTGGATCGGGATTGCCGCTCGCAGCACGGTGTTTGTCTATAACCCGGAAAAACTGAGCGAGCAGCAGCTGCCAAAATCGCTGATGGATCTGGCTAAACCCGAGTGGAAAGGCCGCTGGGCTGCCTCTCCGTCAGGAGCCGATTTCCAGGCGATCGTCAGCGCAATGCTGGCCCTGAAAGGCGAGCAGGCCACCCTTGAGTGGCTCAAAGCGATGAAAGCCAATTTCGTTGCCTATAAAGGCAACAGCACCGTGATGAAAGCCGTTAACGCCGGTCAGATTGATGGCGGGGTGATTTATCACTACTACCGTTTTGTCGATCAGTCCAAAACGGGTGAAAACAGCAAAAACACTAAGCTCTATTACTTCAAACACCAGGATCCGGGCGCCTTTGTTAGCCTCTCCGGCGGCGGCGTGCTGGCGTCCAGCAAACACAAAGCGCAGGCACAGGCCTTCATTAAATACATCACCGGCAAAGAAGGGCAGGAGAGCCTGCGCACCAATAACGCCTTTGAATATGCGGTGGGCGTGAATGCGGCCTCTAACCCGAAACTGGTGCCGCTGAACGAGCTGGATGCACCGAAAGTGGAACCTTCCACGCTTAACAGTAAAAAAGTCATCGCGCTGATGACGCAAGCTGGCCTGCTGTGATCCTGAGAGTAAAGTGAACGTCCTATGTCTGGTCTGAGTCTCGACATCGGCAAAAACAGAGTGCGGGAGCCTGCCCGCAGGCGTCCTGCGCTGCCGATGGTTGCGTTAGCTGTCCTGTTTTCATTAATGGCGCTTCTGCCTTTGGGCTTTATCATTGCCATAGGCATTGAGACGGGCTGGGAAACCATTAAGGCGTTGGTGTTTCGCCCGCGTGTTGCTGAGCTGCTCAGCAACACGCTGTGGCTGACGGCCTTAGCGGTGCCACTCTGTATCGTCACCGGCGTGGCGATAGCCTGGCTGACGGAACGTACTCAGCTGGCCGGGCGGGGGATCTGGTCTGCGCTGGCGGTGGCCCCGCTGGCCATCCCCGCGTTCGTACAAAGCTACGCCTGGGTGAGTGTGGTGCCTTCCATGCATGGGCTTTCTGCGGGCGTGTTTCTCTCCGTGTTAGCCTACTACCCGTTTATCTATATGCCCGTGGCGGCGGTGCTGCGTCGTCTGGATCCAACGCTTGAAGATGTTGCCGCTTCGCTCGGCACGCCGCCGTGGCGGGTCTTTTTTCGCGTGGTGTTACCGCAGCTTAAGCTCGCGATTTGCGGCGGCGCGCTGCTGGTGGCCCTGCATCTGCTGGCGGAATATGGCCTGTACGTGATGATCCGCTTTGATACCTTCACCACCGCCATTTACGACCAGTTCCAGTCGACATTCAGTGGCCCGGCGGCAAACATGCTGGCGGGGGTGCTGGCGCTATGCTGTCTGGCCATCTTGCTGCTGGAAGGGGTCACCCGCGGGAAAGCCCGTTATGCGCGCATCGGCGCTGGGGCGGCACGTGAACAGACGCGCTGGCCGCTAAAGCCTGTTGCTGCGGCGTTGGGCCAGCTGTTTTTCCTCATGCTGATTGTGCTGGCGCTGGGCGTACCGCTCACTGTGCTGTGTCGCTGGATATGGCTTGGCGGCGTACAGAACTGGATGAGCGCCGATCTCTGGCACTCGCTGCGCCAGACGCTGATGCTCGGTGTGGGCGGCGCGCTGCTGACCACCGCCTGTGTCATTCCCATCGCCTGGCTCGGTATCCGTTATCCGCACCGCATCTTCCGGATGCTGGAAGGGTGCATTTACATCACCAGCTCTCTGCCGGGGATCGTCACCGCCCTCGCGCTGGTCACGGTCACCATTCACTATGCACGCCCGATTTATCAGACCGAAATTACGCTGTTCCTGGCTTATCTGCTGATGTTTATGCCCCGTGCGCTCATTAACCTGCGGGCCGGGATTGCCCAGGCGCCGGTGGAGCTCGAAAACGTGGCGCGCAGTCTGGGCAGCACGCCCGCGAAGGCATTGTGGAGCGTCACCATGCGATTGGCCGCGCCCGGTGCGGCGGCAGGGGCGGCGCTGGTCTTCCTTGGCGTCAGTAACGAACTGACGGCGACGCTGCTGCTCTCCCCGCTGGGAACGCGCACGCTGTCCACCGGTTTCTGGGCGCTGACCAGCGAGATCGATTATGTTGCCGCTGCGCCTTACGCCATGCTGATGATTTTGATTTCACTTCCGCTGACCGCCATTCTTTATATGCAGTCCAAAAAAATTGCAGGGCTATGAGATGCTTGAATTAACGTCCATTTCTAAATCGTTTTCCGATGCGCAGGTGCTCGACAGCTTAAACCTGAGCGTCGCGCCGGGAAGCCGGACGGCGATTGTCGGGCCGTCAGGGTCGGGTAAAACCACGCTGCTGCGTATCCTTGCCGGGTTCGAAACGCCGGATAGCGGACGTATCGTGATGCAGGGCCGAACCCTGTTCGATCAGAACAACTTTATTCCCGCGCATCTGCGTAAAATTGGCTTTGTTCCTCAGGAGGGGGCGCTCTTCCCGCATCTTAATGTGGCAGACAACATTGCCTGGGGATTAGACGGTACCCGCCACGAGAAGCGCCAGCGCGTGGAAGCACTGATGGAGATGGTCTCGCTTGACAGACAACTCGCCACGCACTGGCCGCATGAAATTTCCGGCGGCCAGCAGCAGCGCGTGGCGCTTGCCCGCGCGCTGGCGCAGCGTCCTTCCCTGATGCTGCTGGATGAACCCTTCTCGGCGCTGGATACCGGCCTGCGCGCCATGACGCGTAAGGCCACGGCTGACCTGCTGGCGGAAGCGGGCGTGGCCTCGATCCTGGTTACTCACGATCAAAACGAAGCGTTGTCCTTTGCCACGCAGGTGGCGGTCATGCGATCCGGACGTTTCACTCAGGTCGGCACGCCTTATCAGGTCTATAGCCAGCCCGTGGATGAAGAGACGGCGCTGTTCCTGGGGGATGCGGTGATCCTGCCTGCTCAGCTCGCCAGTGGCTATGCGCTCTGCGCGCTGGGCGAAGTGCCCACGGACAACGCCCAGGCGACGGGGCAGGGCAGAGTGATGTTGCGCCCTGAGCAACTGCACGTGACGGCATGCGCGGCGCACGAAAGCCCGGTATCGATTGTTGATGTGGATTTCACCGGCCAGCTCTCCACGCTGACGCTGGCGTTAGCCGGACAAACGGAGCCGATTACCCTGAAAACCGTCAGTCAGCCTGGATGGCACCCGGGGGCGGCGGTGCGTATTGATATTGCTGGTACGGCGCGCGTTTTTGAATATTCTTAATGTTCGTTAGTCATTTAATCCAACGGGTTGTTATAAAAGAATTTTCCTTAACGTGTGGCATTTCCTGAGATTCTCTACCATGCTCATAAAACCTCACCATCATGTGTGAGGTTTTTCGTAGTTTGAATCGCCACGGATAATCTAGACACTTCCGAGCCGTTGATAATACTGGTTTTCATATTCTGTCGGTGACATCTGTTCGCTAGAACCATGCCGACGCTTACTGTTATAAAACATTTCGATGTAATCA
>NZ_JAQZRK010000014.1:0-119882 GCF_028737495.1 Enterobacter cloacae complex sp. 2022EL-00981
TGTTAGGCCTGCCGCCAGCGTTCAATCTGAGCCATGATCAAACTCTTCAATTTAAAAGTTTGATGCTCAATGAATTAAACTTCGTAATGAATTACGTGTTCACTCGTTGAGACTTGGTATTCATTTAGTGTCCGAAGACATTAAGAATCCATGTCACTTTGAGTGCCCACACAGATTGTCTGATAAATTGTTAAAGAGCAGTGCAACGCGGCTTTCGCTCACCGTTGCGAGGTCCCGTATAATACGTTTTCCTCATTCAGAGTCAAGTGATTATTTTCACTTTTCTCTGTCGGCATCCATCTCTGAACCCCGCTAACCCGGCGGCTTGCAAGCCGTTGTTCCGTGTCAGTGGAGGCGCATTATAGGGAGTTCTCAGACGTTGACAACCCCTCTTTAAAAAAAAACGTTCAACCGTCTCTTTTTTGCTCAAAACCGTGCTACAGCGCGAGTTTTTCGAGCGTTTCAAACCCATAACGGCGCAAAACGGGTAAAAGTTGTTCAGTCTCGTTTGTTAGTGCCATACAAAACGCGATATTCGCATCGGCAGATTTGGCATCCGGCGCTTCATGTTCCAGCAGCCAGGCAGTACGACGGGCAATAGCCGCACCGGAATCCACCAGACGCGTTCCCTCCGGCAGTACTTCTAATAATTCTTCCTGTAAGAGCGGGAAATGAGTGCAGCCCAGAACGACGGTATCCGGCGGTTCCGGCATACGCAGCCACGGGCGAAGAATACGACGCAGCTCCTCAAGTGGCACCGTCTTGCCATGCAGCTTCGCTTCAGCCATCTCCACCAGCTCTGCCGAACCGAGCATCGCGATCTGACATTCATTGGCAAAACGATCGATCAATTCACGCGTATAAGGACGCTTCACCGTGCCGCGCGTAGCCAGCAGACCCACAATACCATTCGCAGTCAGGCGCGCAGCAGGCTTTATTGCGGGAACCACGCCCACAACCGGGAACTGAAATTTTGCGCGCAAGGCTGGCAGCGATACCGTGCTTGCCGTATTACAGGCGATGACCGCCAGCGCCAGAGGATAACGCTGCTGTACCGCGGTGACGATTTCAACGACACGCTCAACAATAAAGTCCTCGCTCTTCTCCCCATAAGGGAAAGCGACGTTATCGAAGGCGTAAATATAATGGAGATCCGGCAGGAGATGCCGAATCTCATCATAGACCGAAAGCCCACCGACGCCGGAATCAAATACCAGCACGGTGGGACGCGGATTAGAAGGTGTAGCTGCCAGACAAGGTGTATTCCCGTCCTGCAGTTTGGTAGCCATAAACTGTCTCGTAATCTTTATCGAACAGGTTGGCTATTTTACCACGAACTGTAAGGTGAGAGGTGACAGGATATGAAACTGCGACATCCCACAGGCTTACCCCGCCCATTTTCACGCGTTCTGACGCATACGTGTCTGGATCGATCGCGACATCATAGCGGGTGCCGAGGTAACGGTAAGCGAGGTTCCAGTCGAGATCCCATACCTGCCAGTCAAGCTGATACTTAACCTGCTGCTTAGAACGGCGGGCCAGCACTTCATGAGTTTTGGCGTTACGCGGGTCAACATAATCATAGGAGATCTGGTGTCCAACCGGTCCAGTTTCGAACTGTGCCGTCGCTTCCACACCTTTAATACGCGCTTCGTCAACGTTGTAGTACCGATACGTATGCGGATCGCTGCTGATCAGGTTATCAATATCATTACGATAACCGGTGATACGCCAGTTGACCGGTCCCGTCAGGCCTTCAAAGCCCCCTTCCCACTGTTTACTCTCCTCCGGTTTAAGGTCCGGATTGCCGTAAGAAGCGCTGTGGATCTGGCTCATCGTCGGTGCTTTAAAAGCGGTGCCGTAGGAGGCAATCACGCGATAGCCATCCACAAACTCCCACGCTGCGCTGGTTTGCCACGTGCCATGGTTGCCAAAGTTGGAGTTGTCGTCATTACGCGCCGCCGCTTCCAGCGTCACGCTGTTGAACTGCTGCATCGCAGACGCGAACACGCCGGTATTACGTTGCTCGTAACCTTTTTCCAGGTAACCGGTCCCGGCCTGCGTCTTCTGCTTTTGCCAGTCCAGGCCTGCACCGATATTGCCATGGCCAACTTCTATAATGTTGAGCCATTGGGTGGTGTACTGCTTCACGTCATCCATGGTTGCGGAATCAGCGTAGCGCCCTTTCTTCGGATCATAGTTCTGATCTTTACTGCGGCCGTAACCCGCCACCAGCTGTGACTGGAAAATCCCCTGGCTGTAACGCAAACCGGTATCCCAGTTCTGGCTGTAAAGCTGGCGAGTATCAGGTCGTCCATCCACCATAAAATTGGCGTCGTAATGATCGTAACCATCATACGCGGTGCGGTTGTCATAACCAAAGCCACGGAAGAACCCGCTCACGCTGTCGGTAATTTGCTGTTCCACGGAGCCGTACAGCGATTTACTCATAAAACCATCGCGGTCAGGCTGGCGCGGCGCATCCTGGGCAGCAATATCAAAGCCGCGGGTATAGGTGTAGTTACCCGCCATAGTGATTTTGGTTTTATTCAGCACCTGCTGGAAAGCGCCATCATAGGTCTGGTAGCCCTTAGAGCCGACGCCCGCTGAGATTTCCGCACCCGGCTTATCACGCCCTGTGATGATGTTAATCACGCCGCCAATCGCGTCGGAGCCATACAGCGCAGAACGCGGGCCACGGACGTATTCGATTCGCTGAATCAGCGAGGTTGGGATTTGGCTCAGATCGGGAACATTGCTAATCCCGGCGCTGTTCAACGGTACACCGTCAATCAGGACCAGAACATGACGGGATTCAGTGCCGCGGATAAAGGTAGAAGAGGTGGCACCCAGGCCACCGCTTTGCGCGATATCTACGCCCGGCAGACGTGACATAATCTCCACAACGCTCTTTGCCTGCCAGCGCTCAATATCTTCACGCGTCACCACGGACGTCGGTGCCAGAACTGTTTTTGCCGGTTGTTCAAAACGATTTGCTGTCACCACCAACGAGTCAGCGCTATCCTGCGCCCAGCCCGAAAATGCCGTAACGGACAACGCCGTTAACAGCGATACTTTTTTAATCATTGTTAAAGCATCCACAATATAAGAAGGATGCCGCAGGCCTCATCTATAGCACGCGATGATGAAACCAAATGCGACGTGATCCCGGCAGGTCTTCGGGCTGGGTGGCGTTTTGTGGATGAAGACTTCCCATTTTCACAGTGTCTGCAACTCTCATCCCGCCAGTCTTTACCGCTGCGCGTCAGCTCCAGATTTACACTGGATTCCCTTTTCACTCTCAGGAGACCGGAAACAGAATGCTACAATTAGACACGTATAGATGTCCAGATAGCTATTAGCCATTAAATCTGGACATCCACTGCACAATCCCTACAATCCCCGCGTAATTCTTTATCACTCAGGACGCATCATGACCCCCGAACACCTCCCGACAGAACAGTACGACGCACAGCTGGCAGAGAAAGTTGTCCGCCTGCAAAGTATGATGACGCCTTTCAACGCGCCCGTTCCTGAGGTGTTCCGTTCCCCCGTCAGCCACTACCGTATGCGCGCCGAGTTCCGCATCTGGCACGATGGCGACGACCTGTATCACATCATCTTCGATCAGCAGACTAAATCCCGTATCCGGGTTAACAGCTTCCCGGCGGCGAGTGAGCTGATTAACCAGCTCATGACTCTGATGATTGACGGTGTGCGCAACAACCCGGTGCTGCGCCATAAGCTGTTCCAGATTGACTACCTGACCACCCAAAGCAATCAGGCCATTGTCTCTCTGCTGTACCACAAGGCGCTTAACGACGAGTGGCGCGAGCAGGCAGAAGCGCTGCGCGATGCGCTACGGGCGCAAAACATCAACGTTCACCTGATTGGCCGCGCGACAAAAACCAAAATTATGCTGGATCAGGATTACATTGATGAGCGCCTGTCGGTGGCAGGAAAAGAGATGGTTTACCGTCAGGTAGAGAACAGCTTCACCCAACCTAACGCGGCGATGAACGTGCAAATGCTGGAGTGGGCGCTGAAAGCGACCGAAGGGTCAAAGGGCGATCTGCTTGAGCTGTACTGTGGGAATGGCAACTTCTCGCTGGCACTGGCGCGCAATTTCGAGCGCGTACTGGCGACGGAAATTGCCAAACCGTCCGTTGCGGCCGCGCAGTACAACATTGCCGCCAACCATATCGACAACGTGCAGATTATTCGTATGGCAGCAGAAGAATTTACGCAGGCCATGAACGGCGTGCGCGAATTTAACCGTCTTGAGGGGATCGATCTGAAGAGCTATCAGTGCGAGACGATTTTTGTCGATCCGCCGCGCAGTGGCCTGGACAGCGAAACCGAGAAGATGGTGCAGGCATACCCGCGTATTTTGTACATTTCCTGTAACCCGGAAACGCTGTGCAAAAACCTGGAAACATTAAGCCAGACGCACAAGGTTGAACGTCTGGCGCTGTTCGATCAGTTCCCGTATACGCACCATATGGAGTGCGGTGTTTTACTTACCGCACGGTAATCTGTAGGCCGGATAAGCGTAGCGCCATCCGGCGTTTTTGGCAGGTGGCGCTTCGCTTACCTGCCCTACAAATAATTCCTTACTCTGGTAACTGGCTCTTGCGGCTGCGCATGCGAGAGCCAATCCAGAACACCAGCGCCACAGACAGAACAGCAGGGAAGAAGTTAGAGCCGATATCCGGGTACTCTGCGCGCACCACCGTGCTGTACAGCAACACACCCAGAATAAAGCAGGCAGCGGCCAGACCCGGTAACCCCACCGGCATGGTGCGGTTCAGATAACGCTGGTGCAGGCAGTAAACCGTCAGCACCAGGGCGATAAGCGGGAAAATCGAGAAAGGTACGATGGAGCTAAAAATAGCGGCAAACGTACCATTAATGGATAAGCCAGCGATCAATGCCAGCAACAGCGTCCCTTTATCCTGACCTGACTGTTTCATTACTCACCTTCACTCTTCGGTTTGATGTGCCAGTTTCTCTTGTTCACGGCGATACCAGTAGTACGCTCCTTTGGAGATCATCCTGAGCTGCAATACCAGTCGCTCTTCGAGTTGCTTACGTTGTTCAATGCTGACATCCAGCGCTTCGGCACCTGCACTGAAAACAATCGTCACCATCGCTTCAGCCTGTGCTTCGGTGAACGCACGCGGCATATGGTTTTCGAGTTCAAGATAGTCGGCAAGTTCCGCAATGAAATGCTGAATTTCACGCGCGACAGCGGCACGAAATGCCGCTGACGTTCCTGAACGCTCGCGCAGCAACAGGCGAAACGCGTTGGGGTTATTGCCGATAAATTCCATAAAGGTCGACACGGAGGTACGGATAACGCTACCGCCTTTCGCGATACGCTGCCGCGCCTGGCGCATCAGCTGGCGCAGCATGAGCCCACTCTCGTCGACCATGGTCAGACCCAGTTCATCCACATCACGGAAATGGCGATAGAAGGACGTTGGCGCAATCCCGGCCTCGCGTGCGACTTCACGCAGGCTCAAACTGGCAAAACTCCGCTCAGCACTCAGTTGACTGAATGCAGCTTCCACCAGCGAACGCCGGGTTTTCTCTTTTTGTTGTGCTCTTACGCCCATCACGATAGTTGAATCCTTCCAAAGGTCTGATGGCACTATACCAGAGAATAAAATTAATCTGTTTACCTGGCTTTGTGAATGATTGTTTACGCGCGCTTTGTGCTCCACTGCCGGAAAAAAGCACAACGATAATTGGGTTACCCTGGCAATGATGTTATGATTCTGTTGCTTTTATGTATAAGAACAGGTAAGCCTTGCCATGCCACATTCCTACGATTACGACGCAATAGTTATTGGTTCCGGCCCCGGCGGCGAAGGCGCTGCTATGGGTCTGGTAAAACAGGGAGCCAGAGTAGCGGTCATTGAGCGCTACCATAATGTTGGCGGCGGTTGCACCCACTGGGGCACCATCCCTTCCAAAGCCCTCCGCCACGCCGTTAGCCGCATTATTGAATTTAACCAGAACCCTCTTTACAGCGACCACTCCCGACTTCTTCGTTCCTCTTTTGCCGATATCCTGAATCACGCAGATACCGTTATTAACCAGCAGACACGCATGCGTCAGGGTTTTTACGAGCGTAACCATTGCGAAATTCTTCAGGGTAACGCGCATTTTGTGGATGAACATACGCTGGCGCTGGAGTGTCACGACGGTTCGGTTGAAACCCTCACCGCTGAAAAATTTGTTATCGCCTGTGGTTCCCGCCCGTATCATCCGGCAGACGTGGATTTCTCACACCCACGCATTTACGACAGCGATTCCATCCTCAGCCTGCACCATGAACCACGCCATGTGATTATCTATGGCGCGGGGGTGATCGGGTGTGAATATGCGTCTATCTTCCGCGGAATGGATGTCAAAGTTGATCTGATTAACACCCGCGACCGCCTGCTGGCTTTCCTGGATCAGGAGATGTCAGACTCGCTCTCCTACCACTTCTGGAACAGCGGTGTGGTGATTCGCCACAACGAAGAGTACGAGAAGATCGAAGGCTGCGACGACGGCGTGATCATGCATCTGAAGTCTGGCAAAAAGCTGAAAGCCGACTGCCTGCTGTATGCTAACGGCCGTACCGGTAACACCGATTCACTGGCGCTGGAAAACATCGGTCTGGAGACGGACAGCCGTGGTCAGTTGAAGGTTAACAGCATGTACCAGACTGCCCTGCCGCACGTTTACGCGGTCGGTGACGTGATTGGTTACCCGAGCCTCGCTTCCGCGGCCTATGACCAGGGACGCATTGCGGCGCAGGCGCTGGTAAAAGGCGAAGCGACGGCGCATCTGATCGAAGACATTCCAACGGGGATTTACACCATTCCGGAAATCAGCTCCGTAGGGAAAACCGAGCAGCAGCTGACCTCCATGAAGGTGCCTTACGAGGTGGGTCGCGCCCAGTTTAAACATCTGGCACGGGCACAAATTGTTGGCATGAGCGTGGGAACGCTGAAGATCCTGTTCCATCGTGAGACGAAAGAGATCCTCGGTATTCACTGCTTTGGTGAACGCGCGGCGGAAATCATTCATATCGGCCAGGCGATAATGGAGCAAAAAGGTGGCGGTAACACCATTGAGTACTTCGTTAACACCACCTTTAACTACCCGACCATGGCGGAAGCCTATCGGGTTGCCGCGCTGAACGGTTTAAACCGCCTGTTTTAACGCGTTGTCAAAATGGCCATCCATCGCACCACGGATGGCCTCTGCCAGCTGCTCATAGCGGCTGCGCAGCGGTGACCCCGGACGATAAACCAGACCTATAGTACGACGTGGCTCTGGTTTAATGCACGGCAGGTAAACCACTCCGTCACGTTTACGCTCGCGCGGCACGGCCAGCGCAGGCAGCAACGTAATACCACTTCCCGCCGCCACCATATTACGCAGCGTTTCCAGGCTGGTTGCGCGGAAATGGGTATCTTCATCCGCTCCCGCTTCAAAACAGAAGCCCATCGCCTGATCGCGCAGGCAGTGACCGTCTTCCAGCATCAGCAGCTTTTCACCGGCCAGATCGGCCATCGGCACACGATCGCGGTTCGCCCACGGGTGATCTTCGTAGATCGCCAGCATCATCGGCTCGTCAAACAGCGGCACTTCGATAAAGGCTTCGCTCTCTTTTACCAGCGCCAGAATGGCGCAGTCGAGCTTGCCGCTATCTAACTGTGCCAGCAGCTGATGGGTTTGCGCTTCATGCAGATACATTTCGAGTTTCGGGAACGTCTGGTGCAGCATCGGAATGATGTGCGGCAGAAGGTACGGACCAACGGTTGGGATCAGGCCAATATGCAGCGGGCCGGACATGGTCTCCCCTTGCTGACTTGCCATTTCCTTGAGCACTTTGACCTCGCGCAGCACGGTGCGCGCCTGATCCACCAGCAGCAAACCCGCCTGAGTGAACAGCACTTTACGACTGGTGCGCTCCAGCAGCATCACGCCCAGCTCATCTTCCAGCTTGCGGATCTGACCGCTCAGCGTAGGCTGGCTGACGTGGCAGGAATCTGCCGCACGGCGAAAGTGGCGATGCTCGGCTAACGCTACCAGGTATTCAAGATCACGAATATTCATTATTCATCCTCCGTCGCCACGATAGTTCATGGCGATAGATAGCATAGCAACGAACGATTATCCCTATCAAGCATTCTGTTGAATAATACACCACATAGACGAGGCGGCACGTGTTTGACCCTTGACGTCCCCGCACCGTCAGCGAGTTTCTCTCAAAACTCGAACAACTAAAGCCAACGTGAACTTTTGCGGACCCCGTGGTCCGCTTTTTTTTGCGTAAAAAAGCCCGGCGTTACGCCAGGCTTCGCCTTTCCCCTCACCCTAACCCTCTCCCACGGGGAGAGGGAACCGATCGAGCCCCTCTCCTCGTGGGAGAGGGGTTGGGGTGAGGGCACCAGCCCGCACAAATCAAACCAACCGGTTTTTCGCGTCCGCAATCGCCTGCGCCACCTGCTTCGGCGACACACCGCCTTTCGCCGCACGCTTATCCAGGCATGACTGCAACGACAGAATCGGGTACACATCCTCCCCGATAACCGCACTGAATTTCTGCAGGTCGGCAAGCGCCAGCTCTTCCAGCGGTTTCCCCTGGCGAATCGCTTCCACTACCGCTTCGCCCACAATGTGGTGCGCTTCACGGAACGGTACGCCTTTCGCCACCAGGTAATCCGCCAGTTCGGTCGCGTTTGCATAACCCTGCTGCGCCGCTTCCTGGCAACGAGGACGTTTCACCTGAATGCCGTCCAGCACCAGCGCGCCCATATGCAGGCAGTCCAGCCAGGTGTCGAGCGCGTCGAACAGCCCTTCTTTGTCTTCCTGCATATCTTTGTTGTACGCCAGCGGCAGCCCTTTCAGGGTCATCATCATGCCGGTCAGCGCGCCCTGCACGCGGCCACACTTACCGCGGATCAGCTCCAGCGCATCCGGGTTTTTCTTCTGCGGCATCAGGGAAGAGCCGGATGTCACACGGTCAGACAGCTCAACAAACCCAGCTTCGCCAGAGTTAAAGAAGATCAGGTCTTCGGCAAAACGAGACAGGTGGACCATGCCGATAGAGGCATTCGACAGCAGTTCCAGCACGTGGTCACGGTCAGAGACGCTGTCCAGGCTGTTACGGGTGGCAGAGGCGAAGCCCAGCCAGCCTGCCAGCTGCTCGCGGTCAATTTCATATGCCGTACCCGCCAGCGCACCGCTGCCCAGCGGGCTGACGTCCAGGCGCTTCAGGGTATCCTGCAGGCGGCTTTCGTCACGCGCCAGCATCTCGACATAGGCCAGACACCAGTGCGCAAAGGTCACCGGCTGCGCACGCTGCAAATGGGTATAACCCGGCATCACCGCGTCCTGGTTGTTCTGTGCCGTTTCCACCAGCGCGCTCTGCAGCTGACGGTTAGCCGCCAGCAGCTCCGCGACGGTATCTTTACACCACAGTTTCAGATCGGTCGCGACCTGGTCGTTACGGCTACGGCCGGTGTGCAGCTTTTTACCCAGCTGGCCAACTTTGTCGATCAGTTTGCCTTCTACCCAGCTGTGAATATCTTCGGCATCGCTTTGCAGGATTTGCTGCGGATCCAGACGCACTTCTTCCAGCAGATTATTGAGCGCCTCTTCCAGTTGCAGCTGTTCCTCTGCGGTCAGCACGCCTACCGTCACCAGCGCTTTGGACCAGGCCACAGAGCCGACGATATCCTGTTCGGCCAGGCGATAGTCGAAGCGCAAAGAGTCGTTGAACTGTTTGAACCGTTGATCCGCTGCCTGTGTAAAACGCCCACCCCAAAGTGCCATAACATGCTTCCTTAATATCTTTGAATTTCATTGCCCGGTGGCGCTGCGCTTACCGGGCCTACAAAACATTAAATCGATTACGCAAGAATACGCGTGCCAATCGGCGTGCCGTTAAACAGCGCCGGAAGCTGCTCCGCGTGACGCCAGGAGGCGATATCCACCGGTCGACCGAGCGTACGGGCGGCATCCAGCGCGGCATTCACTTTGACGATCATCCCGTCGGTGATAATCCCCTGGGCGATCAGCTGTTCGGCTTTTGCCGCGGTCATTTCCGCAATGCGCTGGCCTTTGCCGTCCAGAATACCGCTCACATCGGAGAGCAGGATCAGGTCCGCGCCCAGCGTTGCCGCCAGTGCCGTTGCCGCCTGGTCCGCATTCACGTTCATCAGCTCACCCTCTTCGGTCACCCCGATAGAGCTCACTACCGGCAGGAAACCGCCTTCCAGCAGCGTGTTAATCAGCTTAGGCGAACCTGGCTGCGCCAGTCCAACGTGGCCGAGTTCTTCATCGAGCTGGGTCACTTTTACGCTGTCGCCGTCGCCCAGATAGAGGCCAACGGAGGCAATGTGGTGTTTCTTCGCCCAGGACAACAGAGTCTTATTCGCCGTACCTGCCAGCGCACCGGTGATGATGTCAATCTGGTCGGCAGGCGTCACGCGCAGGCCGTTTTTCTTTTTCACCGGCAGGTTGAGCCCTTTCATCAGCTCATCCACCACGCAGCCGCCGCCGTGCACAATCACCAGCGGACGCTGGTGTGATTCGCGATAGTTAACCAGCGCGGTAAACAGACGCTCCAGCGCTTCTTCGCTGTCCAGCAGTACACCACCGAGTTTGATAATTAATGGGTTCATCATCACACCTTAAATAAGAGCCTGCGTTTCCGGGAAACCGAAACGAATATTTGCACACTGCATTGCCTGAGCGGCAGCGCCTTTGAGTAAGTTATCTTCTGCTGCCACCACGATCAGATGCTCGCCCTGCACGGCATAGCCGATGTCGCAGAACGGCAGGCCAACCACGTTTTTCAGCGCGGGCACGCCTTTGTCGTAGAGACGCACCAGCGGTTTATCCGCATACGCCTGAGTAAAGGCCTCGCTCACCTGGTCTTTGGTCACGCCCGGTTTCAGGCGGCAGGTAATGGTTTCGAGGATCCCACGCGGGAAGCTGCCCAGGTGCGGTGTAAAGATGACATTGGCCCCCAGATGGGTAGTGATTTCCGGATGATGGCGGTGATTAAACACGCCATACGGCTGCAGGCTGACTTCACAGAAGCTGTTAGAAATAGCAGCCTTGCGTCCGGCACCGCTGACACCACTGGTGGCGTTGATCACCGGCCACTGGTTCAGATCCAGCAGGCCTGCGTCGATCAGCGGCTTCAAAGAAAGCTGTGCGGCCGTCGGGTAGCAGCCCGGCACAGCAATCAGATCCGCTTCTTTCAGCTTGTCTGCGCTCCACTCCGCCAGCCCATACACGGCTTTTGCAAGCAGGTCCGGGTGCTGATGGGTAAAGCCATAATATTTTTCGTAGAACGCGCCGTCGTTAACACGGAACGCGCCGGAGAGGTCGAACACCACGCAACCGGCCGCCAGGAATTGCGGCGCCAGGTCGTGACTGACCTCGTGCGCGGTGGCCAAAAACACCACGTCGACGCCGTCAGTGAACTCGCTGATGTCAGACATTGGCTGCAGTGGCAAGTCGACAATGCCCTTAAGCCACGGATGCAAATCGGAAATTAACTTTCCTGCATCATTGCTTTGCGCTGACACGGTCAAAGCGGTTATGGTCATATGTGGATGGCGATTCACGTAGCTTACAAGCTCTGCGCCCGCATAACCGCTAGCGCCTACAATCAGCGTATTCAACATCGGGTTCCTTTATGCTCAACGTTAATGTATTTTTATTCACATTTATTGCATGAATATTGATACTATCACGACCTAAGGTGTGTCAACAATGAAAATGAACTTACCGCCATTTATCGAGATTTACCGCGCCCTGATTGCCACACCCTCCATCAGCGCGACCGAAGAAGCGCTGGATCAGAGCAATGAGTCTTTAATCAATCTGCTGGCGGGTTGGTTTAGCGATCTTGGGTTTAACGTTGAGGTTCAGCCCGTACCTGGAACACGCCATAAATTTAACCTGCTCGCCAGTACCGGACACGGCGCAGGCGGACTGCTGCTGGCCGGTCATACCGACACGGTGCCCTTTGACGATGGCCGCTGGACCCGCGACCCGTTTACCCTGACCGAACATGACAACAAGCTTTACGGCCTTGGCACCGCCGACATGAAAGGCTTCTTCGCCTTTATCCTTGACGCGCTGCGTGACGTGGACGTGACAAAACTGAAAAAGCCGCTCTACATTCTGGCGACCGCCGATGAAGAGACCAGCATGGCGGGGGCACGTTACTTCTCAGAAAACACATCGATTCGCCCGGATTGCGCCATCATCGGTGAGCCAACGTCATTACAACCGATCCGTGCGCATAAAGGCCATATCTCCACGGCAGTGCGCGTGATGGGCCAGTCCGGCCACTCCAGCGACCCGGCGCGTGGCGTCAACGCCATTGAGCTGATGCACGACGCCATCGGCCGCATCATGACTCTACGCGACGAACTGAAAGAGCGGTATCACTACGATGCCTTCACCGTGCCGTATCCAACGCTGAACCTCGGGAGCCTGCATGGTGGCGATGCCTCTAACCGTATCTGCGCCTGCTGTGAGCTGCACATGGATATCCGTCCGCTGCCGGGCATGACGCTAAGCGATCTCGACGGCTTGCTGACCGAAGCGCTGGCCCCGGTGAGTGAACGCTGGCCTGGCCGCCTGACGGTGTCTGAACTGCATCCACCGATCCCGGGTTATGAATGTCCTCCGGATCATCAGCTGGTTGAAGTGGTGGAAAAACTGCTCGGCGAGAAAACCGACGTGGTGAACTACTGCACCGAAGCGCCGTTTATTCAGACGCTGTGCCCGACGCTGGTACTTGGCCCAGGCTCCATCAACCAGGCGCACCAGCCGGATGAATACCTGGAAACCCGCTTCATCAAACCCACCCGCGAACTGATTACCCAGGTTGTGCATCACTTCTGCTGGCATTAAAAAATGCCCCTCACCCTAACCCTCTCCCCAGAGGGGAGAGGGAATTTGAACACCCTCTCCCCTTTGGGGAGAGGGCAGAGTGAGGGGAGTAAATCCCGCGATCTCCGTCACATTCCCATAAGCATCTCTTATCTGACGCAATGCGAATTAAATTTCGTAAATTGCCCGCATTTATTCGTTTGCTGAACCGTTTTCGCAGCAATTGACGACGGGGGTTTTACGTGGCTTTATAAAGGGAGATGACAAAATAATGTCCAGAAGATTTTCGCATGGGCATAAACAAAAATGATGGGGTGACTGGGTTTTTATGAACGAACAATATTCCGCGTTGCGTAGTAATGTCAGTATGCTCGGCAAAGTGCTTGGAGATACCATCAAAGATGCGTTGGGGGAAAACATCCTCGACCGCGTTGAAACCATCCGCAAGCTGTCTAAATCTTCCCGTGCCGGTAACGAAGCGAGTCGTCAGGAGCTGCTCACCACCTTGCAGAACCTCTCTAACGATGAGCTGCTGCCCGTTGCACGCGCATTCAGCCAGTTCCTGAACCTGGCAAACACGGCTGAGCAATACCATAGCATTTCGCCAAACGGCGAAGCTGCCAGCAACCCGGAAGTCATTGCCCGTACGCTTCGTAAACTCAAAGACCAGCCAAACCTCAACGAAGCCACCATTAAAAAAGCGGTGGAGTCCCTTTCGCTGGAGCTGGTGCTGACTGCCCACCCAACCGAAATCACCCGTCGCACCCTGATCCACAAAATGGTCGAAGTGAACAACTGTCTGAAACAGTTGGATAACAAAGACATTGCCGACTACGAACGTAACCAGCTGATGCGCCGTCTGCGCCAGCTGATTGCGCAGTCCTGGCACACCGATGAAATTCGTAAGCATCGCCCAAGCCCGGTAGACGAGGCCAAATGGGGCTTTGCGGTGGTGGAAAATAGCCTGTGGGAAGGGGTGCCGAACTACCTGCGTGAGCTGAACGAACAGCTGGAAGCAAACCTGGGCTATCGCCTGCCGGTAGATTTTGTCCCGGTACGCTTTACCTCCTGGATGGGCGGTGACCGCGACGGTAACCCGAACGTGACGGCAGAAATCACCCGCCACGTGCTGCTGCTGAGCCGCTGGAAAGCCACCGATCTGTTCCTGAAAGACATTCAGGTGCTGATCTCCGAGCTGTCGATGGTGGAAGCAACGCCAGAACTGCGCGCGCTGGCCGGTGAAGAAGGTGCCAGCGAGCCGTATCGTTTCCTGATGAAAAAATTGCGTAGCCAGCTGATGGCGACCCAGGCCTGGCTGGAAGCACGCCTGAAAGGCCAGCGCCTGCCGAAACCAGAAGGTCTGCTGAGCCAGAACGAACAGCTCTGGGAACCGCTATACGCCTGCTATAAATCACTACAGGCCTGCGGGATGGGCATCATCGCCAATGGCGAACTGCTCGACACCCTGCGCCGCGTGAAGTGTTTTGGCGTGCCGCTGGTGCGTATCGATGTGCGTCAGGAGAGCACCCGCCATACCGAAGCGCTGGGCGAACTGACCCGTTATCTTGGCATTGGCGACTACGAAAACTGGTCTGAAGCCGACAAACAGGCCTTCCTGATCCGCGAGCTGAACTCCAAGCGTCCTCTGCTGCCGCGCAACTGGGAGCCAAGCAACGAAACCCGCGAAGTTCTCAACACCTGTAAAGCGATCGTGGATGCGCCAAAAGGATCGGTCGCCGCCTATGTGATCTCGATGGCGAAAACCCCGTCCGACGTGCTGGCCGTTCACCTGCTGCTGAAAGAAGCCGGTATCGACTATGCCCTGCCGGTCGCCCCGCTATTTGAAACCCTCGACGACCTGAACAACGCCAATGATGTAATGACCCAGCTGCTGAACATCGACTGGTATCGCGGCTTTATTCAGGGCAAACAGATGGTGATGATCGGCTATTCCGACTCCGCAAAAGATGCGGGCGTGATGGCGGCATCCTGGGCGCAGTATCAGGCGCAGGACGCGCTGATCAAAACCTGCGAGAAAGCCGGTATTGAGCTGACGCTGTTCCACGGTCGCGGTGGCTCCATTGGCCGTGGCGGTGCGCCTGCGCACGCGGCGCTGCTCTCTCAGCCGCCGGGAAGCCTGAAAGGCGGGCTGCGCGTGACCGAACAGGGCGAGATGATCCGCTTCAAATACGGCCTGCCGGAAGTGACCATCAGCAGCCTGTCGCTCTATACCAGTGCGATTCTCGAAGCAAACCTGCTGCCACCGCCGGAGCCGAAAGAATCCTGGTGTCGCATTATGGATGAGCTGTCTGACATCTCGTGCGACCTGTACCGCGGCTACGTGCGTGAAAACAAAGATTTCGTACCTTACTTCCGCTCTGCTACGCCAGAGCAGGAGCTGGGCAAACTGCCGCTGGGTTCACGTCCGGCCAAGCGTCGTCCGACCGGCGGCGTGGAGTCTCTGCGTGCAATCCCGTGGATCTTCGCCTGGACGCAGAACCGTCTGATGCTGCCAGCCTGGCTGGGTGCCGGTGCGGCGCTGCAGAAAGTGGTGGAAGATGGCAAACAGAACGAACTGGAAACCATGTGCCGCGACTGGCCATTCTTCTCTACCCGTCTGGGTATGCTGGAGATGGTCTTCTCGAAAGCTGACCTGTGGCTGGCGGAATACTACGATCAGCGCCTGGTGAAACCAGAGCTGTGGGCGCTGGGTAAAGAGCTGCGCGAACTGCTGGAAGGCGACATCAAAGTGGTGCTGGATATCGCCAACGACTCCCATCTGATGGCCGATCTGCCGTGGATTGCCGAGTCTATCCAGCTGCGTAACATCTATACCGACCCACTGAACGTCCTGCAGGCGGAGCTGCTGCACCGTTCGCGTCTGGCGGAAGAGGAAGGTAAAGATCCGGATCCACGCGTTGAACAAGCGCTGATGGTGACAATTGCGGGCGTTGCAGCGGGTATGCGTAACACCGGCTAATGCTCACTGCCCGGCGGCGCTTCGCTTGCCGGGCCTACGACAGGTAGGCCGGGTAAGCGTCAGCGCCACCCGGCAATACCTCGGTATTTACACCATGCAGCATGATATTACCCACATCCTGACTGACCTGATTAGCGGTACGATGCCGCTGCGTCAGGTTCATTTCGCCAACCCCGCCCTCTGCGCACCCGAACTCGCCCTGCAGGTTGATTTCCCCCGTCTGGAGATCGTGCTCGAAGGCTCGGTGAAAGACCCGGCGGCTTGCGTATTACAGCAGGGTGACGTTTTATACGTCCCGGCTGGCGGCTGGAACGATCCACAATGGCACATGCCCGCGACAACGCTGAGCATCCTGTTTGGCAAACAGCAGCTTGGATTTAGCCTTTTGCACTGGGACGGCGTAGACGTTCGTAACCTTGCAAAACAGCACGTTGCCCGTCGGGGGCCACGCATCGGATCCTTCCTGTTACAGACGCTTCATGAAATGCAGATGCAGCCGCACGAGCAGCAAACAGCGCGACTGATTGTTGCCAGCCTGCTTAGCCACTGCGTCGATTTGTTGGGTAGCCAGATCCAGACCGCCTCCCGAAGTCAGGCGCTGTTTGAAGCTATTCGCGTTTATATCGATGAACATTATGCGACCCCGCTTACCCGGGAATCCGTAGCGCAGGCGTTTTACATCTCTCCGAACTATTTATCGCATCTTTTTCAGAAAACCGGCGCGGTAGGTTTTAATGAGTACCTGACCCACACGCGGCTGGAGCACGCGCGTCAGTTGCTGAAAGGGTATGACTTAAAGGTAAAAGAAGTGGCGCATGCCTGCGGTTTTGTCGACAGTAACTATTTCTGCCGTTTATTCCGTAAAAACACGGAGCGCTCGCCGTCGGAATACCGTCGTCAGTATCACAGCCAGCTAATCGGAAAAGCGGCTAATCCAGAATGACCTGCGTATGCTGCGGTGCGGATACCATTTTTCGTACCGCTGCCATGACCTTTTGCGGGTCCCGCAGGAAAGCATTAATGCCGCATTTCACATAGCGGGCGGATTCGAAGCGTTCGTTGCCCGCCAGCTCAATATCCGTGATAAGTAATACGACATCGGCGCGGCGGATATCGTCCTCCGTCAGCTCACTTTCAATGCCTAACGCTCCTTGCGTCTCAATGCGCACTGACCATTTCTCCTGCTGGCAAATCCGCTCCAGCCGTTCTGCGGCCATGTACGTATGCGCCACGCCGCTCACGCACGCGGTTACCGCCACCAGATGACGCCCTGCTATTACTGTCATTTTTAACCTCCAATGGTGACATGAAACCCTTTATCTTCGGCCATACGGCGCATTGCCGCGACCTCGTCAGCTGTCGGAGGACTCACCTCCCGCATCGACCATTGTTGCCCAAGCAGACGGTATTTTGGTTCACCATAAGAGTGAAACGGTAATAAATGCAGCTGCCGTATCCCTGAAGGTAATAAAAATGCCAGCACGCTCGCCATGTTGGCGTCAGTTAGCGTATAGCCCGGAATAAGCGGCACACGGGGGATGACGTTTATGCCTTCGGCCACCAGCTGCGTAAGGTTTTCCAGCACTCTGGGAAGATTTACTGCCGTCACCGAACGTGCCTGCTCAGGATCCATAATCTTCAGGTCAAACAGTACTTCATCACACTGGCGTGCCAGCGGCAGCAATCGGGACAGGGGCGCATCTCCCGCCGTCTCAATAGCGGTATGAATACCGTAGCGGCGCAAACGCTTAAGCAGCTGCGTCGCAAAGGGTGCCTGCATTAATACTTCCCCACCTGACAGCGTCACCCCGCCTCCCGATGAGCGAAAGAAGACGTCATCCTTCATCACTTCGCGTTCCAGCTCGTCCAGCGTCACGTCGCGTCCGATGCGTTCAAACGCGCCGGACGGGCACTCGTCCGCATCACGCAGGCAGGGAGCGCAGTGCAAACATTTGCTCTCCCGGCGAACCGTCTCTATTTTCGGCGAGATCGACTCAGGATTGGCGCACCACGGGCAACGGTGAGGACAGCCTTTGAAAAAGACTACCGTGCGAATACCTGCTCCGTCGTTCAACGAATAACGCTGAATATTGAAAATACGCGCTACGTCGGCGCGTGTTTCAACGACGTCACAGCTGATGCGCGGTCCGACGGATAATGTCATCCTGGATCTCCTTCGACAGCTCAACAAAGAAGGCGCTGTAGCCAGCAACGCGTACCACCAGCCCGGCAAAATCCTGAGGACGCCGTTGCGCCTCACGCAGGGTTTCCGCGTTGACCACGTTGAACTGGATATGCTGTAACTTAAGCTGCGTAAACGCACGGAGGAAGTCAGCCAGCTTCTGCAACCCGGCATCGCCTTCCAGCGTGGCTGGGGTGAATTTAACGTTTAGCAGCGTACCGTTAGATAACAAATAGTTATCCAGCTTGCTCACCGACTTCAGCACAGCCGTCGGCCCCTGCATATCCTGGCCGAGCATCGGAGAAAGTCCTCCATCCGCCAGCTGTTCGCCCGCCAGGCGACCATCCGGCGTAGCCCCCACGACCGCGCCAAGCGGCACATGGGCAGAGACGGTATACGAGCCAGGCGTGAAGATTCCACCACGCGGGTTGCGGTATTTTTCGACCTCTTTACAGTAATGGCGCAGCAGTTCCGCACTGATATTGTCGACATCGTCGATATCATTACCGTATTTCTCAAAGCGATTGATCAGCCGCGCGCGTACCTTTTCGCCCTCCGGGGTGGCAAAATTCGCTTTTAACACCGCCAGCAGCTCGTCAAAACTTAAGCGCTGCTGTTCAAACACCAGCCCTTTCAGGGCGTGAAGCGAGTCGCTCAAATTAGCAATACCAATCCCCTGCACACCGGAGAAGTTATAGCGCGCGCCACCGTCAGTAATGTCTTTCCCCGTTTCCAGACAGTCGCTGATAAAGGAGGAGAGCAACGGCACGGGTGCCCAGTCGCGATGGCCGATATCGCAAATGTTGCTTCCTTCCACCATCAGTGCAATGTAGTGATTAATCCTGGCGCGTATATGTTCAATTAACCCCTCGTACGTCAGCCCGCTATTGCCTTCGTTCTCCTGCATGGCGATTTCCATTACCTTCAGCAGGTTAAACATGGCGATATCATGCAGGCCGTAAGTTTTCCCTGGAATCGACAGTTCAACGCAGCCGACAACCGCATAGTCACGCGCATCTTCCAGCGACACGCCGCGATTCAAAAAGGCAGGTACTATTACTTCATCGTTAAAAATCTGTGGAATGCCGGTGCCCAGCCGAATAGTCTCCGCTGTTTTCAGCAGGAAAGGCCGGTCGATCAGTTCGTTTACCCGTACGCCGAGGTTAGGCTGGGGAAGCTGAACGCTCTGGTAGGCATCCAGACACAGGAACGAAAGCACGTTCACCGCGCTACGCCCGTTTTCCGTCAGGCCACCCAGCAGCGCGGTATACCCGGTCGGAAACCCGGCAAAATAACGGGCACTGCTGGTCGAGCGCAAGAGCACCACATCGTTACACTTCACCCACAGCGACTCCAGCAACTCTTTCAGAAACGCTGGATCGTCTCCCTGCGTTAACGAGGCCTGATAAAACGGCAGCATATACTGATCAAAACGCCCGATGGAGAGCGAACTGGCGTTAGATTCGTACTGCAAAATGACGTTCATGTACCAGAACAGCTGACACGCCTGCCAGAAGGTTTGCGGCTTATGCTGTGCGTTGTGTCGCGAGATGTCGGCCATTGCCAGCAATTCTTCGCGGCGAGTAGCATCGCTGCTCTGAGCCAGTTCTTCAGCGAGCGCCGCATAACGCAGAATATGGCGCTGGGACGCTTCGAGCAGAATGAGCGCCGCTGCATAGAACGTGTTTTGCGTATCACGAGCGCAGCGTTCACGCATTTCCGCCACCAGCGCGCCCAGCCCGTTATTAAGCAGGCGAGGATAATCAATAATGATATGCCCCTGCCCTTTATCCGTTTGGTTGACGCTAAAAATCTGCGTCCCTACGGCGGCCTTCACCTCCTCCGTCATCTGGCTGTTGATGAAATCCTTCATCGACCGGTTTTCCCAATAGGGATACAGCACCTCACGGTAGGTCTGCTTATCCTCATCGCTGATTTCAAAGCGATCCTGCGGACGGGTGGCGAACTGGTCCAGTTCCTTAAGCAACCAGTAGGGATCCATCTCCGGTGACATAATGCCTGCACGCGGCTTAACGGTGCGGTTTCCGGCAATCAGTTCTTCATCACGAATCGCGATTTCCACATGGTCGAGAATGTGCGCCGTTGCTTTCGCGCGACGGAGAATAACCGGTTCGCCTTCCGTCTGTTGATGGCTGGCTGTATAGAGCAGCGCACGTTCAAGCGAGATCTCGCGAGGGTTGGCAAAGAGCGCATTTTTCAAACGCGGTATACGATTCGTCATGAGGGAACTCCTGTAACGGAAAAAACCAGCCCGCCCCGAAGGGCGGGAGAGCATCAGGCGGTTTGCGCCAGGTGGGCATCGATTTTGTTCATGATGGCGTCGGCACGTTTTACCGCGTCGCTGATATTGACGCGCACGATGGTTTTCCCGGCAAAACGCTCTTCGAATTTAATGCCGATATCTTTAGTCAGGATCACCATATCTGCTGCGGCGATATCCTCTGCCGTCAGTTCGTTCTCAAGACCAATCGACCCCTGCGTTTCTACCTTCACTTCCCAGCCTTTCGCTTTTGCGGCGCTTTCCAGCGCTTCGGCAGCCATATAGGTATGGGCAACGCCAGACGGACATGCGGTTACTGCGATAATTCGGGCCATGTTCTCTTCCTCACTCAGTTAATTTCGAAATCCAGATCCAGGTCATCCTCTTTTTCCTCGATCTGCTTTGTGTTCTTTCGGGCAATACGCTTTAGCACGTTGACGCTGACCGCCGTCACCACTGCACCCACGGCAACCGCCGCGATATAGCCGAGCTTGCCGTCCACCACGGGAAGCACAATTAACCCGCCCCATCCGGCATAGCATTGCGCGCCCGTAACCGCAGCCGTGACCGCGCCGCAGGCGGAGCCCAACATAATGGAAGGAATCACGCGTAGCGGGTCCGCTGCGGCAAACGGAATCGCTCCCTCGGTGACACCCACGCAGCCCATCACCAGCGCCGCTTTACCTGCTTCACGTTCTTCACCGGTAAAATTCTTACGGCCGATAAGCGTTGCCAGGCCTAACCCCAGCGGCGGTATACAAATAGCCACGGCGGCAATTGCAACGACGGTATAGACGCCTTGCGCAACGCAAATCAGCATGAAGGCATAAGCCACTTTGTTGACCGGGCCGCCCATGTCGAACGCCAGCATGAGACCGATAATAATGGCGAGTACCACAATGCTGCCCTGCTGCATGCCTTGCAGCCACTGGGTGAGACCGGTAGTAAGCGCGCCTACAGGCTCGCCCAGTCCCCACATCATGATGCCTGCGGTAATAAACGTGCCGATAATCGGGATGATGAAGATAGGCATAACGGAACGCAGCACTTTCGGCACGGGCAGCTTTTTCAGATACCAGACGACAATGCCACCGAAAATCCCGGCGATAATTGCGCCAAAGAACCCTGCACCGAAGCTGTTGCCCACCCAGGCGGCAATAGCACAGGGAGCAAGCGCGGCGCGTTCTGCAATGGAATAACCAATATAGGCGGCGAGGAATGGCACCATCAGTGTTAAACCCGCCACACCGATGTCAAAGAGCTTTTTCAGATTGGGATCGGTTGCGGCATCGGGCACCGCACCTTTGCCGTATAGCATGACCGAAACCGCCAGCAGAATGCCGCCCGAGACCACAAACGGGATCATGTGCGACACCCCTGTCATCAGATGCTGTCGCGTGTTCTTGAGAATATGCACCAACGCTTTCATATGCCGCTCCAGGCCTTTATCCACAAAGATGTTGTGGCAAACAATAGGCAATCAGGAAGACGGCGGACAGGAGACAAAAAGGCCATTTACTGGATTTTTGTAATATCGGAATGAAAATGCGATCCGCCTCGACATTTCTCATCGACTTCGCATTACGCAAACTGTCACAACTTGTGAGTGAAATCTCAATTTTAAGGTGACATTACATTTGTCCAGTTTTTGGCAGTTTTGTCACATGGCGCGCCTCATCATCACGCTCGTATGCTGTTCCGCATAATTGACGATTAGTTTCAGGAGTGTGTATGGCTCTGGTAGTGGAATTTACCTGTGAATTGCCCAACGGCGTTCACGCGCGTCCTGCAAGTCATGTAGAAACGCTGTGCAGCACGTTTATCTCGCAAATTGAGTGGCATAACCTGCGTACGGATCGTAAAGGCGACGCCAAAAGCGCGCTGGCGCTGATTGGTACCGATACGCTGGCGGGCGATGCCTGCCGCCTGGTGATAAACGGTGAAGACGAGCAGCATGCCCGGCAGCGGCTGGAGCTGTGGCTCAGAGAGGAGTTTCCGCATTGCGACGCGCCGCTTGAAGGGGTAATCAGCACGGAGCTGGATCCCTTGCCTGAATCCCTGACACGCCTGAACCCGACGCTGTTTCGCGCTACTCCGGTATGCAGCGGGAGTGCACATGGCGTCCTGACGTTATTGTCCTCGCTCGATCTCAACGCCCTGACCGATTTACCCGACGCGCAAAGCGTGGAAACTGAGCAGTCGGCGCTGGATAACGGCCTGACGCAGCTGATCGAACACATTGAGCTGCGCGCCCTGGACAGCGACAGCACTGCCAGCGCTATTCTTGAAGCCCACCGCTCGCTGGCTACAGATACCTCGCTGCGTCAGCACCTCCTGTCAGGGGTCAGCCAGGGTCTAAGCTGCGCCCAGGCCATCATCGCCACGGCGAACCATTTCTGCGACACCTTCTCCCGTTCCAGCAGCACCTATTTGCAGGAGCGGGTGCTCGACGTGCGCGACATCTGCTACCAGCTTTTACAACATATCTATGGTGAAGCGCGTTTCCCGGCTCACGGCCAGCTGACGCAGCCGAGCATCTGCCTTGCTGACGATCTGACTCCCGGTCAGTTTCTTGAACTCGATAAAACGCAGCTTAAAGGACTGCTGCTGAAAAGTGGCGGCACCACCTCGCATACCGTGATCCTCGCGCGTTCCTTCAATATTCCAACGCTGGTTGGCGTCAACAGTGAAAGCCTGCTGCAATGGCGCAATCAGCCTGTATTTGTGGACGGCAATGCCGGTGCGGTGGTCGTCAATGGCAGCGACGCCGTAGCGCGTTACTATCAGCAGGAAGCGCGCGTCCAGCAGGCGATACGCAAGCAACAGCGCGTCTGGCTTGACCGTGAAGCCAGAACCGCCGACGGCCTGCGGGTAGAAATTGCCGCCAATATTGCCCACGCGGTGGAGGCCCAGGCAGCATTTGGAAATGGTGCCGAAGGCGTGGGCCTGTTCCGCACCGAAATGCTCTATATGGATCGTGCCAGCGCACCCGGCGAAAACGAGTTATACAACATTTTCTGTCAGGCACTGGAAAGTGCAAATAGCCGTAGCATTATTGTGCGCACTATGGATATCGGCGGCGACAAGCCGGTGGAGTACCTGAATATTCCAGCTGAGAACAATCCCTTCCTCGGCTACCGTGCCGTACGCATATATGAAGAGTATTCTTCACTGTTCACGGCCCAGCTTCGGGCGATCCTTCGCGCCTCTGCCCACGGAAACCTTAAGATCATGATCCCGATGATCTCCTCCATGGAGGAGATCCTGTGGGTAAAAGAGAAGCTCGCCGACGCGAAGCAACAGCTCCGGGCTGAACATATTCCGTTTGATGAGAAAATCCCACTCGGCATTATGCTGGAAGTCCCCTCGGTGATGTTCATCATCGATCAGTGCTGCGAAGAGATTGATTTCTTTAGCATCGGCAGCAATGACCTGACACAGTATCTGCTTGCCGTCGACCGCGACAACGCCAAAGTCACGCGCCATTACAACAGCCTGAACCCCGCCTTCCTGCGGGCGCTGGACTACGCGGTGCAGGCCGTTCACCGTCAGGGTAAGTGGATTGGCCTCTGCGGTGAGTTAGGCGCGAAAGGGTCGGTACTGCCGCTGCTGGTGGGTCTGGGGCTGGACGAACTGAGCATGGGCTCCCCTGCCATTCCTGCCACCAAAGCACGCCTGGCGCAGCTTGATAGCCGCGCCTGTCGCCAGCTGTTGAACCAGGCCATGGCGTGTCGCACCTCGCTTGAAGTAGAACATCTGCTCGCCCAGTTCCGTATGAATCAGCAGGATACGCCACTGGTGACGCCACGCTGTATTTCTCTGGATAACGACTGGAACAGTAAAGAAGAGGTCATGAAAGGCATGACCGATAACCTTTTGCTCGCCGGGCGATGCCGCTATCCGCGCAAGCTGGAAGCCGATTTATGGGCACGCGAAGCCGTATTTTCCACCGGGTTGGGTTTTGGATTCGCCATTCCACACAGCAAATCAGAACACATTGAGCAATCCACTATCAGCGTCGCACGCCTGAAAGCGCCCGTTATGTGGGGTGACGAGGAGGCGCAATTTATCATCATGCTGACGCTGAATAAACACGCTGCTGGCGACCAGCATATGCGTATTTTCTCCCGCCTGGCCCGTCGCATCATGCATAACGATTTTCGCAGTGCTCTGGTTAATGCCAGTTCCCAGGAGGCTATCGCTTCCCTGCTGCAACACGAATTAGAACTCTAAAACGAGGAAAAATAATGGAACTGTATCTCGATACCGCCAACGTGGCAGAAGTAGAACGCCTTGCGCGCGTTTTCCCCCTTGCAGGCGTCACCACCAATCCGAGCATCATTGCCGCCAGCCGTGAGTCAATCTGGGAGGTGCTGCCGCGCCTGCAAAGCGCCATTGGACCGAAAGGCAGGCTATTCGCCCAGACAATGAGCCGCGACGCAGAAGGCATGGTGGCCGAAGCCAAACGCCTGAGCAATGCTATCCCGGATATCGTGGTGAAAATCCCGGTCACCGCCCAGGGGCTTATCGCCATTAAGGCGCTAAAAACAGCGGGCATCACTACGCTGGGTACCGCCGTGTACAGCGCCGCGCAAGGCCTGCTGGCCGCGCTGGCCGGGGCAAAATATGTCGCGCCATACGTAAACCGCGTGGATGCCCAGGGCGGGGACGGCATTCGCATGGTTCAGGAGCTGCAATCCCTGCTGGAACAGCATGCACCGGAGAGCAAGGTGCTGGCAGCCAGCTTCAAAACGCCACGCCAGGCGCTGGACTGCCTGCTCGCCGGATGTGAAGCAATCACGCTTCCCTTAGATGTAGCGCAACAAATGCTCGGCACGCCGGCGATAGAGTCAGCAATAGAGAAGTTCGAGCAGGACTGGAAAAACGCGTTTGGTAACCTCAACCTCTAAGGGAGATATGTTATGGACCGTATCATTCAATCGCCGGGGAAATATATCCAGGGCGCTGATGTTCTCACCCGTCTCGGCGACTATCTGAAACCTCTGGCTACACGCTGGCTGGTTGTTGGCGATAAATTTGTGCTGGGTTTTGCCGAAGAGACCCTGCGCCAGAGTTTTAAAAATGCAGAGCTACATGCCGAAATCGCGCCGTTTGGCGGCGAATGTTCGCAGAATGAGATCGATCGTCTGAAAAAACTGGCCGACAGTGCGGACTGCATGGCGGTGCTGGGCATTGGCGGCGGTAAAACGCTGGATACCGCCAAAGCGCTGGCACATTTTATGGACGTGCCGGTCGCTATCGCCCCGACTATCGCCTCCACCGATGCCCCGTGCAGCGCCCTTTCTGTGATTTACACCGACAGCGGCGAATTTGAACGCTATCTGATGCTGCCGCATAACCCCGATATGGTGATTGTCGACACCAAAGTGGTGGCTGGTGCGCCGCCGCGTCTGCTGGCCGCCGGAATTGGTGATGCCCTTGCCACCTGGTTTGAAGCGCGTGCCTGTTCCCGCAGTGGCGCGACCACCATGGCGGGCGGCAAGTGCACACAGGCCGCGTTAGCGCTTGCCGAGCTGTGCTACAACACGCTGATTGAAGAGGGCGAGAAAGCGATGCTGGCCGCCGAGCAGCACGTAGTAACCCCGGCGCTGGAACGCATTATCGAAGCCAATACCTATCTGAGCGGCGTAGGGTTTGAAAGCGGCGGGCTGGCGGCAGCGCATGCCATTCACAACGGGATGACGGCAGTGCCGGATGCGCATCACTTCTACCACGGTGAAAAAGTGGCGTTTGGTACGCTGACGCAACTGGTGCTGGAAAACGCGCCGGTTGAGGAGATCGAAACCGTCGCGGCGCTTTGCCACAGCGTTGGATTGCCGATCACGCTGGCGCAGCTGAACATCAAAGAAGACATTCCGGCCAAAATGCGCCTGATTGCCGAAGCGTCTTGCGCTGAGGGAGAGACCATTCACAACATGCCGGGTGGCGTGTCGCCGGATCAGGTTTACGCGGCACTGCTGGTTGCCGACCAGTATGGACAGCGTTTCCTGCAGGAGTGGGAGTAACAAAAACGCCGGGTGCGCTATGCGTACCCGGCTCAATGGTTATTTCACGTCAAAACGGTCCAGATCCATCACCTTCGCCCACGCTGCAACGAAGTCGCGAACGAACTTCTCGTGAGCATCACTGCTGGCGTACACCTCTGCCAGCGCGCGAAGGACAGCGTTAGAGCCGAAGACCAGGTCAGCGCGAGTGGCAGTGTATTTCACTTCACCGCTGGTGCGATCGCTTCCGGCAAACAGCTCGTTCGATTCATCGGTCGCCTTCCACTGAGTGTTCATATCCAGCAGATTCACGAAGAAGTCATTGCTCAGCACGCCTTCGCGGTTGGTGAACACACCATTTTTACTGCCGTCGAAATTTGCACCCAGTACGCGCAGGCCGCCGATCAGCACCGTCATTTCTGGTGCGGTTAACGTCAACTGCTGGGCTTTATCAATCAGCAGCGATTCGGTGGTGGAAACATCAACCTGCGCACGATAGTTACGGAAACCGTCAGCAATCGGTTCAAGCAGGTTAAACATATCGATATCCGTCTGATCCTGACGTGCATCCACACGGCCCGGCGTGAACGGTACGGTGACGTAAACGCCTGCCGCTTTCGCCGCCTGCTCAACGCCTACCACACCCGCGAGCACGATGATATCGGCCAGTGAGGCTTTATTGGTGGTGCGCTGAATAGCTTCCAGAGCAGGCAATGCACGTACGGCTGCGGCGTTAACATCCCAGTTGCGCTGAGGCGCAAGCGCCAGACGCGCACCGTTGGCACCGCCACGCTTGTCACCGCCGCGGAAGGTTGAGGCCGATGCCCATGCCACGGAAATCAGTTCGCTCACGGAGAGCCCGGATGCTGCAATTTCCGCCTTCAGGCTCTCAATGTCCTCTTTGGTCGGATTGAATACTGCCTCCGGCAGCGGATCCTGCCAGATCAGATCTTCTTTCGGCACTTCCGGGCCAAGATAACGCGATTTTGGCCCCATATCGCGGTGGGTCAGTTTGAACCACGCGCGGGCGAAGGCTTCGTTGAAAGCCTGCGGATCGTTCAGGAAGCGACGGGAAATTTTTTCGAATTCCGGATCAAAACGCAGCGTCAGGTCGGTAACCAGCATGGTGGGTTTGCGTTTTTTCGACGGGTCGAACGGGTCTGGCATGATCTCAGGCGCGTCCACGGCTTCAAACTGAATCGCACCGGCCGGGCTACGGGTTTGTACCCATTCGTATTTGAACAGGTTCTCGAAGAAGTAGTTGCTCCACTGGGTCGGGGTTTGTGACCAGATGACTTCCAGACCGGAAGTAATGGCGTCAGCGCCAATACCGGTACCGTGCGTGCTGGCCCAGCCCAGGCCCTGCGCTTCAATCGGTGACGCTTCCGGGTCTGTGCCAACGTCCGTTGCTTCACCCGCACCATGGGTTTTACCCAGCGTATGCCCCCCGGCAATCAGCGCCACGGTCTCTTCGTCGTTCATTCCCATGTTACCGAAGGTGGCGCGAATGGCTGCCGCCGCGGACAGCGGTTCACCGCTGGCGTTTGGTCCTTCCGGGTTAACGTAGATCAGCCCCATTTCAGTGGCCGCCAGCGGACGTTTCGCCAGCGCTTCCGGGTCACGATGGGTCAGCCAGGCTTTTTCATCCCCCCAGTTAACGTCGAGATCCGGTTCCCAGACATCTTCACGCCCGGCACCAAAACCAAAGGTACGGAAGCCGGAGTTTTCCAGCGCCACGTTACCCGCAAGAATAAACAGGTCGGCCCAGGAGATTTTTTGACCATATTTTTGCTTGATCGGCCACAGCAGACGGCGAGCTTTATCCAGACTGACGTTATCTGGCCAGGAGTTCAGCGGCGCAAAGCGCTGTTGACCGCGTCCGGCACCGCCGCGTCCGTCAACGGAGCGATAGGTTCCCGCACCGTGCCAGGCCATGCGAATAAACAGGCCCGCATAGCTGCCCCAGTCGGCAGGCCACCACGGTTGAGAGTCGGTTAAGAGTGCTTTGAGATCGCCCTTGAGGGCGGAGTAATCCAGCTTGCTAAATTCTTTGCGGTAGTCGAAGTCTTCACCCAGAGGGTTCGAACGATTGGAATGTTGGTTAAGAAGATCGATGCGGAGTTGTTTTGGCCACCAGTCGCGGCTGCCTGTACCTGCCCCCGCGCTGTGATCGACGCCGCCCTGGTGGAACGGGCATTTGCCGACTGATGCCGCTTTATTGCTCTCGTCTGACGTGCTCATCGCTATGCTCCCTTTTACAGTGTTACCGTTACGATATACACCACTAGCAATAAGATATAGTTGAATTAATCCACAGATTCGATAGCTAATACCTTTTAACTTTTAGCCAGACTAAAAAGCCCTCCATTCAGGAGGGCTTGATGTTTATTACGCCGGGCGAACACCGAGCGTATGACAAATGGCGTAGCTCATTTCCGCGCGGTTCAGCGTGTAGAAGTGGAAATCTTTTACCCCTTCCCGACTTAAAATTTTCACCATGTCCATTGCGATATTGGCACCCACCAGCTTGCGCGTTTCCGGATCATCGTCCAGCCCTTCGTACATTTTGGACATCCACAGCGGAATGCGTACGTTGGTCATATCGGCAAATTTCTTCGCCTGTTTGAAGTTAGAGACCGGCAGAATACCCGGGATGATTTCCACGTCGATACCCGCAGAAACGCAGCGGTCACGGAAGCGCAGGTAGCTTTCCACATCAAAGAAGAACTGAGTAATGGCCCGGTTCGCACCGGCATCCACTTTACGCTTCAGGTTAAGGAGGTCGGCCTGAGCGCTTTTCGCTTCCGGATGCACTTCCGGGTACGCCGCCACGGAGATATCAAAATCGGCAACGTCTTTCAGCAGCGCGACCAGATCCGCCGCATACATTTCCGGCTTACCGCTACCCGGCGGCAGGTCGCCGCGCAGGGCGACGATATGACGAATCCCGTTATTCCAGTAATCCTGGGCGATAGCACGCAGCTCGTCACCGGTGGCGTCGATACAGGTCAGATGCGGCGCCGCTTCCAGACCGGTTCTGTCTTTAATGCCTTTAATAATGCTGTGCGTACGGTCACGCTCGCCGGAGTTCGCGCCGTAGGTCACGGAGACAAATTTCGGTTTCAGGCTGCTCAGGCGATCGATAGAGCTCCAGAGGGTTTGCTCCATTTCACTGGTGCGCGGCGGGAAAAATTCAAAAGAGACGTTAATCTGGCCGTTTACTTCGGCCAGGCTCTGATTCAGGGCTTCCCGCTGGTTGGCGTGAAAAAAGCTCATACCTTACCTCTATCTTTCGCGTGTCGTTGTTTGTTGTGTTGTGAACTTCTATACGTTTAGACGTCCAGATGTAAAAATGACGGAAAAGCGGAGTGACGTCAACAGAAATAATCAACAATAACGGTGAGGAATGCTCAGGGAAGATGAAGGAAATTCATGATGGGGTGAGTGCGGTTGGTTGCCCTCACCCTGGCCCTCTCCCACCGGGAGAGGGAACACGCGGGATTACAGCAACTTAGCGAGACGATTGATGTCCGACTGGATCGCCCCGGCGGTGACATCGCGCCCTGCACCCGGGCCACGGATCACCAGTGGGTTATCGCGGTACCAGCGGCTTTCGATTGCAAAGACGTTATCGCACGGCAGCAGCGCCGCCAGAGGATGTTCAGGACGCACCGCCTCAACCCCCACACGCGCTTTACCGTTGGCCTCGAAACGCGCCACATAGCGCAGCACCAGCCCCATCTCGTTTGCGGCTTCCAGACGTTGCAGCATCTGCTCGTTCAGTTCATCACCGTTTTCAAAGAAGTGGTCAATGGATCCTTCCTCGCAGCCTGCCGGCACCAGCGACTCGACGCGAACAGCGCCGGGTTCAATGTCATAACCGGCTTCACGCGCCAGGATCACCAGCTTACGCATCACATCTTTACCGGAGAGATCGACGCGGGGATCGGGTTCGGTTAGCCCCTGCTGCCACGCCTGATCCACCAGGTCAGTGAACGGTACGGTGCCATCAAACTGCAGGAACAGCCAGGAGAGCGTACCGGAGAAAATACCGCTCAGCGCCAGAATGCTGTCGCCGCTTTCAATCAGATCGCGCACGGTATGGTTAACCGGCAGACCCGCGCCTACGGTGGCGTTATAGAGCCAGTGACGACCGGTTTTTTCGAACGCGTCGTGGATCTGACGGTACTTATCGGTGCTGCTTGCCCCCGCCAGTTTGTTCGCACTGATGACGTGGAAACCGTGGCTGGCGAAATCAAGATACTGATCGGCAAGCTGTTCGCTGGCAGTAACGTCCAGCACCACCAGATCGTCATACGGGTGCGCGCGCATCCACAGGAACAGCGACTCTTCGTCCTGTTCAACCGCTTCATCATTAAAGAAGGCAAGTGCGCGGCTGGCATCCAGCCCCTCGTAGTTCAACAGACTGCGGCGGCTGTCCACCACCCCGGCGAGGATAAATTCAAAGCCGGTACGTGCTGAGAGCGTGACCTGCTCGCGCGCGAACAGCTCCAGCCAGCGAGAACCGATGTTGCCTTTACCGAACAACACCAGGCCGATGCGTTTTTCCGCACGGAACAGAGAGGTATGCAGACCCTGAATCAGGCTCTCAGTTGGCCCTTTACGCAGGACGGCAACGAGGCTGATGCCCTCTTCCGACTGCCAGGTAAATTCAACCGGTTGCCCTTTCAGCTGTTGCCAGAAGCGGTGGCAGTGCAGTGGGTTACGGGTGACGCCCGCGCCCACCATCGCCACCAGCGCCAGCCCCTGACGCAGACGAAGCTCGCCCGGCAGGCCCGCTTCATCCAAAATTTTTAGCGCGCTGTCCGCCACTTCGGCGGTGTAGCAGAACTGCAGCAGTTGACGGTCGTTATGTACGCCAACCGCCAGCGGACGCACCTGAGCACGTTTGAGGATCGTGTCGATATCTTTATGCGCCAGTTTGAAGTCCTGGCCCGCCGGGACCTGGAACTCAATCAGGCAGATGTCGTCGTGGCTGGTGACAATACGCGCCCCCGTACCGGATGCCAGCACGCGTTCGATGCGCGTGGAGCCCTGATCCGGGGTGTAACTGCAGCGCAACTGCAAATCGATATCGCTGCCGGAAACCGGCTGCAGCGTACGCGCGTGCAGAACCGGCGCGGCCAGACGTGCCAGCTCGCTGGCTTCATCCAGGCGCAGCAGCGGCAGCAGGCAGGCGTCTTTCACCTTGCGTGGATCAGCGCTGTAAACACCGGCGACGTCACTCCAGATGGTGACGCGGGACACGCCCGCCAGGGCACCGATTTGCGTCGCCGAGTAGTCAGAGCCGTTACGCCCCAACAGCACGGTTTCCCCGGCATTGCTGCGGCTGATAAAGCCGGTCACCACAATGCGTTTACCCGGATGCTGTACCAGCAACTGTTGCAGCAGCGGGTAGGATAGACCTTCGTCCACCTGTGGCTGTGCGGCGCGTTCGGCACGCAGGAAATCACGCGCGTCGAGCCAGGCAGCCTCAACGCCCAGATGTTGCAGCACGGCGGCCATCAGGCGCGCAGACCACACTTCACCGTGCCCCACCACTTCGGCGTACACCGCATCGGTAATACCGCTGTCCAGCAGGGCGGCCAGACGCTCAAGGTCATGCGTAAAAGCGCTAATCAACCCATCCGCCACGTCTGCAGGCAGCAAACCGGCAATCAGCTCGCTCTGGTAACGGCGTAAGGACTGTTGCACCTGATGCGCAGAGAGGCGATCGGTCTGGCTCAATTTCAGCCAGCTAATCAGCTGGTTGGTGGTGCTGCCCGCCGCGGAGACAACCATCATGTCACCCGGCTGTGAATACTCTGTCATGATCCCTGCAACGCGCAGGTAACACTTCACATCAGCAAGACTACTACCACCAAACTTGTGCAGTTGACGACCCTTCGCCCCTGCCTGCGCTATCACACTCATGATTACCCCTTGGCTGCGACCCGGAAGCCATTTTCCAGATCGGCAATTAAATCTTCAGAATCTTCAATACCGGTTGAGATCCGCAGCAGCGTCTCAGAAATCCCGGCGGCGGCACGTGCCTCTGGTGCCATACCTGCGTGCGTCATGGTTGCGGCGTGGGAGATCAAACTTTCAACCCCACCTAACGATTCCGCCAGCGTAAACAATGACAGCCCGCTCAGGAAGCGACGCAGCGTTTGCTCATCAGCGTCCAGTTCAAAACTTAACATCGCGCCAAACCCTTTCTGCTGACGCGCGGCAATCTCGTGCCCCTGGTTTTCAGGCAGCGACGGGTGATAAAGCTTCTTCACCAGCGGCTGCGTTTTCAGGAAATCGACAATCGCCTGGGCATTGCGCTGCGCCACCTCCATACGCGGCGACAGCGTGCGAATCCCGCGTAACAGCAGATAGCTGTCGAAGGCCCCGGCGGTGACGCCAATGTTATTGGCCCACCATGCCAGTTCAGTGACAACGTCGGGATCTTTTGCAATCACCACGCCTGCGACGACATCAGAATGGCCATTCAGATATTTAGTGCATGAATGCAATACCAGATCTGCACCCAGCGCCAGTGGGTTCTGAAGGGCCGGACTGAGGAACGTATTATCCACTACACTTATCGCTCCCGCATCCCTTGTGAGCTGACAAATTTTCGCAATATCGACAACGCGCAACAATGGATTGCTTGGACTTTCCACCAGCACCAGCTTCGGCTTCTCTGCCAGCGCCTGTTTCAGCGCCTGTTCGTCATTTTGATCGACAAACAACACCCGGTAACAACCGCGTTTTGCCAGGCTATCAAACAGACGATAGCTGCCGCCGTAACAGTCGTGCGGCGCAACCAGCAGATCGCCCGGCTTCAGGAACACGGTAGTCACCAGATGAATGGCAGACATGCCGGTATTGGTTAATACTGCCCCTGCGCCACCTTCCAGTTCCGCCAGCGCGCGCTGGGTAACATCACGCGTAGGGTTGCCACGACGCGAGTAGTCATGCGCACGGGGTTCATTAAATCCGGTGAAATTATAGGTACTGGAAAGATGAATCGGCGGGACAACACAGCCGTACTGCTCGTCATCATTCAATCCGCTACGCACTGCGATGGTGGCCTGTTTACGCGTCATGGTGAAGGCTTCCTGGCTAATTAGGTGAAAAGTCAGGCACCAGAGTAAACATTGAAAGTATGGACGTCAATACATCTGGACATCTAAACTTCTTTGCGTATAGATTGAGCAATGCGCAAATAGCCGTTAAAATTATATGCTTTAGTGCACGCTGCAGCGGCAATATCCGTGCCACGGTATCGTCTCTACGGTAAACTACGCAGGTTTACGGTTCAAAACCGACGGTTACAGGTTTTGCACCTTTAGATTAATGACTGAGAGGATTAAAGGTATCTCATGGCTGAATGGAGCGGCGAATATATCAGCCCATACGCTGAGCACGGTAAGAAGAGTGAGCAAGTAAAGAAAATTACGGTTTCCATTCCTCTGAAGGTGTTGAAGATCCTCACCGATGAACGTACGCGTCGTCAGGTGAACAACCTGCGCCACGCAACCAACAGCGAACTGCTGTGCGAAGCGTTTCTGCATGCGTTTACCGGCCAACCGTTGCCGAACGATGACGACCTGCGCAAAGAGCGTAGCGACGAAATCCCGGAAGAGGCGAAGGTGATCATGCGTGAACTGGGTATCGACCCGGAGACGTGGGAATACTGATAAGCGGATACAAAAAAGGCACCTTGCGGTGCCTTTTTTTCGGGAAACTTATTTAGCGCCCGGGATGCTGAAACGCTTGTTGAAGCGGTCAACACGGCCACCGGTTGCAACGTCACGCTGCTTACCAGTGTAGAACGGGTGGCATTTGCCGCACACGTCCAGGTTCAGATCGTGACCCACGGTAGAGCGGATCTGGATAGAGTTACCGCAAGAGCAGTTTGCAGTAATCATTTCGTATTTCGGGTGAATATCTTTTTTCATGGGAGAACCTCAGTTAAGGCCGCGTCGCTCTTCCAGCCCTAACGCCAGACACCACGCGATGTTGAATGTAAGTTCTTTGGCGTAAAGTACACCAAAGGCGGCGAATCATACAGAATTTGACCAACGTATGCAAACTGATCCGCACGCCGCTTTCACTAATGTGTATACTAACGCGCCACTTTTCAAGTCAGGAAGATTCGATGCCCGTCGCTCACGTTGCCCTGCCCGTTCCGCTTCCACGCACGTTTGACTATCTGCTGCCCGACAGCATGAGCGTTAAAGCGGGCTGTCGCGTGACCGTGCCCTTTGGCAAACAGCAGCGCGTAGGGATCGTCGTCTCCGTCAGCGACAAGAGCGAATTGCCGCTTAACGAACTGAAATCGGTCGTTGAGGTGCTCGACAGCGAGCCCGTTTACTCCACCAGCACCTGGCGACTGCTACTATGGGCGGCGGATTATTATCATCATCCGATTGGCGATGTTCTGTTCCACGCTTTACCGATTATGCTGCGCCAGGGCAAACGCGCCAGCCACGCGCCAATGTGGTACTGGTTTGCGACCGAACAGGGCCAGGCGGTGGACATTAACAGCCTGAAGCGCTCCCAGAAACAACAGCAGGCGCTGGCCGCCCTGCGTCAGGGGAAAATCTGGCGCCATCAGGTCGATGAGCTGGAAGTCAGCGAAACCGCGCTCCAGGCACTACGAAAAAAAGGGCTGAGCGAACTGGCAAGCGAGGCTCCGGCCCTGTATGACTGGCGGGAGCGATTTTCCGTCTCGGGCGATCGCCTGCGCCTGAACACCGAGCAGGCCACCGCCGTGGGGGCGATCCACAGTGCCTCCGGCCATTTCTCCGCCTGGCTACTGGCCGGGGTCACCGGTTCCGGCAAGACAGAAGTCTATCTCAGTGTGCTGGAAAACGTGCTCGCGCAGGGCAAACAGGCGCTGGTGATGGTGCCGGAAATTGGCCTGACGCCGCAAACCATCGCGCGCTTTCGCGAGCGGTTTAATGCGCCGGTTGAGGTGCTGCACTCTGGCCTGAATGACAGCGAACGCCTCAGCGCCTGGCTGAAAGCGAAAAACGGCGAAGCGGCGATCGTGATTGGCACCCGTTCATCACTGTTTACACCGTTCAAAAATCTTGGCGTCATCGTCATTGATGAAGAACACGACAGCTCTTATAAGCAGCAGGAAGGTTGGCGGTATCACGCCCGCGATCTGGCCGTCTATCGCGCGCACAGCGAGCAAATCCCCATTATTCTGGGCTCTGCTACCCCGGCGCTCGAAACGCTGCATAATGTTCGTCAGCGTAAATACCATATGCTGCGCCTGACGCGTCGCGCGGGGAATGCGCGTCCGGCCATTCAACACGTGCTGGACCTGAAAGGTCAGCAGGTGCAGGCGGGGTTAGCACCTGCCCTTATCACCCGGATGCGTCAGCATTTGCAGGCGGGCAATCAGGTTATTTTGTTCCTCAACAGACGCGGCTTTGCCCCGGCACTGCTGTGTCACGACTGCGGCTGGATCGCAGAATGCCCGCGCTGCGACCACTACTACACCTTCCATCAGGCCCAGCGCCATTTGCGCTGCCACCACTGCGACAGCCAGCGCCCGGTGCCGCGTCAGTGCCCGTCGTGCGGGTCAACGCACATCGTGCCGGTCGGTCTGGGCACTGAACAGCTGGAACAGGCCCTGGAGCCGTTCTTCCCGGATGTGCCCATTTCCCGAATCGACAGGGACACCACCAGCCGTAAAGGGGCGCTGGAACAGCAGCTGGCAGAAGTGCATCGCGGTGGCGCGCGCATCCTGATTGGCACCCAGATGCTGGCTAAAGGTCATCACTTCCCGGACGTGACGCTGGTTGCCCTGCTGGATGTCGATGGCGCGCTGTTCTCTGCCGATTTCCGCTCAGCCGAGCGTTTTGCCCAGCTTTATACCCAGGTGGCCGGACGCGCGGGACGCGCCGGGAAACAGGGCGAAGTGGTACTGCAAACGCACCATCCTGAGCATCCGTTGCTGCAAACCCTGCTGCACAAAGGCTATGACGCCTTTGCCGAGCAGGCGCTGGCTGAACGCCAGACCATGCAGCTTCCCCCGTGGACCAGCCACGTGATCATCCGCGCGGAAGATCATAACAACCAGCAGGCGCCGCTTTTCCTGCAGCAGTTGAGAAACCTTCTGCAGGCCAGCCCGCTGGTTGATAATCAACTGTGGATTTTAGGGCCGGTTCCGGCGCTGGCCCCCAAGCGCGGCGGACGTTTTCGCTGGCAGATTTTGCTGCAACACCCTTCGCGCATCCGTTTACAGCACATCGTCAGCGGCACGCTGGCCTTGATCAACACCCTGCCAGAAGCGCGCAAAGTGAAGTGGGTGCTTGACGTTGATCCCATCGAAGGCTGAAGCCGGATCGAAAAATTTAACGTCCCTCACACTTTTTATGAAAATTCTGTAACCGATTCCATTAACTATCTGTAAAAATGGTGGCGTCAGAAGTTCGGTGTTCAGGCGAGGAGAAGACGTTGAAGTCCAGGAAAGAGGTTGCCACGGCGACCATGAAAGACGTTGCCCAGAAAGCACAAGTCTCTACGGCAACCGTGTCCCGCGCATTAATGAACCCGGATAAAGTCTCTCAGGCGACCCGCAACCGGGTAGAACAGGCCGCGCTGGAAGTGGGGTATTTCCCACAGGCGATGGGGCGTAACGTTAAACGTAATGAGTCGCGGACCATCCTGGTGATTGTGCCGGACATCTGCGATCCCTTCTTCAGCGAAATTATTCGCGGCATCGAAGTGACCGCTGCGGAGCAAGGGTATCTGGTGCTCATTGGCGACTGCGCGCACCAGAATCAGCAGGAAAAAACCTTTATCGACCTCATTATCACCAAGCAGATCGACGGCATGCTGCTGCTTGGTTCGCGCCTGCCGTTTGATGCCAGCATTGAAGAGCAGCGCAATTTACCGCCAATGGTGATGGCCAACGAGTTTGCGCCGGAGCTGGAACTGCCAACGGTGCATATTGATAACCTGACCGCCGCGTTCAACGCCGTTAATTACCTGCAGGAGCTGGGGCATAAACGGATTGGCTGCATTGCCGGCCCGGAAGAGATGCCGCTGTGTCACTATCGCCTGCAGGGCTATGTTCAGGCGCTTCGCCGAACCGGCGTGACGGTTGATCCGCACTACATTGCGCGCGGTAATTTTTCCTTCGAAGCCGGTGGTCAGGCGCTGGAAAAACTACTGGCGTTGCCTGAGCCGCCTACCGCAGTGTTCTGCCACAGCGACGTGATGGCGCTTGGGGCATTATCGTATGCGAAACGCCGCGGCCTGCGCATACCGAAAGATTTGTCGATTATCGGTTTCGATAATATTTCGCTTTCAGAATTTTGCGATCCCCCGCTCTCAACCGTTTCGCAGCCACGCTACGACATTGGCCGTGAAGCGATGCTTCTTTTGCTCGATCAGTTGCAGGGTCAAACAGTTAGCAGCGGATCGAGGTTGCTGGACTGCGAACTGATTATTCGTGGTTCTACCCAGGCATTGACTTAAAGTAAATGTCTTTAGGACACCCTTATCTGGTCAAAGCCCCGCCGCTTAAGTAACATGGCGGACTGACGAACGAATAAATACAGCGAAACGATAGTGGCACAACGAGATTATGTACGTCGCGGCCAGCCGGCACCTTCGCGACGCAAAAAGAGTAGCGCAAAGAAAAAGCAACGTAACCTGCCTGCTGTCTCGCCAGCAATGGTCGCTATTGCTGCGGCGGTACTGGTGGCCTTCATCGGCGGCCTGTACTTTATCACGCACCATAAAAAAGAAGAGGCTGAGGCCCTTCAGGGCAACAAAGTGGTTGGAAATGGTCTGCCACCGAAGCCTGAAGAGCGCTGGCGCTATATTAAAGAGCTGGAAAGCCGTCAGCCTGGCGTGCGTGCGCCGACCGAGCCATCCGCCGGTGGCGAGGTGAAAAATGCCGATCAGCTAACGGACGAACAGCGTCAGTTGCTGGCACAGATGCAGGCCGATATGCGCCAGCAGCCTACGCAGCTGAATGAAGTGCCGTGGAATGAACAAACGCCGGCGCAGCGTCAGCAAACGCTGCAACTGCAGCGCCAGCGTCAGGCACAGATTCAGCAGCAACAACAGCAGCAGTGGACGCAAAACCAGCCGGTACAGCAGCCTAAAGCGCAGCCGCGCGTGACGGAACAGCCGTACCAGCAGCCGCAAACGCGAACGGCGCAGTCTCAGCCTGCTCAGCAGCCAAAGGCCCAGACGCAGAAGCAAACGGCTCAACCGTATCAGGATCTGCTGCAAACGCCTGCGCATACCACCGCGCAGCAGCCGAAAACACAGCAGGCCGCGCCGGTCACCAAAGAGACCGAGGCACCGAAGCAAACGGCTGAGAAGAAAGACGAACGCCGCTGGATGGTGCAGTGCGGTTCGTTCAAAGGTGCCGAGCAGGCCGAAACGGTCCGCGCTCAGCTGGCATTTGAAGGATTTGACTCGCGCATTACCACCAATAACGGCTGGAATCGCGTGGTGATTGGCCCGGTCAAAGGCAAAGAAAATGCCGATGGCACCATTTCTCGTTTGAAAGTCGCCGGTCACACAAACTGCATCCGACTTGCTTCCGGGGGTTGAAACCCCCAAATTCCCCCCCATCTATCTTTCTATTCAGCCCTGAGCACAGGCTCAGGGCTTCTGTTTCCCGATTCTGTAACCAGGGGGTCTGCTCGTGACAACAATAGTAAGTGTACGCCGTAACGGCCACGTGGTAATCGCCGGTGATGGCCAGGCCACGCTGGGTAATACCGTAATGAAAGGCAACGTGAAAAAAGTCCGTCGTTTATACAACGACAAAGTGATCGCCGGTTTTGCAGGCGGCACGGCTGATGCTTTCACGCTGTTTGAACTGTTTGAACGTAAACTGGAAATGCACCAGGGTCATCTGGTGAAAGCCGCCGTTGAGCTGGCGAAAGACTGGCGAACCGACCGCATGCTGCGCAAACTCGAAGCGCTGCTGGCCGTGGCCGATGAAACCGCATCGCTGATCATCACCGGTAACGGTGACGTCATTCAGCCAGAAAACGACCTGATTGCCATCGGCTCTGGCGGCCCTTATGCCCAGGCTGCGGCTCGCGCACTGTTGGAGAATACCGACATGAATGCGCGTGATATCGCTGTGAAGGCGTTGGATATTGCAGGTGATATCTGCATCTATACCAACCACAACCACACCATCGAAGAATTGACCTCTAAAGCGTAAGGATCTCCCATGTCTGAAATGACCCCACGCGAAATTGTCAGCGAACTGGACAAACATATTATCGGCCAGGATAACGCCAAGCGTTCCGTGGCTATTGCTCTGCGTAACCGCTGGCGCCGCATGCAGCTCGACGAAGAGCTGCGCCATGAAGTGACGCCAAAAAACATTCTGATGATCGGCCCAACCGGTGTCGGTAAAACCGAAATCGCGCGCCGTCTGGCAAAACTGGCTAACGCGCCGTTCATCAAAGTTGAAGCCACTAAGTTCACCGAAGTGGGCTATGTAGGTAAAGAAGTTGACTCTATCATCCGCGATCTGACCGACTCGGCAATCAAGATGGTTCGCGTTCAGGCGATCGAGAAAAACCGCTATCGCGCGGAAGAGATGGCTGAAGAGCGTATTCTTGACGTGCTGATCCCGCCGGCGAAAAACAACTGGGGCCAGGCTGAACAGCAGGCTGAACCGTCTGCGGCACGTCAGGCATTCCGCAAAAAGCTGCGCGAAGGCCAGCTGGATGACAAAGAGATTGAGATCGATCTCGCCGCCGCGCCAATGGGTGTGGAAATCATGGCACCTCCTGGCATGGAGGAGATGACCAGCCAGCTGCAGTCCATGTTCCAGAACCTGGGCGGTCAGAAACAGAAAGCGCGTAAGCTGAAAATCAAAGATGCGATGAAGCTGCTGATTGAAGAAGAAGCAGCAAAGCTGGTGAACCCGGAAGAGCTGAAGCAGGATGCGATCGACGCGGTTGAGCAGCACGGTATCGTGTTTATCGACGAAATCGATAAGATCTGTAAGCGCGGTAACGCGTCCGGCCCGGACGTCTCCCGTGAAGGCGTGCAGCGCGACCTGCTGCCGCTGGTTGAAGGCTGCACCGTCTCCACCAAGCACGGGATGGTCAAAACGGACCACATCCTGTTTATCGCATCCGGTGCGTTCCAGATTGCCAGCCCGTCTGACCTGATCCCGGAACTGCAGGGTCGTCTGCCTATCCGCGTTGAGCTGCAGGCGCTGACCACTGAAGATTTCGAACGTATCCTGACCGAGCCAAACGCGTCTGTGACCGTACAGTACAAAGCGCTGATGGCGACCGAAGGCGTGAACATTGAGTTCACCGAAGACGGTATCAAACGCATCGCCCAGGCGGCCTGGCAGGTCAACGAAACCACCGAGAACATCGGTGCGCGTCGTCTGCACACGGTGCTGGAACGCCTGATGGAAGATATCTCTTATGATGCGAGCGACCTGAACGGTCAAACCATTACCATTGACGCAGAATATGTGGGTAAACACCTGGATGCGTTAGTGGCAGATGAAGATCTGAGCCGTTTTATCCTATAATCGCGGTTACTGCATTCTCATCACATTTAATGGGGGCTAATGCCCCCATTTTTTTGGCTTAATAACTATGACTGATATCAGCCGTACTCAGGCGTGGCTCGAAAGTCTACGCCCTAAAACCCTTCCTCTGGCCTTTGCCGCGATTATCGTCGGTACCGTCCTTGCCTGGTGGCAGGGGTATTTCAATCCGCTGGTTGCCGTGCTGGCGCTGGTCACCGCCGGTTTGTTGCAGATCCTCTCTAATCTCGCCAACGACTACGGCGATGCGGTTAAAGGTAGCGATAAGCCTGACCGTATCGGCCCTCTGCGCGGGATGCAGAAAGGTGTGATTACGCAGGCACAGATGAAGCGCGCGTTGATTATCACCGTGGTACTGATTTGTTTATCCGGCCTGGCGCTGGTGACGGTCGCCTCGAAAACCACCAGTGATTTCATTGGTTTTCTGGTGCTGGGCCTGCTCGCTATTATCGCCGCCATTACCTATACCGTCGGCACGCGCCCTTACGGTTATATCGGCCTGGGTGATATTTCCGTGCTGGTATTTTTTGGCTGGCTGAGCGTGATGGGCAGCTGGTACTTACAGGCGCATACGCTTATCCCTGCCCTGTTCCTGCCCGCCACCGCCTGCGGTCTGCTGGCAACGGCGGTACTTAATATCAACAACCTGCGCGATATCGACAGCGACCGTGAGAACGGCAAAAACACGCTGGCCGTGCGTCTGGGGCCGGTTAACGCGCGTCGCTATCATGCCTGCCTGCTGATGGGCGCCCTGCTCTGCCTCGCGCTGTTCAACCTGATCTCGCTGCATAGTCTCTGGGGCTGGCTGTTTGTGCTCGCCGCGCCGCTGCTGATTAAACAGGCCCGCTTTGTGATGCGTGAGCTCAGCCCGGCAGCCATGCCACCGATGCTTGAGCGCACGGTAAAAGGCGCATTGCTCACTAACCTGTTGTTCGTGATAGGGATTGTCCTGAGCCAGACGCTGAGTTAACTGACAAATATCAATTAACAATTGATGATTTTGCCAACAACGCATTTCGCACGATATACTGAACACATTCGCAGCAACAGAGCGTTAAACCTATGAAATACGATACCTCCGAGCTTTGTGACATCTACCAGGAAGATGTCAACGTCGTTGAACCGCTGTTCTCCAACTTTGGTGGACGGTCTTCGTTTGGCGGACAAATCATCACGGTGAAATGTTTCGAGGATAACGGGTTGCTGTACGATCTGCTCGAACAGAACGGTCGTGGTCGCGTGCTGCTGGTTGATGGCGGCGGCTCCGTACGTCGTGCATTGATTGACGCAGAACTGGCCGGAATTGCCGTGCAAAATGAATGGGAAGGCATTGTGGTCTACGGTTCAGTCCGCCAGGTGGACGATCTGGAAGACCTCGATATCGGCATTCAGGCGATTGCCGCCATTCCGGTAGGCGCCGCAGGTGAAGGCATTGGTGAAAGCGATATCCGCGTCAATTTCGGCGGCGTGACCTTCTTCTCCGGCGACCATCTCTATGCCGATAACACCGGCATTATCCTCTCCGAAGATCCGCTGGATATTGAGTAGTAAACAGTAAGCGAGCGCCATAAAAAAACCGCCAACAGCAATGTGGCGGTTTTTTTGTCCCTCGGGATTCGCGGTCCGTTGGGAAGGCTTGCAGGCTAATACCAAGGATCTTCATCATACTCTCGTCCAAACCTTGGGCAACCCCTCAGAAGCTTTATAAAATCCTAATTCTTTATGAATAACTTAACACCACGGTTGCTGCTTATTATGATGCAGCGTCCCTTTCCGCCATCTCGCAAGTGGGCATCGGTCCAGGGAAAGGTGTATTCACAACCGTAAAACAGGCTAATACCAGGGCTTGTGTCCACCGACTTATCACCGGTGGTGAACGGTGGAGCGGTTAGCTGCAGGGACCGCATAATGAAACGCTATTTATGTATCGCGTTCATTGTCGCCAGCGTACTCGTTGTGAAGAGTGATGAACCCAATGTGTTCTTTGCTTTTGCTACGACAGCGCAGGACAAGTAGCGTTAAGGCCGCCTTGGGCGGCCTTTTTTATGGTTATTACCCATTCGCGATAACCATAAAAAAGCCGGGTGGCGGCTTCGCCTTACCCGGACTACTCAGTTCAATCCCAGGGGAATTAAACCTCTTCCATACGTCCCAGCAGCGCCTGCAGACGTTCCTGCCAGCCGTTCTGCTGTTCACGCAGCTGGTTGTTTTCGCGCTCCAGTTCTTCACGGCCGTGCTGAGCTGTCTGCACTTCTTGCGCCAGGCTGTTGTTCTTTTCTTTCAGCTCTTCAATTTCCATCTGCAGCAGCGTGATGGTGTCAATCGCCTGCTGTACTTTCGATTCCAGTTTCTCAAACACTTCTAAAGACATGATCCTACCTCTCCTGAATTGCAAGGCGACGCTTTAACGTAAACGCGCACAACATCTATGCCGATTGTATGAAGCCCCGTCGCCCCTGTCCAGCGACACACCGCCCAGATCGCGGTTTGCAACACTTTTCGGCCTCGTCCTGGTGCGTTCGCGGCAATTACCCCTAAGTTGTTAACTCATTAGTTAATGAAATGATTCAGCTCACACTCTCGCGCTGATGCAAAAATGCGCTTTATGGCGCGTAAACGCTCATTTTATTGACGCAGACCACACATTTTGATTTCGATATTTCTCGTTTTTGCTCGTTAACGATAAATTAACACTATGTCTACAGGACATCATGGCTGTCACGGGCGGCCATGCTAACAATAAACATCAATCTCTTCAGGATTCCGATTATGAGTCAGACATCAACCTTAAAAGGCCAGTGCATTGCCGAGTTCCTTGGTACCGGGTTGTTGATATTCTTCGGAGTGGGCTGTGTTGCTGCACTGAAAGTGGCGGGTGCCAGTTTTGGTCAGTGGGAAATCAGTATTATCTGGGGTCTGGGTGTGGCGATGGCCATCTACCTGACTGCAGGGGTTTCTGGCGCACATCTTAACCCGGCGGTGACCATCGCACTGTGGCTGTTCGCGTGCTTCGACGGACGCAAAGTTGTTCCTTTCATTATTTCTCAATTTGCCGGCGCGTTTTGCGCAGCGGCGTTAGTTTACGGGCTTTATTACAATCTTTTCATCGACTTCGAACAGACGCATCATATGGTGCGCGGCAGCGTCGAAAGTCTGGATCTGGCAGGTATCTTCTCTACATATCCAAACCCGCATATCAATTTTGTGCAGGCGTTCGCAGTTGAAATGGTGATTACCGCTATTCTGATGGGCGTTATCCTGGCGCTGACCGACGACGGAAACGGCATTCCGCGCGGCCCGCTGGCACCTCTGCTGATTGGCCTGCTGATTGCGGTGATCGGCGCATCCATGGGCCCGCTGACCGGCTTCGCGATGAACCCGGCGCGTGATATCGGACCAAAAGCGTTCGCCTTTATCGCTGGCTGGGGCGACGTGGCCTTCACCGGTGGCAAAGACATTCCTTACTTCCTGGTTCCGCTGTTTGCGCCGGTTGTCGGGGCTGCGCTGGGTGCGTTTAGCTATCGCAAATTAATTGGTCGCCACTTACCGTGCGACACCTGTGTGGACGAGGAGAAAGAGACGACTTCTACCGCACAACAAAAAGCTTCGCTGTAATCTGACTACGGGACTTACACCATGACCGAAAAAAAATATATCGTTGCGCTCGACCAGGGCACCACCAGCTCCCGCGCTGTCGTAATGGATCATGACGCGAACATTGTCAGCGTGTCACAGCGTGAATTTGAGCAAATCTATCCTCGTCCAGGCTGGGTAGAGCACGATCCGATGGAGATCTGGGCATCGCAAAGCTCCACGCTGGTCGAAGTGCTGGCGAAAGCCGATATCAGTTCTGATGAAATAGCCGCGATTGGTATTACCAACCAGCGTGAAACGACAATCGTCTGGGAACGTGAAACCGGCAAGCCAATTTATAACGCCATCGTCTGGCAGTGTCGTCGTACGTCAGAGATTTGCGAACAGCTGAAGCGCGACGGTATGGAAGAGTACGTCCGCAGCGCCACGGGCCTGGTGGTTGACCCGTATTTCTCGGGTACCAAAGTGAAGTGGATCCTTGACCACGTGGAAGGTTCACGTGAGCGTGCAAAACGCGGCGAACTGCTGTTCGGTACCGTCGATACCTGGCTTATCTGGAAGATGACCCAGGGTCGCGTTCACGTCACGGACTACACCAACGCCTCGCGTACCATGCTGTTCAACATCAACACGCTGGAGTGGGATGACAAGATGCTGGACGCGCTGGATATTCCACGCGCTATGCTGCCAGAAGTACGTAAATCTTCTGAAGTGTACGGTCAGACCAACATCGGTGGTAAAGGCGGCACGCGTATTCCTATCGCCGGTATCGCCGGTGACCAGCAGGCGGCGCTGTTCGGCCAGCTGTGTGTTAAAGAAGGGATGGCGAAAAACACCTACGGTACCGGCTGCTTTATGCTGATGAACACCGGCGAGAAAGCGGTGAAATCAGAAAACGGTCTGCTGACCACCATCGCCTGCGGCCCACGCGGTGAAGTGAACTATGCGCTGGAAGGTGCGGTGTTCATGGCGGGTGCATCCATCCAGTGGCTGCGCGACGAAATGAAGCTTATCAGCGATGCGTTCGACTCCGAGTACTTCGCCACCAAAGTGAAGGATACCAACGGTGTGTACGTGGTACCTGCATTTACCGGTCTGGGCGCACCGTACTGGGATCCGTATGCACGCGGCGCGATTTTCGGCCTGACGCGTGGTGTGAATTCTAACCACATTATTCGCGCCACCCTGGAATCTATCGCTTACCAGACGCGCGACGTACTGGAAGCGATGCAGGCTGACTCCGGCATCCGTCTGCACGCTCTGCGCGTGGACGGCGGTGCGGTCGCGAACAACTTCCTGATGCAGTTCCAGTCCGACATTCTGGGCACCCGCGTGGAACGCCCGGAAGTGCGCGAAGTGACCGCGCTGGGTGCGGCGTACCTTGCGGGTCTGGCGGTCGGCTTCTGGCAGAATCTGGACGAGCTGCAGGAAAAAGCGGTTATCGAACGTGAATTCCGCCCTGGCATCGAAACCACCGAGCGTAACTACCGCTACAGCGGCTGGAAGAAAGCGGTGAAACGCGCCCTGGCGTGGGAAGAGCACGACGAATAATACACAGTTCACCCCCTCACCCCGGCCCTCTCCCCAAAGGGGAGAGGGTGTTTTTAGTCCCCTCGCCCCTTTGGGGAGAGGGTTAGGGTGAGGGGCCATTCAGACCGCACCATCCCCACTCTGTGATAAACTTCGTGCAATTCCTTTTGATTGCACGAGTACCTCATGAAACGTGAACTTGCTATCGAGTTTTCCCGCGTTACCGAAGCCGCTGCCCTGGCAGGCTATAAATGGCTTGGCCGTGGCGACAAAAATACCGCCGACGGTGCGGCTGTCCATGCCATGCGCATTGTCCTCAATCAGGTCAATATTGACGGCACTATTGTGATCGGCGAAGGCGAGATCGACGAAGCGCCAATGCTCTACATCGGTGAAAAAGTGGGTACCGGCAAAGGCGATGCCGTGGATATCGCCGTCGACCCGATCGAAGGCACACGCATGACGGCGATGGGTCAGGCCAACGCGCTGGCCGTTCTGGCCGTGGGTGATAAAGGCTGCTTCCTCAACGCACCGGATATGTACATGGAAAAGCTGATTGTCGGTCCAGGCGCGAAAGGCGCCATCGACCTCAGCCTGCCGCTGGAAGAGAACCTGCGTAATGTCGCCAGCGCGCTGAACAAGCCGCTGAGCGAACTCACCGTCACCATTCTGGCGAAACCACGTCACGACGCTACCATCGCGCAGATGCAAAAGCTGGGTGTACGCGTGTTTGCCATCCCGGATGGCGACGTGGCGGCCTCCATTCTGACCTGCATGCCAGACAGTGAAGTGGATGTCCTGTACGGTATTGGCGGCGCGCCGGAAGGCGTGGTCTCTGCTGCGGTGATCCGCGCGCTGGATGGCGACATGCAGGCCCGCCTGTTGCCCCGTCATGAGGTCAAAGGCGACAACGAAGAGAATCGCCGCATTGGCGAAGATGAGCTGGCGCGCTGTGAGGCAATGGGTATCGAAGCCAATAAAGTCCTCGCACTTCACGAAATGGCCCGCAGCGACAACGTTGTTTTCTCCGCGACCGGCATCACCAAAGGCGATCTGCTGGATGGCATCACCCGCAAAGGCAACATGGCGACCACGGAAACGCTGCTGATCCGCGGTAAATCGCGCACCATTCGTCGCATTCAGTCAATTCACTATCTCGATCGTAAAGACCCGGACGTACAGACGCACATTCTGTAAAACCGTTTGATCGATAGAGCTTTCCAGCCCGAATGGGCTGGATATCTTCATCACAAATACGGAAGATAGATCCGAGAAACAGCACAGGAGAAGATCATGGCGGACTGGGTAACAGGTAAAGTCACTAAGATAAAATTCTGGACCGATGCGCTATTTAGTCTCACCGTGCACGCCCCCATCCATCCGTTTACGGCCGGACAGTTTGCCAAACTGGGGCTGGATATCGACGGCGAACGCGTGCAGCGCGCTTACTCGTACGTCAACGCGCCCGATAATCCGGATCTCGAGTTCTATCTGGTTACCGTCCCGGACGGCAAACTCAGCCCGCGCCTGGCGGCGCTTAAACCCGGTGATGATGTCCAGATTGTGAGTGACGCAGCAGGTTTCTTCGTGCTGGACGAAATTCCGGACTGCGAAACCCTGTGGATGCTGGCAACCGGCACGGCCATCGGCCCCTATCTCTCCATTCTGCAGTACGGCAAAGACCTGGAGCGGTTTAAAAACATCGTGCTGGTGCATGCCGCGCGTTACGCCGTAGACTTAAGCTATCTGCCGCAGATGCAGGAGCTGGAGCGGCAGTATGCCGGAAAGCTGAAAATCCAGACCGTGGTGAGCCGGGAAACGGCAGCAGGTTCGCTGACCGGCCGCGTGCCGGCATTAATTGAGAGTGGAGCCCTGGAAGAAGCCGTTGGCTTGCCGATGCGTGCCGAAACCAGCCACGTGATGCTGTGTGGTAACCCGCAGATGGTACGGGACACTCAGCAGCTTCTGAAAGATACCCGGCAGATGACGAAACACCTTCGCCGCCGACCGGGTCATATGACCGCCGAACACTACTGGTGATCAGCGGTATTTCACCTCAAGAGTGTCTTTACCGTATTTGTTTTCGCTCTGGGTGCCGATGAACGCACCCAGATCGATAACCATCATCACAAAGATAATGGTCGGTAGCAGTCTGCCCACCACCCAGGGGAGGATGGACGGAAGTATTGACCAGTTCCCGGCGACCAGCATCCACGCCAGAATAATCAGAAAAGCCCATGCACCGGAACGACCGCGATCGTGCAGGCGTTTCACCACCACGGCCGCGGTTGGCCACAGTAAACAAACCAGCGCAAACGCCGCGGTTTGCGTGCTCAGCCATGCGTTATAGGCCACAAAAAACAGAAGCAGCATGGCGATAATCCACGTCGCCATCCAGATCCAGAAATCACGGCGTCCAATACGCCCTTTGAATGAAAACAACCACTGCTGTATGGTCATGTAAGGTTCCTTATTATCATATCGTGCGCATTTTACCCTGGAGTTGTGACCTTTTGACAAGCCGACCAGATATCGATTTAATCATGAGCACTTACGGCCAGGGACAATGTTGATGAAAAATTCGGCACACCTTCTTTTCCTGTGTTTCGCGATGCTGAGCGCCGGTCTCCCCCTGCACGCCGCCGAACCCCCTGCTCCGACAACCGCGCCCTACCTTCTGGCGGGTGCGCCATCGTTCGATCAGTCCATCAGTCAGTTTCGTGAAACGTTTAACAAAACCAATCCAACGCTGCCGCTGGATGAATTTCGCGCCATTGATGGCGCACGCGATACTCCAAACCTGACCCGTGCCGCCAGCAAGATTAACGAAAATCTGTACGCTTCCACTGCGCTGGAGCGCGGTACGCTAAAAATCAAAAGTATGCAGATCACCTGGCTGCCGATTCAGGGGCCAGAGCAGAAAGCCGCGAAGGCGAAGGCGCTGGAGTACATGAGCGCGGTGCTGCAGGCGTTTACGCCCGCACTGACGAAAAAACAGAGCCAACAAAAGCTGCAAAAACTGCTGGTTGCGGGTAAAAACAAGCGCTATTACACCGAAACCGAAGGCGCGGTGCGCTATGTGGTGGCGGATAACGGCGAAAAAGGCCTGACCTTCGCTGTTGAACCGATTAAGCTGGCACTATCTGACACACTCGGAGGGGCGAATTAATGACAAAAAGCAAAGCCTTTCGAGGGAAAATCTCTATACTGATTCACAGACCATGCTGCCCGTCAGGGTGGCCATATTCCTTAATTCGCTTATTTAGCGTGGAGAATTGAAATGCGACATCCTTTAGTGATGGGTAACTGGAAACTGAACGGCAGCCGCCACATGGTAAACGAACTGGTTGCGAACCTGCGTAAAGAGCTGGCTGGCGTGACTGGCTGCGCGGTTGCTATCGCTCCGCCGGATATGTACCTGGATCTGGCTAAACGTGCCGCTGACGGCAGCCACATCATTCTGGGCGCACAGAACGTTGACGTTAACCTGTCTGGCGCATTCACCGGTGAAACCTCCGCTGAAATGCTGAAAGATATCGGCGCCAAATACATCATCATCGGCCACTCTGAGCGTCGCACCTACCACAAAGAATCCGACGAGTTCATCGCGAAGAAATTTGCGGTGCTGAAAGAGCAGGGTCTGATCCCGGTTCTGTGCATCGGTGAAACCGAAGCAGAAAACGAAGCAGGCAAAACGGAAGAAGTGTGCGCACGTCAGATCGACGCTGTGCTGAAAACGCAGGGCGCGGCAGCATTCGAAGGCGCGGTTATCGCTTACGAGCCAGTCTGGGCGATCGGTACCGGCAAATCTGCAACCCCAGCGCAGGCTCAGGCGGTTCACAAATTCATCCGTGACCACATTGCGAAAGCCGACGCGAAAGTGGCAGAGCAGGTCATCATCCAGTACGGCGGTTCCGTAAATGCCTCTAACGCGGCAGAACTGTTCACCCAGCCAGACATCGATGGCGCGCTGGTTGGCGGTGCATCCCTGAAAGCTGACGCTTTCGCGGTAATCGTTAAAGCAGCAGAAGCGGCTAAGCAGGCGTAATGCTGTTGTGGCGGGTGGCGCTTGCGCTTACCCGCCCTACAAAATCGCTACAAACGACCTAAAACGCTAAACCACAGATAATCCAGCGGCAGCAGCAACAGATACGTGGCAATTGCCAGCGCCAGACAGAGCACCATCCCCGCCCTTGCAGGCACCTTTCCTAAGCCCATCGCCACCACTATCGGCGACGCCTGATACGGCAGCAGCGGCGTGGAATAGCCCAGCACCTGAATCATGATGACAGACAATAGCGGAAAGCCCGTCGCCTCTGAAAAATTCTGCGCCAGCGTGGTATAGAGCGCCGGAACACCGTTAGCCGTCATAATAAAGTTCAGTGCCGTGGTGATCCCGGTCAGCGCCAGGAAACTGGTGAACGGTCTGTCGGCGTCCAGCGGCATTATCTTCAGCAACGCCTCCCCCACCGCCGGACCGATACCGGTTTGCGTCACCACAATGGCCAAACCGAGGATGCCTGCCACATAAATACAGGTGCGCATATTCACCCCCGCCGAGAACTCTTCTCCGGTGATAAAACCTACGCGTGGCAGCATCACAATGACCGATGCCGCGAGTCCGGTCCATGCCGGCCCCACACCGTGCCAACTCTCCGTCACCCACATTCCCAATACCACCGCCAGCAGCCCGGCAAGGCGTTTTTCATCTCGCCCCATCGATTCAGCGGGTGCCAGATCCCTGGGCGGCTTCGGGCTGCCGGGGAATAACCAGCAGATTAAACCAATCAGAATCAACCCTTTGAGAATACCGAGCACGGGCGTGTGCAGCAGCAGATAAGGCACGTAGTTCAGATGAATACCGTATGATCCCTCTGCCGCGCCGCTCATCACCAGATTGGGAACGTTGGCAGGCAGGATGGTGGCCGAAAGCTGGAAGGTGCCGAAACCAACGGCCAGCGCCAGGCCAAACCAGGCGCGCGACCCGTCGGCAATACCGGCACGTTTTGCCATCGCGGCCACGATAGGCATCAGCAGCGCGATACGCCCCATGTTCGACGGCATCACAAACGCCAGGGCATAACTCAGCAGAACCACGCTGGCCACCATCAGCATCCAGGAGTCGGTAAGCCGGGCGGAGAGCGCCCGTGCAGCCCTGTCAGCCAGACCGGTTTTCCGGATTGCCACACCAAGCACAAAGCCGCTGAACACCAGCCAGAAGGCAGACGAGGCAAAGCCGCCAAAAATGACCTCCGGCGGGGCAATTCTGGCGGTCATCGCTGCCGTGAAGAACAGCAGCGCGGTAATGAATTCCGGCAATAGCGACGTCGCCCATAACACAATGGTGACGCCGACGATCGCTGAGGGCACAAACAGAGGGTGGGTTAACCAGAGCGACATGCCTGTCTCCTGTCGTTTTTTTCAGCAAGTCTACGGCGACAGGCAGGACGAGTAAACGCTATTTATGGTGGGGTCACTTCAGGATATCGCATTGATGATCCTGCAATTCCTCAGCCGACGCGCGGTTAAGCATCAGCAAATTACGTTCGGTTGCCAGCAACACAAACGAGCCATCCGACTGCTGGGCCATCGCCAGCGCGAAGCGCCCCATATGGTCACGCGCTTCCGGCAGCTCTTCCGCCAGCATCATAAACGGACTCCGCTGCACCAGCTCGTTCTCCGTCACCCGGCGAGCGAGATATTCATGTCCTTCCAGTCCACCGGGAAGGGGCAGCCATTGGGTGCTGATTTGCCCCTGCGCGGCATTGAGCTTCTCGCGCACGTCCGGGCGCAGGCAGGAGATGTGGATATGGAAATGATTCTGCGTGCGGCCCGTGGGTGAGTTGATGGTCAATGAAATTGCGCTGTCTGGCACCTCGGATCCGTGCTTCATGCTCATAAAGCTACGGGCCTGCCATGCCAGCCAGAAGAAGTTCGGTGTTTGAGGCTTTGTCAGAAGTGGGCTTTCGGTGCCGTTGATGCGGTAGGTGGGCATCAATAAGTACTGCAGCGGACCGTTGCGATCCTTGAACACCACATAGCCCGCGTCAGGTTTCACCTGTGCACACGGCGCCGGATTGCGGTGCTGGATCTGATTCGGCACACACTGGTCCAGCACGATGTGACGCAACGCATTCGGATTACCTGCTTTCATCCAGTACACGCCACCCGCGGCAAGGGCGATAACAATCAGAATCAGTAAGATAATTTTTTTCACAATGCGTTCCCTGTTTTCAGTAGAGGCCAAAGAGTAACGCAAAATGATGACCAAATAAAAAACCCGGCGGATTTCTCACACCGGGTCACCGTGTCGTTCGTTACAAAAGCCTAGCGTTTGCTGATCTGATCGAATGTACCGCCGTTAGAGAAGTGGTCTTTCTGGGCTTTTGTCCAGCCGCCAAACTCATCATCAATGGTGAAGAGCTTCAGTTTGGGGAAAACGCTGTCGTATTTCTTCGCAACTGCCGGATCGCGTGGGCGATAGAAGTTTTTCGCCGCAATTTCCTGGCCTTCTGGCGAATAGAGATACTTCAGGTAGGCTTCCGCCACCGCTTTGGTCCCTTTCTTATCGACCACTTTATCCACCACAGAAACGGTCGGCTCGGCGAGAATAGATTCGCTCGGGGTCACGATCTCAAATTTGTCTTTACCCAGTTCGTTGGTTGCCAGCAGGGCTTCGTTTTCCCACGCAATCAGCACATCGCCAATGCCGCGCTCTACGAAGGTGTTGGTGGCGCCACGCGCGCCGGAGTCGAGCACTTCAACGTTTTTATACAGCGCTTTGACGAACTCCTGAGCCTTGGCCTGATCGCCATTGTTGTGATGCAGGGCATAGCCCCAGGCTGCCAGGTAATTCCAGCGTGCGCCGCCGGAGCTTTTCGGGTTCGGCGTGATGACCGATACGCCAGGTTTAACCAGGTCGTTCCAGTCATGGATCTGTTTCGGGTTGCCTTTACGCACCAGGAAAACGATGGTCGAAGTATATGGCGCGGAGTTATCCGGCAGGCGTTTGATCCAGTTTTTGTCGATGCGGCCACGTTCGGCAATTGCGTCCACATCGTAGGCCAGCGCCAGAGTCACCACATCCGCTTCAATGCCGTTGATGACGGAGGTCGCCTGCTTACCAGAGCCGCCGTGAGACTGGCGAACCACCACGTTGTCGCCCGTTTCCTGTTTCCAGTGTGCCGCAAAGGCTTTGTTGTACTGCTCGTACAGCTCACGCGTCGGGTCGTATGACACGTTCAGTAACTGGATGTCCTTAGCCAGAACGCTGGTCGATGCCAGCAATAATGTTAAACCCACGCCCCAATTATTCATCGCCCAGCTCTCATATGTAGTGTTTTGATGAATGCAGCGTGCCAGAAACGGAATTGATGATTAAAGAATAAAAAAAGATTGGCTATAACTTTGAGGAATAAAAAAGTGGATGAGTGGCCTGATGCCCTCACCCCAACCCTCTCCCACGGGAGAGGGCGCAACCATAAAAAACGGCAACCCTGGGGTTACCGTTTTGCATTTACCTTGCCGCCACCCGGCACAATACAAACACCGATCAGTACAGTTTTTTCGCGCAGTCCAGCCAGTCACCTTTGAACGGACGCTTCATGTTTTCGATGGCGTCGATGATGTCATGGTGAACCAGTTTTTCGTTCTGAATACCGACGCAACGACCGCCGTGACCCTGCAGCAACAGTTCAATGGCGTACGCCCCCATGCGGGAAGCCAGGATACGGTCGTATGGACCCGGGGAACCACCACGCTGGATGTGACCCAGAACGGTCGCGCGGGTTTCGCGTTTGGTTTCTGCTTCGATGTACTTCGCCAGCTCATCAACGTCACAGATATGCTCGGTGATCGCGACGATGGCGTGTTTCTTACCTTTGGCGATACCGGCTTTGATTTCTGCAACCAGATCTTCACGGCTGAATTCCACTTCCGGAACCACGACGAACTCACAACCGCCCGCGATAGCCGCAGCCAGGGTCAGGTCACCACAGTAACGGCCCATCACTTCAACGATGGAGATACGCTGGTGAGAAGAAGAGGTGTCACGCAGACGGTCAATCGCTTCCACAACGGTACCCAGGGCGGTGAAGTAACCGATGGTGTAGTCAGTACCTTTGATGTCGTTGTCGATGGTGCCAGGCAGACCGATGCACGGGAAGCCCATTTCAGTCAGACGTTTTGCACCCATGTACGAACCATCACCACCGATAACAACCAGTGCGTCGAGGCCGCGTTTTTTCATGTTCTCGATAGCCACTTCACGCACGTGTTCGTCGCGGAATTCCGGGAAGCGCGCAGAACCGAGGAAAGTACCACCGCGGTTGATCATGTCAGATACGCTGTAACGGTCGAGCTGAACCATACGGTCTTCATACAGACCCAGATAACCATCATAGATACCAAAAACTTCCAGACCTTCCGTCAGCGCTGCACGAACAACCCCACGAATTGCCGCGTTCATGCCCGGCGCATCACCGCCGCTTGTCAACACACCGATTTTCTTAATCATGACTACCTCTGAACTTAGGAATGCAAAATTGAAATCTGTTGCCGGAAGAAACTTGTCGACCAACGAATACTGCAAATAGTATATCAACCACTTCCAGCTGAATTGATTCAGGTCAGACCAAATGGCGGTAATTTATACACAAAATGCTGGCCTGGCTCACTTTTTTACAACGAATTACGAAAGCCCAACATAACCGGGTACAACCGAGCAGGGATCCTGGTGAATAATGACGTCTGACCCAGGAAAACGCTGCAAAATCGCCTGCTCCACCTGCTCAGCAATAACGTGAGCCTGAACCAATGGCAGGTTGTCTTCCATTTCTATGTGAATCTGAATAAAGCGGGTCGGCCCTGACTGCCGCGTACGAAGATCGTGAGCACCACTGACACCCGGCCAGGAGGTCACGATAGTATAAATTTCATCGCGTTCTGCGTCGGGGAGCGCACGGTCAAGAAGCGATTGCACCGCGTCATACCCCATCCGCAAAGCGCTGTATAAAATATAGATGCCAATCCCTAACGCAAATAACGCATCGGCCCGATGCCAGCCATACCAGGCCAGACCGAGCGCAATAAGAATAGCGCCATTCATCATAACATCAGACTGATAATGAAGCATATCCGCCCGTACAGCCTGACTTTGCGTTTTTCGAACCACCCAGCGCTGGAACGTTACAAGAACAAGGGTGCATATAAGTGCAGCCACCGTCACCACCACGCCCACGCCGGGATCGTTCATGGGTGATGGCGAAACAAGATGCTGAATGCCGGTTAAAAACAGAAACAGCGCAGAGCCGGAAATAAACATACTTTGCGCCAGCGCCGCCAGCGATTCGGCTTTGCCGTGCCCGAAGGTGTGCTCTTCATCCGCCGGTTGCAGCGAGTAACGCACCACCAGCAGGTTGGTCAGCGAGGCGGCAATATCCATCAACGAGTCCACCAGCGCCGCCAGAATACTGACCGAGCCCGTGTACCACCACGCGAATATTTTGATGACCAGTAAGCTTGAGGCCACGACCGTCGCGGCAATGGCGGCCCGGCTGACCAGTCTTCCATAGGATTGATTCATAAATACTCCTGTCATGCCATGCCGCTAGTATAACGGAAGGTTACGGAGTCAAAGGATGAATAAACGGTTAACACATCAGAATGAAGGGCAAAAAAAACCCCCACATCATGTGGGGGAAGACAGGGATGGTGTCTATGGCAAGGAAAACAGGGTTTACTGGTTACTACGGGTACTGCTATTGCTACTGAAAAGCGTCGTTTCTGAGCTTCGCTGCATCCGTGCAACCTTACGCAATTGGTCCATACGTTGCTGATGTTTCTGGTTCAAAACCGCTTGCTGCTCGGGCGACAACAGGTGGAACATCTGGTTGCGAACCTTCGCCATCTCTACCTGGCGGGCAACCTGCTCCTGTGCCATTTTTTCTGCCTGAGCACGTACAGCGTTTTCGTCAAAATTTTCTGCGGTGACAAGGCGATGCATTGTCTCCATTTCGCTAACATTAACAGGGGGCTGATCGTGTCGTGCCCTCTGCATCAGATCTCGCATCTGTTGACGCTGATGTTCGGTTAAACTTATGCCGTCAAACATATGGCTTTGGCTGCTGTGCTGCGCGATGCCCTCTTGTGAGGACGCGTTATCGCCGATGATAGCTACAGCGGCCTGGCTAAACGCACTGAACGCCAGCGTTGAGGCCATGACGGCAGCGGTAACTTTGCGCATCACTTGCTCCCAAAATCTTTCATGTCGCGATTCAACGAGAGACAGTCTACGATTCAGGCTGCAAACATGCGTCAGGGGGTGTAAAACAACGTAAAGTCATGGATTAGATAGCCTTGATGTCGTAATTTCTGCCTCGGAGGTATTTAAACAATGAATAAAATCCTGTTAGTTGATGATGACCGAGAGCTCACATCTCTTTTAAAGGAGTTGCTCGACATGGAAGGTTTCAACGTTCTGGTCGCCCATGATGGCGAGCAGGCGCTGAGTCTCCTTGACGACAGCATCGATCTACTTTTGCTCGACGTCATGATGCCGAAGAAAAACGGCATTGATACGCTGAAAGAGCTTCGCCAGACACACCAGACCCCCGTTATCATGCTGACCGCACGCGGCAGCGAACTAGACCGTGTACTCGGCCTTGAGCTGGGTGCGGATGACTATCTACCGAAGCCGTTCAACGACCGCGAACTGGTCGCCCGTATTCGCGCTATCCTGCGTCGTTCCCACTGGAGCGAACAGCAGCAGAATACTGACAACAGTTCACCGACGCTGGAAGTGGACTCCCTGAGCCTCAATCCGGGTCGTCAGGAAGCAAGCTTTGACGGTGAAACGCTGGAGCTGACCGGTACCGAGTTCACCCTGCTGTATCTGCTGGCGCAGCACCTCGGCCAGGTGGTATCGCGTGAACACTTAAGCCAGGAAGTACTGGGTAAACGCCTCACGCCGTTTGACCGCGCCATCGATATGCATATCTCGAACCTGCGCCGCAAACTGCCGGAGCGTAAAGACGGTCATCCGTGGTTTAAAACCCTGCGTGGTCGCGGCTATCTGATGGTTTCCGCTTCATGATAGGAAGCTTAACCGCCCGCATCTTCGCCATCTTCTGGCTGACGCTGGCACTGGTTTTAATGCTGGTTTTGATGTTGCCAAAACTCGACTCACGCCAGATGACGGAGCTTCTCGACAGCGAGCAACGTCAGGGCGTGATGATCGAGCAGCACGTAGAAGCCGAGCTGGCAAACGATCCGCCAAACGATTTGATGTGGTGGCGCAGACTGTTTCGCGCTATCGACAAATGGGCACCTCCCGGACAACGCCTGCTGCTGGTGACCAGCGAAGGCCGCGTGATTGGCGCGGATCGCAATGAAATGCAGATCATCCGCAACTTTATTGGCCAGGCGGATAACGCCGATCATCCGCAGAAGAAAAAATATGGTCGGGTTGAGATGGTGGGCCCTTTCTCAGTCAGGGATGGGGAAGATAACTACCAGCTTTATTTGATTCGCCCGGCGAGCAATTCCCAGTCCGATTTTATCAACCTGCTGTTTGACCGTCCGCTTCTGCTGCTGATTGTGACGATGCTGGTCAGTTCCCCGCTGCTGTTATGGCTGGCGTGGAGTCTGGCGAAACCGGCGCGTAAGCTGAAAAACGCCGCCGACGAAGTGGCGCAGGGTAACCTGCGACAGCACCCTGAGCTGGAAGCCGGACCGCAGGAGTTTCTTGCCGCCGGGGCCAGTTTCAACCAGATGATCACCGCTCTTGAGCGCATGATGACCACACAGCAGCGGCTGCTGTCGGATATCTCGCACGAACTGCGTACGCCACTCACGCGACTCCAGCTTGGCACCGCACTGCTGCGTCGCCGCAGCGGTGAGAGCAAAGAGCTGGAACGTATCGAAACCGAAGCCCAGCGTCTGGACAGCATGATCAACGATCTGCTGGTGATGTCGCGCAATCAGCAGAAAAACGCGCTGGTGAGCGAAACGGTGAAAGCCAATCAGCTGTGGCATGAAGTGTTAGACAACGCGGCGTTCGAAGCGGAACAGATGGGTAAATCGTTCACCGTCAACTTCCCGCCGGGGCCATGGCCGCTGTACGGTAACCCAAACACGCTGGAGAGCGCGCTGGAGAATATCGTGCGTAACGCCCTGCGCTATTCGCATACGAAGATTGAGGTGGCCTTCTCGGTGGATAAAGACGGTATCACCATCATTGTGGATGACGATGGTCCAGGCGTAAGCCCGGAAGATCGCGAACAGATTTTCCGTCCGTTCTACCGCACCGACGAGGCGCGGGACCGTGAATCTGGCGGTACCGGGCTGGGTCTGGCGATTGTTGAAACCGCTATGCAGCAGCATCGCGGCTGGGTGAAAGCCGACGACAGTCCGTTGGGCGGGCTGCGGTTAACGCTGTGGCTGCCGTTGTATAAGCGTTCGTAGTTTCCCTCTGGCACTGTATTGTAGGCCCGGTAAGCGCAGCGCCACCGGGCAATAACAGGCGCAGAGGCAAAAATGCCGGGTGGCGGCTTCGCCTTACCCGGCCTACTCTCTACGGGGACTATTTTCCCCACAATCTCCGCGAACTACTCTCGATCTTCCCGCTATTACGCCGCTTCTGCATCGTTCTTGTCCAGCTGGTGGATAACCCTGCCGCCGACAGCAGCCGATGATATTGCTCGTCATCAAACGGCATATGCCAGGCAATGGCACAAGCGTCATACACCGACACATCGCTCAGGCGCGACACCAGCTCCAGCGGCGCATCCGCAGACACCTGCCCCGCCAGCACCACCCGGTACAGCCAGCCGGTTTTGCCCGCGCTCTGCAGCCGTGCGGACATGTCGTTAATGCCGAAATGGAAGTTAAGCTTGAAGCATGGCGAGCGCGGTTGCGTTACCTGAATCAGGGCATCACCCCAGCGGAAAATATCACCGATGAAGACGTTCTTCTCCGTCAGCCCTTCGGTGGAGAGATTCTCACCGAACGCGGGGGCGACGAACAGGTCCGCCTGTTCAGGGAATTCGGTTATCCAGTATTGATAATGCTCGCGCGGATAGTGGCACAGCGCGCGTTCGGGCCCGCCGTGGATTTTCTTCTCGGCCTGCTCGTCGCCCGCAAGCCCGAGCTCGGTTAACGTCAGCTCTCCGTCGACCTGCATTTTGGCGATGGCGCTCGGGCGGCTGCCGTCGTATTCCCTTACCTTGCCTGTAAACACATTCACCGGGTAATGCATCTCTACTCCTTCAGATACAAAAAAAGCGAGTCAACAGACTCGCTTCTCACAGGCGTCAATGCAACCTTATTTTTTCGCGGCGAAACGCGCTGCAGCTTCGTCCCAGTTCACCACATCCCAGAAGGCTTTGATGTAGTCCGGGCGACGGTTCTGGAACTTCAGGTAGTAAGCATGTTCCCACACGTCCAGACCCAGAATTGGGAAACCGGATGCGCCAGAGATCGCTTCACCCATCAGCGGGGAGTCCTGGTTTGCGGTAGAAACGACCGCCAGTTTGTCACCTTTCAGAACCAGCCACGCCCAGCCAGAGCCGAAACGGGTCGCAGCCGCTTTTTCGAATTCCGCTTTGAAGTTATCAACAGAACCGAAGTCGCGCTCGATAGCCGCTTTCAGGTCGCCCTGCAGGGTGGTACCGGTTTTCAGGCCTTTCCAGAACAGGCTGTGGTTTGCGTGGCCGCCCGCGTTGTTACGCAGTACGGTTTTCTTGTCCGCTGGCAGCTGGTCCAGTTTGGTGATCAGCTCTTCAACAGGCAGGTTAGCGAACTCTGGCAGGCTTTCCAGCGCAGCATTCGCGTTGTTCACATAGGTCTGGTGGTGTTTAGTGTGATGGATTTCCATCGTCTGCTTGTCGAAATGCGGTTCCAGTGCGTCATAGGCATACGGCAGGGATGGCAGTGTATAACTCATAATCCTCTCCATTAGTGTCGGGCGGCACAGCTGTTAATGCCGCGTAAGCAGTTGGTTCATTATAGTTAATTAAATGATATTGAAAATGATTATCAATGCCGTAGTTTTTATAAGGTTATTCGGGTTTTGCCAAATGACAAAATTGTGAGTCTGCTCACCCGGTTAACGTGCTGATTGCCATCCAGAACCAAAGTGCGGCAACCTTCTGAAGGTTCCTGAACCGCCTAATTTTTACACTCATCAAGTCGGGGGGAAGCCACCGGCTATAAAAACGATGAGGACGTAAAAATGAATCATGCGATTACGATGGGTATCTTCTGGCATTTGATAGGCGCAGCCAGTGCAGCCTGTTTCTATGCCCCGTTCAAAAAGGTGAAAGGGTGGTCGTGGGAAACCATGTGGTCGGTTGGCGGTACCGTCTCCTGGCTGATTTTGCCCTGGACCATTAGCGCCATGCTGCTCCCGGATTTCTGGGGCTACTTCACCTCCTTCAGTGCCTCCACCCTGCTGCCGGTGTTTCTGTTCGGTGCGATGTGGGGCATCGGCAACATCAACTATGGCCTGACCATGCGCTACCTCGGGATGTCGATGGGTATCGGCATCGCAATTGGCATTACCCTGATCGTCGGCACGCTGATGACGCCCATTCTTAACGGCAATGTCGATGTGTTGCTCAACACCAAAGGCGGGCAGATGACGCTGCTGGGCGTGCTTGTCGCGGTGATCGGCGTGGGTATCGTCACCCGTGCGGGTCAGCTGAAAGAGCGCAAGATGGGCATCAAAGCCGAGGACTTTAACCTGAAGAAAGGGCTGCTGCTGGCAGTGATGTGCGGCATCTTCTCGGCGGGCATGTCGTTCGCCATGAACGCCGCAAAACCTATGCACGAAGCGGCCGCCGCGCTGGGCGTCGACCCGCTGTACGTGGCGCTGCCAAGCTACGTGGTGATCATGGGCGGCGGCGCGCTGGTAAACCTCGGCTTCTGCTTCATTCGTCTGGCAAAAGTGAAGGATCTGTCGGTAAAAGCCGATTTCTCACTGGCAAAATCCTTAATCATCACCAATGTGCTGCTGTCGATGCTGGGCGGCCTCATGTGGTATCTGCAGTTCTTTTTCTACGCCTGGGGTCACGCCAGCATTCCACCGCAGTACGACTACATAAGCTGGATGCTGCACATGAGCTTCTACGTACTGTGTGGCGGACTGGTTGGGCTGGTACTGAAGGAGTGGAATAACGCCGGGCGTCGTCCGGTGGGCGTCCTGAGCCTGGGCTGCGTGGTGATCATCATTGCCGCTAACATTGTCGGCCTCGGCATGGCGAACTGATTACGCTGCCTTTCGACTGCGATGACGCCACTGAACCGGCGTCATCCCCACCTCGCGGTTAAACACCACCGAAAAGTAATTACTGTCCTCAAACCCGCAGCGCATCGCCACCTCACTGACCATCAGCTCCGTATGCTGCAACAGATACTGGGCGTGGCAGATGCGCAGCTGGCGCAGGTAGTGGTTCACCGTCATCCCCGTCTGGGTGCGGAACTGCTGGCGCAGCGCGCGCTCGCTGCACTGCTCCTGCTTGCAGAACTTTTCCAGCACAAAACTTTTGTTCAGGCTGCCCGCAAGCCGGGCGATCAGCTTGTCCAGCAGCGCTTCCTGAACGGTCGCGGAGGGGTTATCGGTAGCGTAACGATGGCGTTTGAGGGTCATGACCAGCTGGGCGAACAGCAGTTCCGCCATCGGGTTTGCCACCGGATCGTGCTTCTGGCTCTCCTGCTCCAGCTGGGAGATCGTCTGGCGCACCTGTGCCATGCCGCTGCTGCTCAAGCGCCAGTGGGGTTCGCCTCTGGCATTGAGAAAACCGGGGATATGGGCCGCCCAGTCGACGTTCAGTTTGAGCCTGTCCGGGCAGTAGATCACGTTCTGCAACACCAGATCGTTAACCGAGGCGTAGGCGTGTTTGTCTTCGGCGCGGATATAAAACAGATCGCCACGCGTAATGCGGTAGGGCCTGTCATTGAGGATGTGTAAGCCGTTGCCGCGCCACACCAGCACCAGCTCGCAAAATTCATGGGTATGCTCGGCAAAGACATTTTGCGGGTAGCGGTCGGCCACCGCGACGGCCTGACTCGCGGAGGCAAAAAAATCATCTTTGCGAAGAATTAACTGAGCGGCCACACCACAACCTCTACGGTGAATAACCGGACATTATTAGCCTTTTTGCGGCAATAAAACGGTGATTGCCTTCGCGTTACTGGAGTGAAGCATCCTTCCCCTGACGGATATCGCGCGGCGACCAGCTAAACTCGCGGCGAAAAAGGGTCGAAAAGTGATTACTGTCGCCGAAACCGCAGCGATAGGCGATATCCGTGACGCTTTCATCGGTATGACGTAAAAGATGACGCGCTTTAATCAGGCGCAGGCGATTGAGGTAGCGCTGGGGCGTCAGCCCGGTGTGTTGCTTGAGCTGACGATGGAGCGTGCGTAACGACAGCGAAAACTCATCCGCCAGCGTTTCCCAGCACACATCCTCGGCGAAATGGTCCTCCAGCCAGGCCATCAGTTGGTTCAGCCGCGCGTCGTTATTTGCCAGCCCTTCCACCAGAGAGCTGCGACGCAGCAGCACCAGCAGCTGCATAAACAGCAGCTCGCGGGTGGCAATGGCATGGGTCTCCTGCCCGTCCTCGCTCTGCTCCAGTTGATTCACCAGCTGGCGCACCTGCTGCAGCGTGGACTGATTCACCCGCCAGTGAGACGGGTAGTGCCCATCCTGCTCCTGAGGCAGGAGCTTATTCAACCCCGACAGAAACTGGAACGCGTCCGGCGAACGATAGAGCACGTTGGTCAGACACAGGTTGTCGGTGTGTTCATACAAATGCCTGTCGTGATCGCGCACGAAGCACACCATACCGCCGCTGATGGTGTACGGCTGACCGTTAAAGACATGAATGCCTGTCCCATGCTCGACAATCACAATTTCATGAAAATCATGATGATGTTCAGGAAACGCAGCCTGCGGGAGCCGTGGCTCAATCGCGACCGGAGACGTTCCCGACGGGAAAAAATCGACGCTGTGCAGTACGGTCATAACGGCCCCCACCAATGAGAAAAGTTCTCAAAATAGTAATTAAGGCCTTCCACACTCACCTTAAATTTTTGACAGCAAACGTCGCAAAAGCTGTCCATTTTTCAAGAAACAGACGGAAAAATCGGGAAATGCGGTCAGCGTCACATTGCCCGAAAACCCCGCCCTGACTGGAAATTGTGAACTCCCTCACGTTCATCTTTGCTTTCTTGCCAGCGCGAGATTCGGGCTGTCAGTGACGAGAAGGTGGTCTTTTCTTCCCTTTTTTACACTCAACACCAATGACTTAAGAAGGGACCTGACCATGACTTTTCGCCATTGTGTGGCTGTCGATTTAGGCGCATCCAGCGGCCGCGTAATGCTCGCCACCTGGGACTGCGGCCAGCACACACTTACGCTTCGCGAAATGCACCGTTTCGCCAACTGCCTGCAAAAACAGGACGGTTTTGATACCTGGGATATTGATGCCCTGGAAGCGGAGATCCGCACCGGGCTGAACAACGTCTGCAATGACGGGATACGCATCGACAGCATCGGCATTGATACCTGGGGGGTGGACTACGTTTTGCTCGACAGCCACGGCGACCGCGTCGGCCTGCCCGTCTCGTATCGCGACAGCCGCACCGACGGGCTGATGGCACACGCCATCGCGCAGCTTGGCAAGGACAACATCTATGGCCGCAGCGGCATTCAGTTTCTGCCCTTTAACACCCTGTATCAGCTGCGCGCGCTGGTTGAGCAGCAGCCGGAGCTGGTCAAAAAGGTGGCGCACGCGCTGCTGATCCCGGACTACTTAAGCTACCGGCTGACCGGCAACATGAACTGGGAATACACCAACGCCACCACCACGCAACTGGTCAACATCAACACCGACAGCTGGGATGAAACCCTGCTGGCCTGGACAGGCGCCTCATCTTCCTGGTTCGGCACGCCTACCCATCCGGGTAACGTGATCGGTTACTGGATTTGCCCACAGGGAAATGAAATCCCGGTGGTCGCTGTCGCCAGTCACGACACCGCCAGCGCGGTGATTGCCTCCCCGCTGGTCAGCAAAGATGCGGCTTACCTCTCTTCCGGCACCTGGTCGCTGATGGGCTTTGAGAGCAAAACGCCCTACACCAGCGACGCGGCAATGGCGGCGAACATCACTAACGAAGGCGGTGCCGAAGGCCGCTACCGCGTGCTGAAGAACATCATGGGCCTGTGGCTGCTCCAGCGAATGCTGAAAGAGCAGCACATTTCCGACCTGCCGGCGCTTATCGCAGAAACCGAAAAGCTGAAGGCCTGTACGTTCCTGATCAACCCGAACGACGACCGCTTTATTAATCCGGTGCATATGAGCGCTGAAATCCAGGCCGCCTGTTTTGAAGCCGGGCAGCCGGTGCCGTCCAGTCCTGCCGAGCTGGCGCGCTGCATTTTTGACAGCCTGGCCCTGCTCTACGCGGATGTTCTGAGCGAGCTGGCGAGCCTTCGCGGCAAACCGTTCAGCCAGCTGCATATCGTGGGCGGCGGCTGCCAGAACCAGCTGCTGAACCAGCTCTGCGCCGATGCCTGCGGCATCACCGTGGTGGCGGGTCCGGTGGAGGCCTCAACGCTCGGCAACATCGGTATTCAACTGATGACTCTGGACGAACTTTCAGACGTCGACGAATTCCGTTCGGTGGTCACCGCGAATACCCGCCTGACCACCTTTACCCCTAATCCCTGCCATGAAATTGCCCGCTACCGGGCGCAGTTTCAGCAAAAACGACTGACTAAGGAGCTTTGCGCATGACCACTCAACTTGAACAAGCCTGGGACCTGGCTAAACAGCGTTTCGCCGCCGTCGGCGTGGATGTCGACGCGGCGCTGCGCCAGCTCGACCGTCTGCCTGTCTCCATGCACTGCTGGCAGGGCGATGACGTCGCCGGCTTCGAGAACCCGGGCGGTTCTCTGACGGGTGGCATTCAGGCGACGGGTAACTACCCGGGCAAAGCGCGCAACGCCACCGAACTTCGTGCGGATCTGGAACTGGCGCTGAGCCTGATCCCGGGGCCAAAACGCCTGAACCTGCACGCGATCTATCTGGAGTCCGACGAGCCGGTAGCGCGCAACGCAATCAAACCGGAGCACTTTAAAAACTGGGTGGAATGGGCCAAAGCCAACAAGCTGGGTCTGGACTTTAACCCGTCCTGCTTCTCGCACCCGCTGAGCGCAGACGGGTTTACCCTTGCGCATGCCAACGACGAGATCCGTCAGTTCTGGATCGACCACGTTAAAGCCTGCCGGCGCGTCTCGGCCTGGTTTGGCGAGCAGCTTGGCACGCCGTCGGTGATGAACATCTGGATCCCGGACGGCATGAAAGACATCACCGTCGACCGTCTCGCCCCGCGTCAGCGCCTGCTGGCCGCGCTGGATGAGGCCATCAGCGAAAAACTCAACCCGGCGCACCACATCGACGCGGTGGAGAGCAAGCTGTTCGGCATTGGCGCGGAGAGCTACACCGTCGGCTCGAACGAGTTCTACATGGGTTACGCCACCAGCCGTCAGACCGCGTTGTGCCTGGACGCCGGTCACTTCCACCCCACAGAAGTGATCTCCGACAAAATCTCCGCCGCCATGCTCTTCGTGCCGCGCCTGCTGCTGCACGTCAGCCGTCCGGTGCGCTGGGACAGCGACCACGTGGTGCTGCTGGATGACGAAACCCAGGCGATTGCCAGCGAAATCATCCGTCATGACCTCTTCGACCGCGTGCACATTGGCCTCGACTTCTTCGATGCCTCTATCAACCGCATCGCGGCATGGGTGATCGGCACCCGCAATATGAAAAAAGCCCTGCTGCGCGCGCTGCTGGAGCCAACCGCAGCGCTGAAACAGCTGGAAGCAAACGGTGACTACACCGCGCGCCTGGCGCTACTGGAAGAGCAGAAATCCCTGCCGTGGCAGGCCGTGTGGGAGATGTACTGCCAGCGTAACGACACGCCGGCAGGCAGCCAGTGGCTGGAAAACGTGCGGGCGTATGAGAAAGACGTGCTGAGTCAGCGCGGGTAACTGCCCCCTCACCCCTGCCCTCTCCCCAAAGGGGAGAGGGAGCAAACCATCCCCTCTCCCCTTTGGGGAGAGGGTTAGGGTGAGGGGTTCAACCTCACCGCGATAACTGGAAAAGAAAACTATGCAGACCATCACCACCTCCTGGTTCGTCCAGGGCATGATCAAAGCCACCTCCGATGCCTGGCTGAAGGGCTGGGACGAGCGTAACGGCGGCAACCTGACGCTGCGCCTGGACGACGCGGATATCGAACCCTACACCGCCGATTTCCACCAGAAGCCGCGCTATATTGCCCTGAGCCAGCCCATGCCGCTGCTCGCCAACACGCCGTTTATCGTCACTGGCTCCGGCAAGTTCTTCCGTAACGTCCAGCTTGATCCTGAGGCCAACCTTGGCGTGGTGAAAGTGGACAGCGACGGCGCGGGCTACCACATCCTGTGGGGCCTGACCGATGAGGCGGTACCCACATCTGAACTGCCGGCACACTTCCTCTCCCACTGCGAGCGCATCAGGGCGACTGACGGCAAAGACCGCGTGATCATGCACTGCCACGCCACCAACCTGATCGCCCTGACCTATGTGCTGGAAAACAGCTCTGACTTCATCACCCGCAAGCTGTGGGAAGGCAGCACCGAGTGTCTGGTGGTCTTCCCGGACGGGGTCGGCATTCTGCCGTGGATGGTACCGGGCACCGACGAAATCGGCCAGGCGACCGCCAGAGATATGCAAAAACATTCGCTGGTGCTGTGGCCGTTCCACGGCGTCTTCGGCAGCGGCCCTACGCTTGATGAAACCTTCGGCCTGATCGACACCGCCGAGAAATCCGCTGAAGTGCTGGTAAAGGTTTATTCCATGGGCGGTATGAAGCAAACCATTACCCGCGAAGAACTTATTGCGCTCGGCAAGCGCTTCGGCGTAACCCCGCTCCGTTCAGCGCTGGAAATATATGCATAAACCCTCGCTGACCGGACGGTCCGGGCGATAGTTAAGGAGAATTATCATGAGCTTTATGTTGGCACTGCCAAAAATCAGCCTGCACGGCGCAGGCGCTATTGGCGACATGGTCAAGCTGGTGGCGAACAAACGGTGGGGCAAAGCGTTGATTGTCACCGACGGCCAGCTGGTGAAGCTGGGCCTGCTGGACAGTCTGTTTACCGCGCTGGATGCGCACCAGATGTCATATCAGCTGTTTGACGCGGTCTTTCCCAACCCGACGGAAGCGCTGGTGCAAAAAGGCTATGCAGCATACCGGGACGCGGAATGTGATTATCTTATCGCCTTTGGTGGCGGCAGCCCGATTGATACCGCCAAAGCGATTAAAATCCTCACCGCCAATCCGGGTCCGTCCACCGATTATTCCGGCGTCGGCAAGGTGAAAAACCCGGGCGTGCCGCTGGTGGCGATCAACACCACCGCAGGCACGGCGGCGGAGATGACCAGCAACGCGGTGATTATTGACTCCGCGCGTCAGGTGAAAGAGGTGATCATCGACCCGAACATCATTCCGGATATCGCCGTGGATGATGCCAGCGTGATGCTGGATATTCCTGCGTCCGTCACTGCCGCAACGGGAATGGATGCGTTAACGCACGCCATTGAAGCCTATGTGTCCGTTGGCGCGCACCCGCTGACCGATGCCAACGCGCTGGAAGCAATTCGCCTGATTAACCTCTGGCTGCCCAAAGCGGTCGACGACGGTCATAACCTGGAAGCACGCGAGCAGATGGCGTTTGGTCAGTATCTGGCGGGCATGGCGTTTAACAGTGCTGGCCTCGGCCTCGTACATGCCCTGGCGCACCAGCCGGGTGCGACGCACAATCTGCCGCACGGCGTGTGTAACGCCATCCTGCTGCCGATCATCGAAAACTTTAACCGCCCGAACGCCGTAGCACGGTTTGCTCGCGTGGCGCAGGCGATGGGCGTCGACACGCGCGGCATGAGCGACGAAGCGGCCAGTCTGTCAGCGATTCAGGCGATTCGCGACCTGAGCGCCCGCGTCGGCATTCCGTCCGGCTTCAGCCAGCTTGGTGTCACCAAAGCCGATATCGAAGGCTGGCTGGATAAAGCCCTCGCCGACCCGTGCGCGCCATGCAACCCGCGCACCGCCAGCCGCGACGAGGTGCGTGAGCTGTATCTGGAGGCATTATGATCCGCAAAGCCTTTGTGATGCAGGTAAACCCGGACGCGCACGAGGAGTACGCGCGTCGCCACAACCCCATCTGGCCCGAACTGGAAGCGGTGCTGAAGGACCACGGCGCGCACCACTACGCCATTTATCTCGACCGGGAACGTAACCTGCTGTTTGCCACCGTAGAGATTGAATCGGAGGAGCGCTGGAACGCGGTCGCGAATACCGATGTCTGCCAGCGCTGGTGGAAACACATGCGTGATGTAATGCCGTCGAACCCGGACAACAGCCCGGTGAGTACCGGGCTGGAAGAGGTGTTTTATCTGGACTGACTGGTTAACGCTGCCGCGCCCGCGGCAGCGGCTATCTCCTGCCTGCTGCTCAGCGTAAACGCCGACACCATCGTGATCGCCAGCACGAAGCAGCCCAGCATCAGATACGTCTCCTGGAAGCCGATCCGGTCATACATATTTCCGGCAAAGGCGGAGAGGAAAATGGCCGCTGATTGTTTGGCAAACTGAAAGCCAATCAGATAGATAGTGGCCGAGAGTCGCGTATCAAACACGCCGGTGATGTACTTGAATGCCCCCACCAGCAGGAACGGGACTTCCAGCGCGTGCAGCATTTTCAGGGCGATGACCTCCACGGCGGTGGTGGCAAACGACGAGCCGATGATGCGAGTCGCCATAATCAACCCGGCGATCAGCAGCGTATTTTTCGCGCCAATACGGTTAATGATCCACGGCGAGCAGAACATAATGATGGCGTTACAGATCTCCCCCGCCGTCGTCGCGAAACCAAAGGCGCGAGTGCCCTCCTGCGGCGTGGCGAAGAAGGTTTTGAAGAAGGTGGCGAACTGCTGATCAAAAACGTCATAGACGCAGGCCACGCCAATCACGTACAGAATAAACATCCACATTCTGCGCTGACGGAACAGGTTAAAGACCGTTTTCGCGGTGATCTGCGGCTGGTTGGCCCCCAGGGCATTCATCACCTGTGCCGTCTGATTGGGCTTCGGCTTTGCGACCACCAGCAGCAGCATCAGCAACAGCGCCGCCGCCGAGCCCATCCAGAAAACATACGACGGATCGATGCCAAACAGGATGCCCCCCGTTGAGGCGCACAATCCCCAGCCGAGGCAGCCGAACATGCGCGCCTTGCCGTATTCAAAGGCGCTGTTGCGGCTCACGCGTTCGATATAGGCCTCGATCGCCCCGGACCCGGCCGAGAAAACAAAGCCGATATACAGCCCGCCGCTCAGCGCACCCAGCCAGATGTTGGTTTTCAGCAGCGGCGCGAAGACGTACAGGAAGAAAGGCGCGAACAGAAACAGCAGTACAGAGATAATCCACAGCAGATGCTTTTTCAGCCCCAGCTTGTCCGAAATCACCCCCAGCACCGGCTGGAAGGCGATAGCCGACAGCGAAATGCAGGAGAAAACAATGCCGGTATGGGTTTTGTTCAGGCCGATGATGTCCGACAGCCAGATAGGCAGGAACGGAAAGCAGGTGGCCATGATGAAGAAGTAGAGAAAGAAGAACAGCCCGAAGATCCAGAAGTTAGGGTTGTCTTTGTGGGTACAGGTTGTTGTGTTCATTATTTTTATCCTCAACGGAGGGCCAGTTTCCCGGCCCGTCACCCTTACACGCGTTCCACACCAATCAGAATGGCGGTTTCCGGATCGAGAATCGGCAGCGCAATACCCGCCTGCATCAGCCACTCACCGTTCACCGTTTGCGGTGTCTCCATCCATGCCGGCAGCTTGCGCATGGTGTGCCCGCCCTCTCCCGTAATCTGAATATTCGGGTGATCGAGCAGCGAGATACGGTACTGCGCGCTGGCCTCCAGCCCCGGCATGCGCAGCGGCATCATCAGGGTATAATCCGGCATCGCGAGCTGGCTGACGATAAACAGTCCCTGCGACTTGTCTTCGCTCACGATCCCCTGTGCCAGCGTGGTGGCGTCCGGCATATCCACGCGCCACTGGGTGCCGTGGTGGATCACCTCGCGCCACTGCTTGTGCAGCGCAGCGTAATGGTGATAACCTTCGCGCTCTTTCTCATCGACGGTGAGCGGATCCAGCTCCAGCCCCATATGGCCAAACAGCGCCGTCAGGCCGCGGAAGGCAATGCTGTGCTGGCGGAACGTCGCGTGGCATTTATGATGACCGATATGCGCGCCCATCACCTCCGGCGGGAAGAAGTAGCTCATGCCGCGCTGAATAGCGTTGCGCTCCAGCGCGTCGTTGTTGTCGGACGCCCAAAAGCGATGGCAGCGGGTCAGCACCTCGTAATCGATTCGTCCGCCACCGGAGGAGCAGGATTCAAATTCAATATGCGGGAAACGCTCGCCCAGCACATCTAAAAGTCGATAAAACTGGCGGGTCTGCGCGTCGGCGGCGGCTCTGCCGTTATGGCCAGGCTGCACCAGCTCGCGGTTCATATCCCATTTCACATAATCAACCGCATGCTCGCCCAGCAGCCAGCTCATGCGCTCCACCAGGTAATCAAACGCTTGCGGGATGTTCAGGTTGAGCACCAACTGGTGTCGTCCGGTCGCCTGCGCGTATCCCGGCAGCGCCAGAACCCAGTCAGGATGCGCGCGGTAGAGATCGGAATCCGGGTTGATCATCTCCGGTTCAATCCAGATGCCGAACTCCATCCCGAGGTTTTTGACGTGGTCGATCACTGGCCGCAGGCCGTTCGGGTATTTTTTCTCATCCAGATACCAGTCGCCCAACGCAGCATGGTCGTCGTTGCGCCCTTTAAACCAGCCGTCGTCGATGATAAAGCGTTCCACACCCAGCGCGGCCGCCTCGTCAGCCATACGCATGATGTAGTTCGGATCATGGTTGAAGTAGATCCCCTCCCAGGTGTTGAGATGGACCGGACGCGGTTTGTTTTCCGGGAAACGGATGATGTTGTCGCGCAGGTAGCGGTGAAACTGCTGGCTCATGCCGTTCAGCCCGTGCGCGGAGTAGCTCGCATAAAGGCGTGGCGTCCAGAGCGTTTGTCCCTCTTCCAGCGCCATCTCTCCTGGCAGGTAGAGCGCTTCCGCTTGCAGATAGCGACGGCCATCGGTTTTGGCTTCAGCGCGAAGGCGATGGTTGCCGCTCCAGCCCAGATGAACACCCCAGACATCGCCGTGCATTTCGCTGAACGACGGCGTGCCTGAAATGAGCGCCGGGAAGTGTTCGTGAGACGTTCTACCCCGGCGGTTCTCAATCACAAAGCTGTCATGCTCCAGCATGACGCGGTGCGGCTGGAATTCACGGATCCAGCGGCCATGAAACGCCATCACCTCCCGGGCGCGCTCCGCCACGGGCAGCGTGACGGCAAAACGGTCCACCTGCCACGCCTGCGATTTCAGGTTGGTTACGCCGTGCCGCACGACCAGCACGCCGCTGGCGTCCAGCGCCAGCTCGCTGGTCAGGCGCAGGCCCGCATGTTCATCTTCTGCCGTTATCGTCAGGGTTTGTCCCTGCTGCTGCACGTCCGTGGTGCTGAAAACCGGGGAACCATCCAGCCCCTGCCGGTGCCCCTCAATGCCGGGTGAACCAAACAGGCCGTGTCCAGGTTCAGCCATCAGCGTAACCGGGGAATCCACGTCGAGCCTGCCGTTAGCCACCGGGCGTTCGAGCGTAGCGGCATCCTGCGGCGAAAAGTGCTGAAGGTGCGGCCCCCAGTAAAGAATTTCGGCAAACGGGTGCGTTTTTATCACCACGTCCACCGTGTTGCTTACGAGTCGAAAAACGGAATCTTGCATCAGACATCTCCAGTCATCGGGATGTCCTGAGTGTTGATCCGAAACGTTTCGGATACAAACCAAAACGTTTCGGATCTGTGATCGGCTTTGGAATTTTGCGTGGTTTACGCCGTCTGGCCTGGGGAGAATTCCGGCTGCCAGAGCACCTGAAGAGTGTCGATGTCGTCGCCGTTAATCAGCTGGCGCACCATATCGGCAATCTGTTTCCCGACGCCCTGACGGGTAGACTGGATCACCGCCGCCACGTCGATATCGACGATGCTGTCCTGGGGCAAACCGTCGTAGACCACCAGCGATACGGCATTCTCGCCGGTTAAACGGCCAAGCTGTGCCAGCGCCATTGCCGCACCGTCGCCGTGGGTGTTGCAGTCGGTGATGATGGCCGTGGGGGGTTGCGGCAGAGAGAGCAGCTCTTTTGTTGTGGCGTAGCCGACCCGGCGGGAAGGCGGCATGGCGCGCAGCCACTCGCTGGACAGCCCGGCTTCACGCAGCGCATCCAGATACCCCTGGCGACGCTGGGTGATGAACGCCTGGTTGTTACTTTCGCCGAGCAAAGCAATACGCTGATGGCCTTTTTCGATCAGCCAGCGGGTGGCCTGATACGTACCGGCGTAGTTGTCAAAATCAAACCATGCATAGGGCTGCGGCAGCTGACTGCGTCCGAGAGCCAGAAAGGGGAACCCGGCAGCCTGAAGCTGCTCCAGGCGCGGATCGTGATCCAGCGTGTGCGCCACAATCAGCGCATCCACGCGACGGCTTTGCACCATGCGCATATAGCTGTGTTTATCGGCCAGATCGTCATCGGCAATCAGCAGGAGATCGATTTCATGTCGCGCAAGTTCGTGGCTAATTTCGCCGACCATGTCCATAAATACGCTGTTATTGAGCGGAACAGGATGTACCGGGAAAACCAGCCCAACCGCGTCGATCTTGCCCATCTTCAGACGACGGGCAAAGGTATTAGGACGATAGCCGCGTCGCTGGGCTTCCGCTTCCACGCGGGCGCGCGTCTCGCTGGAGACGTCGTCATATCCGTTGAGGGCACGACTGACGGTGGTAACCGAAAGCCCCAGTTCTTTGGCGATAGCTTTAAGCGACATGCGTTTCCGTTTCCTGGTTAATTTTGTTCCGCCACCAGTAGCGCGTAGGTGTCTGGCTCCAGGGCCTTGAAGATATGCGGTTCGTCGGCGGGATAGCAAATGTAATCCCCTGCCTCCAGCACCTCCGCGGCATCAAGCAGACCGACCAGCGCCCGGCCCTGGGTCACAATAATATGTTCAACTGACCCCGGTGAATGGGGCTGGGAAATACGATCGGCACCTGGCTGGGTGATGAGCAGGTAGACATCGCGCCGTGCGCCCGGGGGGCATGCCGCCAGCAGAATGGCTTCGTAATTGGCCTGCCCGGCGACCACTTTTGTGCCTTCACCGCGGCGGATCACCTGCGTGGTCGGCTGCTGGGGCTCCAGCAACCGTGCAAAGGGAATATCCAGCGCCACACAAAGCGACCACAGCGTCTCAAGGCTGGGATTGCCATTGCCGGACTCCAGCTGCGAAAGTGTGGATTTGGCGATACCGGCACGGCGGGCAATTTCCGCCAGTGAAAGTCCGGTTCGCAGGCGTTCTCGCACCAGACTTTTGGCGATCACGCTGATTGGCTGCGTCATAAACGGCCTCTTGTTCTATAAATCGAACGATTCGTTCATCTTGTAAACCGAATCTGATCCGTTCATTATAATGGATACACGTTCGATATGGCTAAAATTGTATGAAACGTTCTCTCTCTTGCCTGAAAGGCGACACCATCAAAGCAATTATCCTCGTTTGCCTCGCCGTTGGCGTGGTGGGGATGTCATACGGCTCGCTGGCGATGGCCTACGGTTTTCCGCTGTGGGTACCGTTTGTACTGTCTATTACCGTGCTGGCGGGGGCCTCGGAGTTTATGTTTATCGGTATCGTGGCGAGCGGGGGTAACCCACTGGCGGCGGCCGCGGCCGGGCTGCTGGTGAACGCCCGCCATGTGCCGTTTGGCGTTACGGTGCGCGAGCTGGTGGGTAAACGCGGTTTAAGTTTTTTGGGCTGCCACATCATGAACGACGAAAGCGTGGTGTTTGGGCTGTCGCAAAAAACCCCGGAGCAGCGCAAAACGGCCTACTGGCTGTGCGGCCTGGGCGTTGCCATTCTCTGGCCGCTGGGTACCCTGCTGGGTGCCATGGTCGGAAAACTGTTGCCGGCCCCGGAAACCATCGGGCTGGACGCGGTATTTCCGGCCATTTTGCTGGCCTTAGTGGTTCCGGCGTTTAAAAACCGCACCACGCTTATCCGCGCCTGCAGCGGCGCCGCCCTGTCGCTGGCCGCTGTACCGTTCGCTCCGGTGGGCTTACCGGTACTGCTCTCTTTACTCGGTCTCGCCGCGAGGAAAAAATAATGGAAAACATGACCCTCTTTATCCTCGGTATCGCCATTCTGTCAGCAGGGACCTATCTGATGCGTCTTGGCGGGGCGAAACTGGGTAGCCGACTGGCGCTGTCCGAGCGATCTCAGGCACTGCTGTCGGATGCGGCAACGGTGTTGCTGTTTTCCGTGGCGCTGGCGACCACCTTCTATGAAGGGGAACATTTCGCCGGGATGGCGCGGGTGCTGGGCGTGGCGTTTGCGGTGTTTCTGGCCTGGCGAAAAATGCCGTTAATTGTGGTGATCGTGGCGGCGGCGGTCGTTACGGCGCTGCTGCGTCTGGCGGGCATGGCATAAAAAAGCCCGACAGCACGCGTCCGTCGGGCAAGGCGGCGTTTACTGCGCCGCGAGGGTAACGTAATTCACCGTCAGCATTTCTTCGAGTTCCGCCGTGTTGCCGGTCCTGAACGCGTTATCGTTCAGATAAGTGACCACCGAGAGCGTAACAACCAGCTGTTTGCCCGCCACCTCGCTGCCGTTCACCGCCACAAGCGACGTATCCGGTGGCAGCGTAACCTCCGCTGCACCCGCGGTGACCTGCGCCGCGCCACGCGGCACGGCCGCCAACTGCACGGCACCATTATCCATGCGGGCCTCTTTCGCCGTGATTTTCAGCACACCGTTGTCGCTAAAGCGATACGCTTTATTTCCACGGGCCGGGCCGTCCACCTGCAGACGGATCTTGCGCGCGTCCGGGCAGATCACCGACACCTGGATCTCACGTTCTGACGAGGCATAACCCCGGTACGTTTTTCCGGCAATATCCGTGCTGACCTCGCGCATCGCCTCCCGACGCAGCAGACCATTATTGATACTCTTTACTGACGAAACCACCTGACACTCTTCTTCTGCCAGGACGAAGGGAGCATGGCTGAGGGCGACGCAGGCCAGCAGCAGTAAACACGTGCGACGAATAATCAGAGACATTTTCCGTTTATCTCCTCGTAGAATTGAGTGGGATCCGCTTCCGGCAAGGTGAAACTCAGCGTGCAACGGCCAGTATCCTGCTTCGCATACAGCGTCTGGCTGGCGGAAATATCATTCAGGAAAATGATGCCGTCTTCCGGTGCAGAGGTGATGTATTCCCCTTTCCCGTTCACGACAGAGACGCCTTTCGGTAACGGCGTGCCGTCCGCGCGCGTAATGTTCAGCAGCACGCGGCGCTGGCTCAGCGTGGTGAACTTCCAGTGAGCAAATGCTCCGTGGGAGGCCTTCAGCGACGCATGACCGTTGCTGACGTCCACATTGCCCGGCAGGCTTTGGGTATCTATTTCAACCGTACTTTCGCTGAACGGTGTCAGGGCGGGCACAACCGCTCTGCCCCATTTGTCCGTCCAGACGTTACCGCGCGGGGTACCTATCGCCACCCCGGCAACGGGCTTGTCCAGCGCCACTACCGCATAGGTATCTGTTATCGGATAAGGTGAGAAGGTGACGCCATCACCGTGCGCGACAATGCCGCCGCTCAGCGCGATCGAGGAGTTACGGTTACTTTCATTGTCACCGCCAATCCCCAACGCGAGCGTGGTGTAGTGCAGGTTACTGTTCAGCGAACCATCCCAGTTGGTTACGCTGTCATCGTGATCCTGAGAGACGCCCACCGTGTAAGTGTTTTCATCGTTAAAAGACCCCATGGCGCGGGTCCCGTAAGAAGCTTTACCCTCGTTTTCACGGTACCAGCTGTTGGTGGACACGCCGGTGCGGCCCAGCGGCACAGAGACGTTCACATAAAACATATCGCTGTCGCTGGTGTACTTATCACCGTGGCTGATGTCTGATTCCCAGTTTACGCTGACGTTAAAATAGCGGAACGACCGCGACCATGACGAAATGATGCGGCGGCTGTCGTATTCGCTGTTCCAGGTCTGGTTGTTGTAATAGCTCAGAGAGAAACGGCCCAGCGTCGGGTTCGACCAGCTCACGCCAACGTTGGTGTCGTATTTTGTGGTCGAGTAGTCATCGTCATCGCTGTATAACTCCTGCATTTCACGATACTTCGGCGTACCGTAGCTCCCGCCAAGGGACAGGCCGAGCCCCCACGGTAAGGCGTAGCCGAGATCCAGCGTGGTTTTGTTACCGTCGGTTTGCGAGAGGTTATCAATGGAGCCGAGAAAACCCAGCGAGGCATACATATGCTGCATCGGCACGGTGTCAATGTTGGCGGAGAAACCGTAATAGTGATTATCTGCCATCACCATGCCGGCGAGAAAGTTCATCCGGTTGTTAATGGACCAGCCGTTTGATGCGGCGACAATCCACGGCTGCGTAAAGTTTGTCTCCATGTCCTCTGCACGCCCGACGGCCAGTGAAAACCCCGGCGCACGGCCCACGTGGTTGCTACGGAAGGTGCTGGCGGAAACCGTAAAATGGCTTTCGCTGCCGTCGGTTTCTGTCACCGTGACCTTTAAATCCGTGTTCAGGTTAGCAACCGGCACATCGCTTAAGGTGAACGGCCCGGCTGGCACCAGCGTGGAGAAGATCAGCTGTCCACCCTGGCGAATGTCCACGCGCGCCTGGGCGTTGCGGGCAATACCGCTCACCTCAATACCGCTGCTGTAGCCCGGCAGGAGAGCGTTATCCGGCATCATCTGTACGCCATAGATGCCGGGGATACTGAAGCGGCTGTTGGCGATGTTAATTTGCCCCCCCTGCACCATCACGCCGTAGTCGGTAAAGGTGCGCTGTGCATAGGTGTAGAGCGAGTCGCTCTCGAACGACATGCCGCTGCCGTCGCTGATAAACTGCGAACTGCGCACAATCCAGTCGCCTGCGTTAAAGCCAAATTCAAACGAAGACTGAAAGCGATCGGACTTATCATCATCAAAGTCGTAATGGGTGCCAAACATGGAGTAGTTCAGCATAGCCGCGCGTCCGCCACGCACGTCAGCCACCTGGCGGCCACTTTCAGGGTTAATGGCCTCCGGCGGAACAACCAGTGAAATTTCGTCTACGTCTGGAGAAGTGACGACCGTTGCGTTTTTCCAGTACTGGTGAATTGAAGGGCACGTTTCACGCTTGAGTTTTTTATATAACCCGGCGGCGTCCAGAAATTCCCCATCAATACACGGAAGACCTTCATCATTAAATTTCACGGGCATAATGCCGCGCTTTTTGCCGTTAATCAGCACGGTGACATTATGGTAACCCGGCATAAATCGCGGGGCGACGGCATAATAGTCAGCAATAGCCGGATCGAGGCCATTTTCTTTTAACGCCTGGGTATCGAAAAACGCTCTTGCCAGCTCCATAGTGGGCGCTGCCGTTGGCAGAATCTCTGCACGAATTCCGAATGCCACCGCGCTCAGGCAAAATGCCAGCACGCCTGTTTTACAGGGGGAAATTTTCATGGCCACTCCGTCGGGTATTATTATTTTACTTCAGCAACATAAGAACTGGCTTTATAGCCAAAGCGGGTAGCAGGGTACATTTCTACTTTGTTATTCTGCCCGGATATTTTGTTTTCTGACGTCGCTATCATCGTCTGGCCGGGAAGAATATAGCTTTTGTCAAATTTGACCTTAATTCCCGATGGTAATAACGTGGCGTTTTGCTCCATACGCACCACATAAGGCGTATCGTTTACCACCGTCAGGCTGCCGTTTTGAATCTGCCAGCGCAGATCTTTCCACGGCTCCATATTCACGTCGAGACCCGCCGGGTGAATAATGACCGGGAGATTCTGGCTGAACACCATTTTCACTTTATTCTGCTCTCGTTGCGGAATAGTGGAAAAAATGACGCGTTTTAAGTGTTCTGTTTTTAATTTTTCCGCGCTGTCTTTTAAGACAAAGCGGACACGCTGCGTTTTACCGGCATTTACACGCACCACCGGTTGAGTGACAATAACACCGGGTGTGGGATCGTCCGGTAAATCGACAATGCGGGTATAAAGAAGCTGGGCGGTATCGTCGCTATTTTTCACATCCATGCTCGCTCCCCGCTCGTCTTCGTTAATTAACAGCAGGGAAGTATCTGGCACCATACCGGCGGCAAATGTCTGCAACGACGAAAACAGGCAAACGCAGAGCAACGTTTTTTTAGAGAGAATCATAATATTAGTCCGTTAATATTGATGGAGACTGCTCCCCTAATCAGAGGAGCAGTGAATTATCAGCACTGTGATAATCAGAGGTAAACCAGCTCAACGTTGGTTAAACCGTCCAGCGTCACCTCATCCGTGACGTTTAAATCGTTGGTTGGGTTAATTGTGGCGCTTACAGCAACTTTGAAGTTGATCTTGCTTTGAGCAGAAAGCTCGGTACCCGATCTCTCCGTACTAAATCCATATATTTCAGAGTTATTGCTGGTAATTTGCGTATAGTCGACACCTTTAGTGCCCCAGATTTTACCAGCGTCTACGCTCACCATTGGGTAAAGTGAGTCGCCATTAGCGTTGGTGTTAACACCTTGCGTGCGGGATATCGCTAATGTATAGGCACCAATTTTTTTATCATTATACAATCCCAGGCCAAACACATAAGCTGGCGAACCGGCAAAACCATTACCCACGTTGATACTTTCTGTTGGGGAAGAGTCGTCACGCGAATCGGTAAACTTCACCGCAACACGCGTGGCTTCCTCACAGGTAATGGTAACGGGAATTTCTTTCATATCCGCCAGCGGGGTTACACTTGTCGAATTGAGAGAAGAAACTTTCATGGTACCGAAGTCAGCCACACCGCCACCGCTTGGGAAGGCTGGGGTACATGATGATGGAAGGATTTTACCTGTTACTTTAATATCAATGCGTTGTGCAGCCATAGCTGTATTAACCGACAGGGCTAACGCTGTAACCAGCATTCCTTTTTTGATCAGTGCGTTCATTCAATTTCCTTATTAAGGTGAAATACAAAAGAAAGCCAAATGCCGACATTTGGCCGAGGGTATCGATAAGCAATGTTAATTGCCGGAAAATACCAGCATCAATAACCGCTATCAATTGTCTGACCCATCTTTAGGATTTAGACCTGAGGAATTCCTTAACTATTAAGATCAATTATTTGGAATATGAATGTAAATAGCGCCAGCGGCTTAAAAGCATTGAAGGGAATTATGTTATCGACAGTCTTATCAGACAAATTATTTAAGAGGGTTATTTAACGATAAGCGTTAAACAGGAATAACAATTGAGAAGAGGGGGGAAGTATCGCCTTTGCAAGCGAGAAGCAGGATGGCTTTATGTTTACACCTGTCCCCGCTCCGAAGAGCAAGGGACAGTGGCAACACAACTTATTTGTTCAGTTCCGCAGTCATATGTACGCGGTTACCAGAGAATGCCTGAGTAATTTTGTAAGAGGACGCGCCCGCTTCCTGAGCCTGAGCGGCGATTTTCGCTTCTGCGCCATCCAGCGTGGAGGCGGAGGCGGTGACAGTCTGTGCAGCGAAAGAACCGAATGAAGCAGCCAGAGCGATTACAGCGACAAAAGTTTTGATGCTTTTCATGATATAAACCCTTTCGTTAAGTTGTTTTGGTAAGGCACCGTGCCTTGATGAGATAAATACTAGACCTCATGACCGACAACTAAAAGCGGAAGGATTTGCTATTATCATTCAAAATTACTGATCAACAATTAAACGCTGAGGATGCGTGTAAACGGTAGCCCTTCCCGGTTTGCAGAAGCCGACCAGCGTCAGGTTACAACGCTCTGCCACCTCTACCGCCAGCGTCGTCGCCGCCGAGACCGCAAACAGGATTTCGACGCCGCACATCGCAGACTTTTGCACCATCTCGTAGCTGGCGCGGCTGGAAACCAGCGCTGCGCCCTGCTGCCAGAGATCGCTCTCCCGCGCCCGACGCCCCATCAGTTTATCCAGTGCCACGTGACGTCCCACGTCTTCATGCCCACCGGCGATCTCGCCTGATGGCAGAACCCATGCCGCCGCATGCGTACAGCCGCTCAACTGGCCGATGGGCTGCACGTCGTTGAGGTGGGCAAGCGCGTGGTCGAGGTTGGCCAGATTGAAGGTCTGCGTAAAGGGCAGCGGCGCGACAGGTTTGCCGATATCGTTCAGTTGCTCAACGCCACAGACGCCGCACCCTGTTCGCCCGGCCAACGCGCGACGACGCTCCTTCAGCCCCATAAAGCGACGACTGGAGAGTTCGATCTGCACTTCCAGACCGTTGCAGGCCTGAATCACATCCATGCCGTAAATGTCCTGCGGATGCGCAATGATGCCTTCCGAGAGCGAAAACCCGATGGCGAACAGTTCAAGATCTTTTGGCGACGCCATCATCACAACGTGCGAGATACCGTTGTACACCAGGGCGACGGGGACTTCTTCCGCCAGAAAATCGGGCGTGGCGTGGGTAATGTGAGGGGGTCGATGTACCGACAGCTCCACAATGCCTGCTGGCAGCGGTGACGAGTGGGTAGCACGGTTTTGTTTAGACACAACGGTTTTCCTGAACAACCACGGAGGTGAGCCTGCTATTGCAGCATAAACCGCAGGCCTTACGCATAGTATGGATCAACTTTTCAGCACCCAACCGCCTCAAGTTTACCTACTCATTCTGGAGAGGTGCAACCGGCGCCATGCTACACCCCTGTAACATGCGGGGTTAATAATGTGATTGATATCACACTTTATAATCAACACGGTGATAATACGTTCACTTTGTATTAACGCCATTGGAACAGGCGTACCGACATTGTGGTATTCTGGTGATATCCCCCGGAGAAATGAGGGATTAACGCAAATTTTTCTCCTTTGCGGTCATTATTCAACCGCGAAGTCAAAACTACATATGTAAGCAATGTCGAAACAAGGAGTGACCCATGCAGGTCAGCAGAAGGCAGTTCTTTAAGATCTGCGCTGGCGGTATGGCAGGCACCACGGCAGCGGCACTGGGCTTTGCGCCTGGCGTAGCGCTGGCGGAAACGCGGCAGTATAAACTGCTGCGCACCCGTGAAACCCGTAATACCTGTACGTACTGCTCTGTCGGTTGCGGGCTGTTAATGTATAGCCTCGGCGACGGTGCTAAAAACGCCAAAGCGTCTATCTTCCACATCGAAGGCGACCCGGACCACCCGGTCAACCGCGGCGCGCTGTGCCCGAAAGGGGCCGGTCTGGTGGACTTTATCCACTCCGAAAGCCGTCTGAAATTCCCGGAATATCGCGCGCCTGGCTCTGATAAATGGCAGCAAATCAGCTGGGAAGAAGCATTTGACCGCATCGCTAAACTGATTAAAGAAGACCGCGATGCCAACTTTATTGCGAAGAACGCCGACGGCGTGACGGTCAACCGCTGGCTCTCCACCGGGATGCTCTGTGCATCAGCTTCCAGTAACGAAACCGGCTATTTAACCCAGAAATTCACGCGCGCACTCGGTATGCTCGCGGTCGACAACCAGGCGCGTGTCTGACACGGACCAACGGTAGCAAGTCTTGCTCCAACATTTGGTCGCGGTGCGATGACCAACCACTGGGTCGACATCAAGAACGCCAACCTCATTGTGGTGATGGGCGGTAACGCCGCTGAAGCGCACCCTGTCGGGTTCCGCTGGGCGATGGAAGCCAAAATCCACAACGGTGCGAAACTGATTGTGATCGATCCCCGCTTTACGCGTACGGCGTCAGTGGCGGATTTCTACACCCCTATTCGTTCAGGTACTGACATCACTTTCCTGTCAGGCGTATTGCTGTACCTGATGACCAACGAAAAATATAACCGCGAATACACCGAAGCCTATACCAACGCCAGCCTGATCGTGCGTGAGGATTACCACTTCGAAGATGGCCTGTTCAGCGGTTACGACGCCGAAAAACGCAAGTACGACAAAACCAGCTGGAACTACGAGCTGGACGAGAAAGGCTTTGCGAAGCGCGACACCACCCTGCAACACCCGCGCTGCGTGTGGAACCTGCTGAAAGAGCACGTTTCTCGCTATACGCCGGACGTTGTTGAGAACATCTGTGGTACGCCAAAGGCTGACTTCCTGAAGGTCTGCGAGCTTATCGCCGAAACCAGCGCGAAAGACAAAACCGCGTCGTTCCTGTATGCCCTCGGCTGGACGCAACACTCCATTGGTGCGCAGAACATCCGTACCATGGCGATGGTTCAGCTGCTGCTCGGCAACATGGGGATGGCAGGCGGCGGCGTGAACGCCCTGCGCGGTCACTCCAACATTCAGGGTCTGACCGACCTCGGCCTGCTGTCACAAAGCCTGACAGGTTATATGAACCTGCCAAGCGAGAAACAACCGGACCTGCAAACCTACCTGACAGCCAGCACGCCAAAACCGCTGCTTGAAGGCCAGGTGAACTACTGGGGCAACTATCCGAAGTTCTTCGTCTCGCTGATGAAAGCCTTCTACGGCGACAAAGCGACGGCGGAAAACAGCTGGGGCTTTGACTGGCTGCCGAAGTGGGACAAAGGTTACGACGTGCTGCAGTACTTCGAGATGATGCACCAGGGTCAGGTCAACGGCTACATTTGCCAGGGCTTTAACCCGGTCGCCTCGTTCCCGAACAAGAACAAGGTTGTCGAGTCTCTGTCGAAACTGAAGTTCCTGATTACCATCGACCCGCTCAACACCGAGACCTCGACCTTCTGGCAGAACCACGGTGAATCGAACGACGTCGATCCGTCAAAAATTCAGACCGAAGTATTCCGTCTGCCATCAACCTGCTTCGCGGAAGAGAACGGTTCTATCGTCAACTCTGGCCGCTGGTTGCAGTGGCACTGGAAAGGTGCGGACGCCCCGGGCATCGCCATGAACGACGGCGAGATCCTGGCCGGTATCTTCTTACGCCTGCGTAAGATGTACGCGGCAGAAGGCGGCGCGAACCCGGAACCGGTTCTGAACATGACCTGGAACTACTCGACGCCGGAGAATCCATCCCCGGAAGAAGTGGCGATGGAGAGCAACGGTAAGGCGCTGGCGGACGTTATCGACCCGGCCACCGGTACCGTGCTGGCGAAGAAAGGCGATCAGCTCAGCACTTTCGCGCACCTGCGTGATGACGGCACCACCTCAAGCGGTTGCTGGATCTTTACCGGTAGCTGGACGCCGAAAGGCAACCAGATGGCCAACCGCGATAACGCTGACCCATCGGGCCTTGGCAATACGCTGGGCTGGGCTTGGGCATGGCCGCTGAACCGCCGCATTCTCTATAACCGTGCCTCCGCTGACCCGCAGGGCAACCCGTGGGATCCGAAGCGTCAGCTTCTGAAATGGGACGGCGCGAAATGGGGCGGCGTGGATATTCCGGACTACAGCACTGCCGCACCAGGCAGCGATGTCGGGCCGTTTATCATGCAGCCTGAAGGCATGGGACGCCTGTTTGCCATCGATAAAATGGCGGAAGGGCCGTTCCCGGAACACTACGAGCCGTTTGAAACGCCGCTGGGTACTAACCCGCTGCACCCGAACGTGGTCTCTAACCCGGCTGCCCGTATCTTTAAGGGCGACTTTGAAGCGCTGGGTAAAAAAGACAAGTTCCCGTATGTGGGCACCACTTACCGTCTGACCGAGCACTTCCACTACTGGACCAAGCACGCGCTACTTAACGCCATCGCGCAGCCGGAACAGTTTGTGGAGATCGGCGAGAAGCTGGCGAACAAGCTCGGCATTGCCCATGGCGATACCGTGAAGGTCTCCTCCAACCGTGGCTATATCAAGGCCAAGGCGGTAGTGACCAAGCGTATTCGCACGCTGAACGTTCACGGTCAGCAGGTGGATACCATCGGTATTCCGATTCACTGGGGTTATGAGGGCGTGGCGAAGAAAGGGTTCATTGCGAACACCCTGACGCCATTCGTCGGTGATGCGAACACGCAGACGCCGGAGTTTAAGGCCTTCCTCGTGAACGTGGAAAAGGTGTAACGGAGACGACTTATGGCTTATCAATCTCAGGACATTATCCGTCGTTCCGCGACTAACGGTTTCACGCCCGCGCCTCAGGCGCGGGACCACCAGCAGGAAGTGGCGAAACTTATCGACGTGACCACCTGTATCGGCTGTAAAGCCTGTCAGGTGGCCTGTTCAGAGTGGAACGACATCCGTGACGAAGTGGGTCACAACGTCGGGGTGTACGACAACCCGGCAGACCTGACCGCCAAGTCCTGGACGGTGATGCGTTTCTCTGAAGTGGAGCAGAACGACAAACTGGAATGGCTTATCCGCAAAGACGGCTGTATGCACTGTGCGGATCCGGGCTGCCTGAAGGCGTGTCCGTCAGAAGGGGCTATCATTCAGTATGCCAACGGCATTGTCGACTTCCAGTCCGAGCAGTGCATCGGCTGCGGCTACTGCATCGCGGGCTGCCCGTTTGACGTGCCGCGACTGAACCCGGAAGACAACCGCGTCTACAAATGTACGCTGTGCGTTGACCGCGTGAACGTTGGCCAGGAGCCAGCCTGCGTGAAAACCTGTCCAACCGGCGCCATCCACTTTGGCTCCAAAGAGGATATGAAAACGCTGGCGGCCGAACGCGTGGGTGAACTGAAAACCCGTGGTTACGATAACGCTGGCCTGTACGATCCGGCTGGTGTGGGCGGTACGCACGTGATGTACGTGTTGCACCATGCCGACAAGCCGAATCTGTATCACGGCCTGCCGGAGAACCCGGAAATCAGCGCCACCGTGAAGTTCTGGAAAGGCATCTGGAAACCGCTGGCAGCGGTAGGCTTTGCTGCCACCTTCGCAGCGAGCATCTTCCACTACGTCGGCGTCGGTCCGAACCGCGCGGAAGAGGAAGACGACAACCTGCATGAAGAGAAAGACGAGGTGCGCAAATGAAAAAACGTGACACCATCGTGCGCTACACCGCGCCGGAACGCATCAACCACTGGGTCACCGCCTTCTGCTTTATGCTGGCGGCGATAAGCGGGCTGGGGTTCTTCTTCCCGTCCTTCAACTGGCTGATGCAGATACTGGGTACGCCACAGCTGGCGCGCATCCTTCACCCGTTCGTGGGTGTGGTGATGTTTGCCTCGTTTATCATCATGTTTTTCCGTTACTGGCACCATAACCTAATCAATCGGGATGATATCTTTTGGGCGAAGAATATTCGTAAGATCGTCGTCAACGAGGAAGTGGGTGACACCGGGCGTTATAACTTCGGCCAGAAGTGCGTATTCTGGGCGGCGATTATCTTCCTGGTCCTGTTGCTGGTGAGCGGCGTGATCATCTGGCGTCCGTACTTTGCGCCAGCTTTCTCAATCCCGGTGATCCGATTCGCGCTGATGCTGCATTCATTTGCCGCAGTGGCGTTAATTGTGGTTATCATGGTGCATATTTACGCCGCCCTCTGGGTGAAAGGCACCATTACCGCGATGGTGGAAGGATGGGTAACCAAAACGTGGGCGAAGAAACATCACCCGCGCTGGTACCGTGAAGTCCGCCAGAAACAGGAAAAGTCATCTGAATGAGTATTCGCATAATCCCGCAAGATGAGCTGGGGTCGAGCGAGAAACGCACGGCGGAATATATTCCGCCGTTGTTATTCCCCAGACTCAAGAACCTCTACAACCGCCGTGCAGAGCGCCTGCGCGAGCTGGCAGAGAACAACCCGCTGGGCGATTTTCTGCGTTTTGCCGCGCTGGTTGCCCATGCGCAGGAAGTGGTGCTGTACGACCACCCGCTGCAAATGAATCTGACTGCGCGCATCAAAGAAGCCAGTGAGCAGGGCAAGCCGCCGCTGGATATTCACGTCCTGCCGCGTGACAAGCACTGGCATAAGCTGCTGCATTCTCTGATTGCCGAGCTGAAGCCCGAGATGAGCGGCACCGCGCTGGCGGTCATTGAGAACCTGGAAAAAGCCTCCGATCAGGAGCTGGAAGAGATGGCGAGCGCGCTGTTTGCCTCTGACTTCTCGCTGGTCAGCAGCGATAAAGCGCCGTTTATCTGGGCTGCGCTGTCGCTCTACTGGGCCCAAATGGCCAGCCTGATCCCCGGTAAAGCGCGCGCCGAATACGGCGAAGCGCGCCAGTTCTGTCCGGTGTGTGGCTCAATGCCGGTCTCCAGCATGGTACAGATCGGCACCACCCAGGGGCTGCGCTACCTGCATTGCAACCTGTGTGAAACCGAGTGGCATGTGGTGCGCGTGAAGTGCAGCAACTGCGAGCAGACCCGCGATCTGAACTACTGGTCGCTGGAAAATGAAGACGCGGCGGTGAAGGCCGAAAGCTGCGGCGACTGCGGGACCTACCTGAAGATTCTGTATCAGGAAAAAGACCCGAAAGTCGAAGCGGTGGCCGACGATCTCGCCTCGTTGATTCTGGACGCCAAAATGGAGCAAGAGGGCTTTGCCCGTAGCTCTATCAACCCGTTCCTGTTCCCGGGTGAAGGGGAGTAATCTCCGGTAATAGTGCCGGGCGGCGCAAGCTTGCCCGGCCTACAGTTGATAAGGCGTAACGACCTCATCAATACCCGAAAAATCTTTCGTATTTCGAGAAATCAACGGACATTTTCTGCTCTGGGCTGTGGCCAGAATGATGGCATCAGGCAGTTTCATTCCATGCTTTTCACGCAGTAAAACGCTTCTTTCCGCGATATCCCGAGACACATCAATAATTTCGAAAGCGCCCATCACGGCTGCCGTTTTCGCTTCATGACCATGCCTGCGTGCGCCCACCATCACCTCCATCCAGGTAATTAAGCTAACGGCTCGATGTGACGCGGCATGATCAATCGCATCCGCAGCTTCGACACGGTTGTTGAAGAGATCAATGAGAATATTGGTATCAAACACGGCCATATTATTCATGATCACCATTCCTCACGCAGCTTACGTTCATACTCCAGTCCGTCTTCTTTCTTGTCTCCCCACAAGCCAAGCGCAGCGCGGATAACAGACGAACTCTGCTGGTCGAGATACAGCTCTATCGCCTCCCGTAGCAGCTCAGCGCGCGGCTGATTTCGCAGTTGCTTGAGGTTATCCAGCCGTTGAATCACGTCATCAGATAAATCGATCAGTATTCTGCCCATATCCAGTTCCGCCAAAACACTCATATATCACCTTAGTATATCATCTGCGGTTAATTTTCAGGCAAAATACACCTTATCAATTTAGGGTTAAAGGGCATTTTTTCGAGAGTAATCAATTTTGCGAGCCGCTTTCCATATCGTTCGCATCCTCAGATTTCGCTGTTTTCATCTGCACTAAATCAGGCTATAAATCTGTATATACATACAGCAAAAGGACATCACCATGGCACTGGAAAAGGGTATTGATAAGCTTGTGCAGGATTTTATCGCTGCAGGCCGACCTGGCGCGCGTAAGCAGAGTATTGATGACCGGAGAGCCGGATATGTAGCCAGCACTGTACTTGCCGGCGAGACCGAAACCCGCGTGCAGGTTGAAACGCTTGTCATTGATGGCCTTACCTTTCGGGTATTCTCGCCTCTCAATGTCTCTGAAACGTTACCTTGTGCCCTCTACTACCATGGCGGTTGTTTTGTCAGCGGTGGGTTTGCAACCCATGACAATCAGCTCCGCCAGCTGGCGTTTTACGGTCAGTGTCGGGTGATTGCGGTTCAGTACAGGCTGGCACCGGAGCATACCTTCCCCGCTGCGCATGACGATGCAGAGAGAGCGGCGGAGCTTGTCTGGCAACATGCAGAAAAAGTCGGCGTGGATAAAAACCGCATCACGCTTTGTGGTGACAGTGCAGGCGGCCATCTGGCGCTGGTCACCGCGCTGCGGCTCAAGGCTAAAACACAGTGGAATCCGGCCCAGCTTATCCTTATCTACCCCATGCTCGACGCCACAGCCAGCTTTGCAAGCTACACCCATAATGGGCAGGACTACGTTATCACGCGCGATACGCTGCTGAGTGGTTATGACATGTACCTGGCAGAGACAGACCGCCGGGACCCTGAAGCCAGCCCACTCTGGCGGGATGATTTCAACGGCCTGCCGCCGGTACATATTATTACCGCCGAGTACGATCCGCTATGCGACGAGGGTCAGGCACTTTATCAACATATGACAGAACAAGGGGTTATTTGCACAGCGCAGCATTGGCTGGGTGTCATCCACGGCTTCTTCCAGCTTGCCGGCGTCAGTCCATCAGCACGAGACGTTCTTCGGGACATCGCCTGGCGGATCAACTCCGCCCGGCGATAACAACGGGGAACCTTACTCCTCTTCGTTCCCGCCCTCTTCATACGCGCCAAACGGCTTCGCAGGCAGAACGATATAGGTGCCTTCAAACACCGCGCCTGGGGTTTCATCGCCAAAGAGTTCAACCTGCATCTGTACACGGGCTTTGCGGCCGCGCGCCAGGCGGTCGAGATCGCCCCCCAAAGAGCCGAGATCGGCCACGGCGCTCGGCTTGCCGCTTATGGGTGCGCTGTAGCGAATATGGGCATCAGCCAGAATGATCGTGCCGCCAAGGTGGCGTTCACGCAGCATCAGCCAGATAAGCCCCCAGCCGGTGAGCGTGGCGAGCGAAAACAGGCTGCCGGCAAATAGCGTGTGGTGTGGGTTCTGATTGCCGGTTTCCGGCATGGTGGTAATGAATTTTTGCCCGGTGTACTGCTGAATACGCACCCCCATCTTTTCACTGAGAGGGATGTGCTGATACCAGGCCTGCTGAAGCTGTCCGCACCAGTCCGCGCGGTGGAGAATATCATCCAGCGTGGCGATGGGTTTAATCATTAAAAAGTGGCGAATCGGCGTGGTTTGCGGGGTCGTAATTTCCCCCTGATTAACAAAACCGAGTTTGGCGAAGAACTCAACGGCATCTTCGCGGGCGCTACAGGTCACGCGCTTAACGCCTTCCTGACGGGCCACTGACTCCAGGGTCATGGCCATCAACGTACCTAACCCTTTGTCCTGCACGGAGGGATGGACCGCCATAAAACGAATAGAGGCTTCGTTATCGGCATTAATATACAGACGCCCGACGGCAACGAGGTTACCCTCTTCGTCCATCACCATCTGATGATGTGCCATGGCGTCCCAGGCGTCGCGTTCAGACCCTTTAGGCTGATGTAATGGCTTGCGCAGCATTTCCCAGCGGAACTGGTAATAGGCTTCTAACTCTTCTTCCGTTTGCGGTACTCGAAGGTGATACATAGCTGTACTCTCTCTTGTTACCCGCGGCCACGCCGCCAGTTGGCTCATACCTGGAGCCAGAATGTAACGGGGCCATCGTTCACCAGCGATACCTGCATATCTGCAGCAAATCGTCCGGTTTGCGTATTCATTTCCTGTTGGCGACAACGCTCAACAAAGTACTCGCAAAGCGCTTCTGCCCGATCCGGGGCCGCACCTTTTGAGAAACTCGGGCGCATGCCGCGTTCGGTATCGGCGGCCAGCGTAAACTGTGAAACCACCAGCACGCTTCCGCCCGATTGCTGGACGTTAAGGTTCATCTTGCCTTCCGCATCACTGAAGATACGGTAGCCCAGCACGCGTTCACATAAGCGGTTGGCTTTTTGTTCGTCGTCATCCTTTTCGACACCTAACAACACTAAAAGTCCTGGGCCAATTTCACCCGTCACCTCTCCCTCCACGGTGACGCTGGCACGGGTTACGCGCTGTATCAATGCAATCATGGTTGGTCTGCTTCTTGTTGTTTTTCAGCTTCTGCTGCTTTTTTAAGTTCGCGGTATACGCCGAGAGTGACAGTTATTTCCGCACCAAGCAAGACGATACACCAGGTCCAGTAAACCCAGACAAACAAAATGGGGATCACCGCCAGTACGCCGTAAATGAGCTGATAGGAGGGGAACATGGTGATGTAAAGGGCAAACCCTTTTTTGCCCAGTTCGAAGAGTACCGCTGCTACCAGTGCGCCAACAACCGCATCACGGTTCGGCACGCGCGTGGTCGGCACCACACTGTAGAGCAGCCAGAAAGAGAGCCACGATAAAATCAGCGGGAAGATACGCAACACGTTATCAATGGCACCGTTGAGATCGCTGGCCCAGCGCAGGGAGAGCAGATAGGAGCTAATCGCCAGGCTCGCCCCCGCCAGCAGCGGGCCGAGAGTTAAAATCATCCAGTAAACAGCAAAGGAATAGACCTTCGGGCGGACTTTTTTACTCCGCCAGATCGTATTAAGCGCACTGTCGATGGAGTACATCAGCAGCAGCGCGGTGACGATAAGCCCGCACGCCCCCACTGCCGTCATCTTGCTGGAGTTTGCGACAAACTGTTCAATGTAGTTCTGGATCACATCACCAGTGGCAGGAATAAAATTCGCAAAGACGAAGTGGCGCAGCTGCAGGCTGACCTCTGCAAACATGGGAAAAGCGGAAAAAAGGGCAAAAATAACCGCCACCAGCGGTACCAGGGAGAGCAACGACACGTAGGCGAGGTTACCCGCCAGCGTGGTCATGTTGTCCTCATCAATACGGTGCCAGAGGAGTTTTAGCCAGGCCCTGAGCGGGCGAGTATGGTGCGTGGCTTTTTGATGAACGGTTTTTAGCATAACTGCTTCGCAAAGTAGTTCGGTATCGTCTCTTTTCCGGTCACCAGAATTGACGTAATACCCAACTGGTTAGCTCCCTCTATATTATCGGCATTGTCATCGAAAAAGACCGCATCGGACGCGGAGAATCCTTCCGCTTGCAGTACCGCCTGATAAATTCGCGCTTCGGGTTTACGCATTCCCATCTCCTGCGAGAGGTAGATTTTATCTGCTGCGGCCTTAACTTCTGGGTATTCCTCTGGCCAGAACGTGGTGTGCAGGCGGTTGGTGTTCGACAGCACGACGACCCGGTGACCCTGCTCGCGAAGTTTATGCATGATGTCGATAACCTCAGGGCGGATAGCGACAAATACAGCCTGCCAGCCGTGGGAGAACTGTTCGTAGCTTAACGGCAGATCCATTTCATGGCACAGACGTTCAGCAAACACTTCGTCGCTGATCTCACCCCGTTCATGCTGATGGAATGTCTCGCCCATGGCGAAACTCTGTTTTAACGTCGCCAGCGGGACACGGCTAAAATCGCTCCATGCGCCCAGCACCCGATTGAAATCGATATCGACGATTACATTTCCTAAGTCAAAGATATAAAGCATGTTTATCTCCTGCTCGCCGTGGAAAAGTAACTGTAGCGGGAAAGATAAGGTTTGGCTATGCGCCAGATTCAGCTTAAAGAAAGGAACGGCCCGAAGGGATTTTCGGGCCGTCAGAGAGGTTATCCAGCCTGCTGCTCGTCGCCTGTGCTGACTTCGACAACTTCTACCTTGCTGAATTTGAGATGGTTATGTAGCGCAGAGCCGGGCAGTTCATCGGTAAAGAGCGCCGTTGCCTGCGCCACGTTGCCAATTTCCACGGCGGCAGAGGCGGTGTATTTCGTATGATCGGCCGCCAGTAAAATATGTCTGGCATGAGCCATCATCGCTTTCACCACGCTGGCTTCATTGACGTCAAACTCCATCATCGCGCCGTCGTGTTCAATCGCCCCCACGCTGGTCACCAGATAATCCGCCCGAAAGCCAGACACGAACGCCGTCGCCGCCGGACCGATAATGCCGCCGTTATGTGGACGCAGCGTACCGCCGGGCACCATCACCTCAAAACGCGGATTTTTATAGAGGATGTGTGCCACCCGCAGACTGTTAGTGATGATACGCAGATGGTTATGATTGAGCAGCGCACGGGCCACGTGCTCCACGGTCGTGCCAATAGTGATGAAAATAGTCGAACCATCAGGAATATAGTCTGCAATCGCTTCGGCAATCGCCCGCTTCTCTTCAGTCAGCGACACTTCGCGCTGCTCAAAGGCCGTGTTCACCACGCTGGATGCCCTGCCCGCACCGCCATGATGTCGCGTAATCAGTCCCTGTTCGCTCAACTTGCGGATATCCCGGCGCACGGTTTGCGTCGAGACGTCCAGCAGCTGCGCCAGTTCATCAATGTTCATATATCCGCGATCGGCTATCAGCGTCAGCAGCTGATCGTGACGCGGGTTGCCGGTCAGTTCGGTAAGGCTCATGGGCTGTCCTCTGAAAACCATCACGCCCCGCATTTTATACAAAAAGTGACAAAAAAGAGCGGGTTTGATCACAGTCGGGTATACCTGCGCGACCGCCGGGCTGAGTACATTTCAGCGCGGCGACGGCGCTGGCGAAGCGCACGGCTTGCGCTGGAGATAACCGTTGCGCCAGGCTGACCGCCAGGGCACCGTGGAAAACATCCCCCGCCCCGGTGGTATCAACCACCTCGACCTCAAAACCCGGCTGATGGCACAGGGCATCGTTCTCCAGCCAAAAGCAGCCTTCCCGGCCCTGCGTGACATAGACGTGTCCATTTGTGAGCGTTTGTGCTTTTTTAAGCGCACCTTCCGTTTCCTCAAGATGGCTTACCCGACGCAGCCCCGGCGCGGAAAAGGCAGCATGATCGCTGAGGGCGATAAGTTCCGCGATGTCCTGAGGGGTTGTATCCGCATCGAGCAACGTTGTGACGCCTTGCTGACGGGCAAGGGTAAACGCCTGCTTCGCCCCTTCATGCCAGCGCACATCGGCTAAAACAATGTCCCATTGCGAGAAGTCGATGCCCTGCAGCCAGTCTGCCGCAGCGGGAAGATCGGGGCTGGGATAGTTCGCGATGATGCGTTCCCCGCTGCCGTCCACCAGCACCGCCGATTGTGACGAGCGGGCATCTTTCACTATGCGCGTGTAGCGGGTGTTCACCCCCAGGGATTCCAGCTCCGCAAGCAGCCTTCTGCCGGTATCGTCGTCACCCACCCGGCCAATAAAATCCACGGATGCCCCCAGTTTTGCCGCCGCCACCGCCGCAGTTGCCGCCGGGCCGCCGCCCACTTCCGTATAGTCTTTTGCGACATATTTCCCACCTTCTTTCGGTAAATCATCGAGATACCAGATGCGATCCAGCACGGTTATGCCGACACAAACGATGCGAGTCATGGTGCTTCCTTCTGCAATTCTGATGCCTTCATTTTAATTTCATCAAATGTTTAAAAAGTGACCCCTGTCAATTTTTTGACTATAAATTACAAATACGATCAAAAACAGACAACATAAACGCGCAAAAATTGACACGATATGACAGGAGAGAGGCATGTCAGCAATCGCATTTATCGGTTTAGGGCAGATGGGCGCGCCAATGGCGAAGAATCTGTTGAAGCAAGGTCACCAGCTTCAGGTCTTTGATGTGAACCCGCTGGCGGTGCAGGTCCTGGTGGAGAGCGGCGCGAAGGCGGCGGCAACGCCCGCGCAGGCCGCAACGGATGCCGAGTTCATCATTACCATGCTGCCCAACGGCGACCTGGTGCGCAGCGTGTTGTTTGGCGAACAAGACGTTTGCGAAGGCTTATCTCGCGACGCGCTGGTGATCGATATGTCGACCATTCATCCCCTGCAAACCGACGCGTTGATCCGCGACATGGCCGGGCGTGGCTTCAGCCTGATGGACGTACCTGTCGGGCGCACCTCAGACCATGCCATCGCCGGCACGCTGCTCCTGCTGGCAGGCGGCACGGCGGAGCAGGTTGAGCGCGCCACCCCCGTGTTAATGGCGATGGGCAATGAGCTGATTAACGCCGGCGGGCCGGGCATGGGCATCCGCGTGAAGCTTATCAATAACTACATGAGCATTGCGCTAAACGCCTTGTCCGCCGAGGCGGCCGTGCTGTGTGAAGCGCTCGGTCTCTCCTTTGAGGTGGCGCTCAAGGTCATGAGCGGCACGCCTGCAGGTAAAGGCCATTTCACCACCTCCTGGCCGAACAAGGTGCTGAAAGGGGATCTTTCACCCGCCTTCATGATCGATCTTGCACATAAAGATCTGGGGATCGCCCTGGACGTGGCCAACCAGCTCCACGTTCCGATGCCGCTGGGCGCGGCTTCCCGCGAAGTTTACAACCAGGCACGCGCCGCCGGGCGCGGGCGCGAAGACTGGACAGCCATTCTTGAACAGGTTCGCGCATCTGCCGGGCTGAAAAAATCACACTGATACGAAAGGACTGAGGAATGACGATGTACACCCTGAAAGATATCACCCGACCTTCCGGCGGTTTTGCGATGCTGGCCGTCGATCAGCGCGAAGCGATGCGCCTGATGTTTGCCGCAGCAGGTGCGCCGGTGCCGGTCACGGACCAGCATCTGACGGATTTTAAGGTCAATGCGGCGAAAATTCTGTCGCCGTACGCCTCTGCCATTCTCGTCGACCAGCAGTTCTGCTATCGCCAGATTGTGGAGCAGCAGGCCGTGGCTAAAAGCTGCGCGCTGATTGTGGCGGCCGACGAGTTTATTCCAGGGAACGGTATTCCCGTCGACAGCGTAACGATCGACAAGAACGTCGACGCGCAGGCGGTCAAACGCGATGGCGGCAAGGCGCTGAAATTACTGGTGCTGTGGCGTAGCGATGAAGACGCGCAGCAGCGTCTTGAGATGGTGAAGACATTTAACTCGCTGTGCCACGACAACGGCCTGCTGAGCATTATCGAGCCGGTGGTGCGTCCACCGCGTCGCGGCGCCGGGTTTAACCGCGAACAGGCGATTATCGATGCGGCCAAAGAGCTGGGTGACAGCGGTGCAGACCTCTACAAAGTGGAGATGCCGCTGTTGGGTAAAGGCACGCAGCAGGAACTGCTGGCGGCCTCGCAGAAGCTGAACGAGCACATCGCCATGCCGTGGGTGATCCTCTCCTCCGGCGTGGACGAAAAATTATTCCCGCGCGCCGTGAGCGTTGCCATGCAGGCGGGGGCATCAGGCTTTTTAGCCGGTCGCGCCGTCTGGTCATCGGTGATTGGCTTGCCGGACACCGGGCTCATGCTTCGCGATATTTCCGTACCTAAACTGCAGCGTCTGGGTGAGATCGTCGACGAAATGATGGCTCGCCGTTGAGAAAGGACCCGAACATGAAATGGTTTAACACCCTGAGCCATAACCGCTGGCTCGAACAAGAGACCGACCGCATTCTTGATTTCGGTAAAAACGCAGCCGTACCGACCGGCTTCGGCTGGCTGGGCAATAACGGGCAGGTTCGCAGCGATATGGGCACGCATCTGTGGATCACCGCCCGTATGCTGCACGTTTACGCGGTGGCGGCAAACATGGGGCGGCCCGGCGCGTACGCCCTGGTTGAGCACGGCATCAATGCCCTCAACGGCCCGCTGCGCGACAAACAGCACGGCGGCTGGTACGCCTGCGTTAACGATGAAGGCGTGGTGGATGCCTCCAAGCAGGGCTATCAGCACTTCTTCGTGCTGCTGGGCGCGGCGAGCGCCGTCACCACCGGACACCCGCAGGCGCGCAGGTTGCTGGACGACGCCATTGAGGTGATTGAGCGCTACTTCTGGAGCGAACAGGAGCAGATGTGCCTGGAATCCTGGGATGAAGCGTTCAGCAAAACGGAAGATTACCGCGGCGGTAACGCTAACATGCACGCTGTGGAAGCCTTCCTCATCGTGTATGACGTAACCCACGATCGTAAATGGCTCGACCGCGCCCTGCGCATCGCCTCGGTGATTATTCACGACGTGGCGCGCAAAGGTGAGTATCGCGTTAACGAGCATTTCGATACCAACTGGAACCCGATCCGCGACTACAACATCGATAATCCCGCCCACCGTTTTCGCGCCTACGGCGGCACACCAGGGCACTGGATTGAGTGGGGCCGCCTGATGCTGCACCTGCGTGCCGCGCTGGAAGCCCGCTTCGAAACCCCACCGGCGTGGCTGCTGGAAGACGCAAAAGGACTGTTCCACGCCACCATCCGCGATGCCTGGGCGCCAGACGGAGCCGATGGGTTCGTCTACTCCGTTGGCTGGGACGGCAAGCCTATCGTGCGCGAACGCGTGCGCTGGCCGATCGTCGAGGCGATGGGCACAGCGTATGCGCTCTACACCGTAACTGGCGAGGCGCAGTACGAAGCCTGGTATCAGAAATGGTGGGATTACTGCATCAAATACCTGATGGATTACGAGAACGGATCCTGGTGGCAGGAGCTGGACACCAACAACGAAGTGACCACCAAAGTCTGGGACGGCAAGCAGGATATTTACCACCTGCTGCACTGCCTGGTGATCCCCCGCCTGCCGCTGGCCCCGGGCTTAGCCCCTGCCGTAGCCGCCGGATTACTGGATAGCCAGGCCAAATAATAAAGACGGAGTTTTCTATGCGTACCCTACACAATATTGATCTGAAAAATAACGAACATGGCTTCACCCTGCGCTGGCAGGACCGTCTGATTTTATCCCACTCCACCGATGAACCTTGCCTGTGGATCGGCGCGGGCATTGCCGATATCGAAATGTTTCGCGGCAACTTCAGCATCAAAGACAAGCTCAACGAAAAAATCGCCCTGACGGACGCGACCGTTACACAGCAAAGCGCAGGCTGGGCGATCCGCTTTACCCGTGGCGATGCGGTGAGCGCGACGCTGCTGGTGGGTATGGATGCGGAAGGCCGTCTGGAACTGAAGCTGAAAAATGATGCCACCTGTCACAACCGCATCTGGCTGCGGCTGGCGGCCCAGCCTGAAGATCATATCTACGGCTGCGGCGAGCAGTTCTCGTACTTTGATCTGCGCGGAAAGCCGTTCCCGCTGTGGACCAGCGAACAGGGGGTGGGCCGCAATAAGCAGACCTACGTGACCTGGCAGGCCGACTGCAAAGAGAATGCGGGCGGCGATTATTACTGGACCTTCTTCCCCCAGCCTACCTTCGTGAGCACCCAGAAGTACTACTGCCACGTGGATAACAGCTGCTACATGAACTTCGACTTCAGCGCGCCGGATTTCCACGAACTGGCGTTCTGGGAAGATAACGCCACGCTGCGCTTTGAATGTGCAGAAACCTACGTCGATCTGCTGGAAAAACTCACCGGCCTGCTGGGGCGTCAGCCGGAGCTGCCGGACTGGGTTTACGACGGCGTGACGCTGGGTATTCAGGGCGGCACCGGGGTGTGTCAGCACAAGCTCGACGTCATGCGTCAGGGCGGGGTGAAGGTGAACGGCATCTGGGCGCAGGACTGGTCCGGCATCCGCATGACCTCCTTTGGCAAACGCGTGATGTGGAACTGGAAGTGGAACAGCGAGCTGTATCCGCAGCTTAATGAGCGTATTGCACAGTGGAAACAGGAAGGCGTGCAGTTCCTCTCCTATATCAACCCGTACGTCGCCAGCGACAAAGATCTCTGTGAAGAGGCGGCAAAACGCGGCTATCTGACCAAAAATGCCGACGGCAAGGACTACCACGTCGAGTTTGGCGAGTTTTACGCGGGCGTCATCGACCTGACCAACCCGGAAGCCTACGGCTGGTACAAAGAGGTGATCAAAAAGAACCTGATCGAACTGGGTTGCGGCGGCTGGATGGCCGATTTTGGCGAATATCTGCCAACCGATACCTTCCTGCACAACGGCGTCAGCGCGGAGATCATGCATAACGCCTGGCCTGCCCTGTGGGCTAAATGTAACTACGAGGCGCTGGAAGAGACCGGCAAGCTCGGCGAGATCCTGTTCTTCATGCGCGCGGGTTATACCGGCAGCCAGAAGCACTCGGTAATGATGTGGGCGGGAGATCAGAACGTCGACTGGAGCCTGGACGACGGTCTGGCGTCCGTCGTACCTGCTGCGCTGTCTCTGGCGATGACCGGTCACGGGCTACACCACAGCGACATCGGCGGCTATACCACCCTGTTCGAGATGAAACGCACCAAAGAGTTGTTGCTGCGCTGGTGCGACTTCAGCGCCTTTACGCCGATGATGCGTACCCACGAAGGTAACCGCCCGGGTGACAACTGGCAGTTCGACGGTGACGCCGAAACCATCGCGCACTTTGCACGTATGACCACCGTGTTCACCACCCTGAAGCCGTACATCAAAGCTGCGGTTGCGCAGAACGCGAAAAGTGGCCTGCCGGTGATGCGCCCGTTGTTCCTGCATTATGAAGACGACGCGCGCGCCTACACGCTGAAATACCAGTACCTGTTTGGCCGCGATCTGCTGGTGGCACCGGTTCATGAAGAGGGCCGCCACGACTGGACGCTCTATCTTCCGCAGGACAACTGGGTAAATGTGTGGACGGGTGAAACCTGCCAGGGCGGTGAGGTGACCGTTGCTGCCCCGCTCGGCAAACCGCCGGTCTTCTATCGCCAGCAAAGCGAATGGGCAGATCTGTTTAACACCTTACGTCATATCTGATAAGGCTCGCCCGCGGGGAAACCTGCGGGCAGACGGAGAACAATAATGAGTCAACATACTTCTGATCCGGCAACCCTACGCCTGCCGTTTAAAGAAAAACTCGCCTACGGGATGGGCGATCTCGGCTCTAACATCCTGCTGGATATCGGCACGCTGTATCTGCTGAAGTTTTATACCGACGTGCTGGGCCTGCCGGGTACCTACGGCGGGATCATCTTCCTGATTGCCAAATTCTTTACCGCCTTCACCGATATGGGTACCGGGATCATGCTCGACTCCCGGCGCAACATCGGCCCGAAAGGGAAATTCCGCCCGTTCGTGCTGTATGCCGCCTTCCCGGTGACCTTGCTGGCGATTGCCAACTTCGTCGGTACGCCGTTTGAAATCACCGGTAAAACGGTGATGGCAACGGTGCTGTTCATGCTGTACGGCCTGTTCTTCAGCATGATGAACTGTTCTTACGGCGCGATGGTGCCCGCCATTACCAAAAACCCGGACGAACGCGCCTCGCTGGCCGCCTGGCGTCAGGGCGGCGCCACGCTTGGCCTGCTGCTCTGTACCGTCGGTTTTGTCCCGGTAATGAACCTGATTGAGGGCAACGATCAGCTTGGCTATATCTTTGCCGCCACGCTTTTCTCTCTGTTCGGGCTGTTCTTTATGTGGTGGTGCTACAAGGGCGTGACCGAGCGTTACGTCGAGACGCAGCCTGCTCATCCGGCGCAAAAACCGGGGCTGTTGCAGTCGTTTCGCGCCATTGCCGGAAACCGTCCGCTGTTTATCCTGTGCATCGCCAACCTCTGCACGCTGGGTGCCTTTAACGTCAAACTCGCCATCCAGGTTTACTACACGCAGTACGTACTGAACGACCCGATCCTGCTGTCGTACATGGGTTTCTTCAGCATGGGCTGTATTTTTATCGGCGTCTTTATGATGCCCGGCGCGGTGCGGCGCTTCGGCAAGAAAAAAGTCTATATCGGCGGGCTGATGGTTTGGGTGGCGGGCGATCTGCTCAACTACTTCTTCGGCGGCGGCTCGGTGAGCTTTGTGGCGTTCTCCTGCCTGGCCTTCTTCGGCTCCGCATTCGTGAACAGCCTGAACTGGGCGCTGGTATCCGATACCGTGGAATACGGCGAGTGGCGCACCGGCGTGCGATCTGAAGGAACGGTTTACACCGGCTTTACCTTCTTCAGGAAGGTATCCCAGGCACTGGCGGGCTTCTTCCCGGGGATCATGCTCACGCAAATTGGCTATGTGCCCAATGTGGTGCAATCCGCCGGAACGGTTGAAGGACTGCGGCAGCTGATTTTTATCTATCCGAGCCTGCTGGCGGTCATCACCATTGTGGCGATGGGCTGTTTCTACAATCTCAACGAGAAGATGTATGTGCGCATCGTGGAAGAGATCGAACTGCGTAAACGTACGGCATAAATGACGAGATAGAGCGCCCTGCGGGCGCTCTGAGGATCGACCATGACATATAACACTGATCCGTTAACCCTGAAATTGAGCCTGCGAGAGAAGTGCGCCTACGGGATGGGCGATTTTGGCTCGAATCTGATGCTGTGTATTGGCACGCTGTATCTGCTGAAGTTTTACACCGACGAACTGGGCATGCCCGCCTTCTATGGCGGCATTATTTTCCTGGTAGCGAAGTTTTTTACCGCGTTCACCGACATGCTGACCGGCGTGCTGCTGGACTCCCGGCGTAACATCGGCGCGAAGGGAAAATTCCGGCCATTCATTCTTTATGCCTCCGTCCCGGTGGCGCTGGTCGCGACGGCGCAGTTTATGGCCAACGACTTTAGCCTGACGGTGAAAACGGCGCTCGCCACCGTGCTCTTCATGATGTTTGGCCTCTGCTATAGCCTGATGAATTGCGCCTACGGTGCGATGGTCCCGGCCATCACCAAAAACCCGAACGAGCGCGCACAGCTTGCGGCGTGGCGTCAGGGCGGCGCAACCGTGGGGCTGTTGCTCTGCACCGTCGGCTTTATGCCCATTCAGGCGCTGTTCGTCAGCCAGCCCTCCCTCGGCTATCTGGTGGCGGCGCTGGTGTTCGTCACCGGTGGCCTGGTCTGCATGTGGTGGTGCTACAGCGGCGTGAAAGAGCGCTACGTGGAGCTTACGCCCGATCACCATAAGCCCGGCATTCTGAAATCATTCTGCGCGATTTTCCGCAATCCGCCGCTACTGGTGCTGTGTATCGCCAACCTGTGTACCCTTGCCGCGTTTAACATCAAGCTGGCGATTCAGGTCTATTACACCCAGTACGTGCTAAACGATCTGCATTTGCTGTCGTGGATGGGCTTTTTCAGCATGGGCTGCATTCTGATTGGCGTGTTTCTGGTGCCCGGCGCGGTGAAGCGCTTTGGCAAAAAACCGGTTTATCTGGGTGGGCTGGCGCTGTGGGCGGTGGGCGACGTGCTGAACTTCTTCTGGGGGACCAGTTCCCTGCTGTTCGTGCTGTTTTCCTGCATGGCGTTTTTCGGCACGGCGTTTGTGAACAGCCTGAACTGGGCGCTGGTACCGGATACCGTTGATTACGGCGAGTGGAAAACGGGCATTCGTGCTGAAGGGTCGGTTTATACCGGCTATACCTTCTCACGCAAAATCTCTGCCGCCCTCGCCGGTTTTCTGCCTGGCATCATGCTGACCCAGATTGGCTACGTTCCCCATGCGGTGCAGAGCGCTGGCACGCTACTTGGCCTGCGTCAGCTTATTTTCCTCTGGCCGTGCGGCCTGGCCGTCGTTGCCGCCGTGACCATGGGGCTGTTTTATAAACTCAACGAAGCGCGCTTCGCCTTTATTATCGAGGAGATTGGAAAACGGAAAAAACAAACCGCGAATACCCCTGAGATAACCACCAACAATAAAGCGTCAGCAGTCACTTTATAACAATAAAACCGGCCACTATGTCCTTCCTGTTCATCAGGAGGGAGGCCTTTCTGTACCTGATACATGGACAAATTATGAAAAGAATCATTACTGTACTGATCGTGTCGTCTGTGTCCTGCCCGGTATTTGCCGGGGCTTATGTCGAAACCCGCGAAGCATACAATACGGCCTCTGAGCTCCACGAGGTGATCCTGCGTGCAGGCTATAACTTCGATATGGGCGCGGGGCTGATGTTCACCAATGCCTATAACGTGGGGAAATGGGATGAGCTTAAGCACAGCTATAACGAAATAGAGGGGTGGTATCCGCTCTTTAAACCCACCGACAAGCTCACCTTCCAGCCCGGCGGATTGATTAACGACAGCAGCGCAGGATCAGGTGGTGCGGTCTATTTAGATACCAATTATAAATTTACGGACGGGTTCAACCTGACGTTCCGCTATCGCTATAACCATAACAATTACGATACGCCGGACTATAACGGACAGATGGATAAGAACGATACGCACGAGTTTGCTAACTACTGGAATTTCAAAGTGACGGATGCGTTTTTTTATACCTTTGAACCGCACTTTTTCCAGCGGGTGAATGATTACCACAGCAAAAATGGCAAAGATCATCACTGGGAAATTACCAATAAATTCAGCTACAAGATCGACAAAAACTGGCTGCCATATCTTGAACTGCAGTGGCTGGACAGATGGAATGATTACAACCGGGAGCAGTACCGGATTCGCCTGGGTTTGCGGTATTCGTTCTAATAAAAAAAGCCGCTGAGCAATCAGCGGCTTTTTACTGCCGGGCGGCGCATGCGCTTACCCGGCTAACGGAATGACCGTATTACTCTTCTTTCGCACCGCGCATTGCACGTTTACGATCGTTCTCGGTCAGGTGACGTTTACGGATACGGATAGACAGTGGAGTCACTTCTACCAGTTCGTCGTCATCGATGAATTCCAGAGCCTGCTCCAGCGTCATCTTGATCGGTGGAACCAGAACCGTTGCTTCGTCAGTACCGGACGCACGCATGTTGGTCAGTTTCTTACCGGTCAGGCAGTTTACCGTCAGGTCGTTAGAACGACTGTGAATACCGATGATCTGGCCTTCATACACTTCAGCACCGTGACCCAGGAACAGCTTACCGCGATCCTGCAGACCGAACAGCGCAAACGCAACCGCTTTACCCTGACCGTTAGAGATCAGCACGCCGTTGTTACGCTGGCCCACTTCACCCGGACGTACGTCGTCGTAGTGGCTGAAGGTGGAGTACAGCAGACCGGTACCGGAAGTCATGGTCATGAACTCAGAACGGAAGCCGATCAGGCCACGGCTTGGGATCACGTAGTCGAGACGTACGCGGCCTTTGCCATCTGGATTCATGTTTTTCAGGTCGCCTTTACGCTCACCCAGAGCCTGCATCACAGAACCCTGGTGCTGCTCTTCAACGTCCAGCGTTACGTTTTCGAACGGCTCTTGTTTACGGCCGTCGATTTCGCGGAAGATAACTTTCGGACGGGAAACCGCCATCTCGAAACCTTCACGACGCATGTTTTCGATCAGAACAGACAGGTGCAGTTCACCACGACCGGATACGCGGAAGGCATCAGCGTCTTCCGTTTCTTCAACGCGCAGCGCAACGTTGTGCACCAGCTCTTTGTTCAGGCGGTCAAGGATCTGACGAGAGGTAACGAATTTACCTTCTTTACCACAGAACGGAGAGGTGTTGACGTTGAAGAACATGGTTACCGTTGGTTCATCAACAGACAGGGCTGGCAGCGCTTCCACGTTCTGCGGGTCGCAGATGGTGTCAGAGATGTTCAGCTCGCCCAGACCGGTGATCGCGATGATATCGCCCGCTTCAGCCAGATCGCTGTCGATACGCTCCAGACCCAGGTGAGTCAGCACTTTGCCCACTTTACCGTTACGGGTTTTGCCTTCGCTATCGATGATAGTAACCTGCTGGTTCGGCTTCACTTTACCGCGTTTGATGCGGCCGATACCGATAACGCCAACGTAGTTGTTGTAGTCCAGCTGGGAGATCTGCATCTGCAGAGGACCATCAAGATCAACATCCGGAGCCGGTACGTGATCGACAATCGCCTGATACAGCGGGGTCATGTCTTCCGCCATATCTTCGTGATCCAGACCCGCAATACCATTCAGCGCCGAAGCGTAGATGATAGGGAAGTCCAGCTGCTCGTCGGTCGCGTCAAGGTTAACGAACAGGTCGAACACCTGATCAACAACCCAGTCAGGACGTGCGCCAGGACGGTCAACCTTGTTGATAACAACAATAGGCTTCAGGCCATGGGCAAATGCTTTTTTGGTCACGAAACGCGTTTGCGGCATTGGGCCGTCAAAGGCGTCAACCACCAGCAGCACGGAATCCACCATGGACATCACGCGCTCAACTTCACCACCGAAGTCGGCGTGCCCTGGGGTATCAACGATGTTGATACGGTAGTCATTCCATTTGATAGCGGTGTTTTTCGCGAGGATGGTAATCCCACGCTCTTTCTCCAAATCGTTGGAGTCCATCACACGCTCTTGAGTTTCGGCACGTGCATCAAACGTACCGGATTGCTGCAGCAGCTTATCAACCAGGGTAGTTTTACCATGGTCAACGTGCGCGATGATGGCGATGTTACGCAAATTTTCGATCACAACTTTGCCTCAGGCATTAGAAATAGCGCGTTATTGTACACGGATTAATCGCACTACAAAACAGGATCACAAACATCCCCCGCAAACAAGTATTGCAGAGATGCTTTGTGATCGCTTTCACGGAGCGTAAAAAGGGCACTTTAACGAAAATTGCACCAATATGGTGCTCAGTGTTCACACTGAAGCACTATACTGGTGCAACATAACCATTGTGGTGCAGCACTTTTGCACTATGGTGTGCATGATAACGCCTTTTTGGGGTGTTTTAAAAGTTGGCACAGATTTCGCTTTATAAAAATACGGCAAAAAGATGGCCTCATAGCCACCTTGATAGAAGTTGAAGACCTCGTTACCACGACGACAATGACCAATCTGGAGAGTTAAGTATGTCCGCTGAACACGTTTTGACGATGCTGAACGAACATGAAGTGAAGTTTGTTGATCTGCGCTTCACCGATACTAAAGGTAAAGAACAGCACGTCACAATTCCTGCTCATCAGGTAAACGCCGAATTCTTTGAAGAAGGCAAAATGTTTGACGGCTCCTCCATTGGTGGCTGGAAAGGCATTAACGAATCTGACATGGTTCTGATGCCAGACGCGACCACGGCGGTCATTGATCCGTTCTTCGAAGAGCCAACCCTGATCATCCGTTGCGATATCCTCGAGCCAGGCACGCTGCAGGGCTACGACCGTGACCCACGCTCCATCGCTAAACGTGCAGAAGAGTACCTGCGTTCTACCGGCATCGCAGACACCGTTCTGTTCGGGCCAGAGCCAGAATTCTTCCTGTTCGATGACATTCGTTTCGGTGCCTCTATCTCTGGCTCCCACGTGGCTATCGACGACATCGAAGGTGCATGGAACTCCTCCACCAAATACGAAGGTGGTAACAAAGGTCACCGTCCTGGCGTGAAAGGCGGTTACTTCCCGGTTCCTCCGGTCGATTCTTCACAGGACATCCGTTCCACCATGTGTCTGGTGATGGAAGAGATGGGCCTGGTAGTTGAAGCTCACCACCACGAAGTGGCGACTGCTGGTCAGAACGAAGTGGCAACCCGCTTCAACACCATGACCAAAAAAGCGGACGAAATTCAGATCTACAAATACGTTGTGCACAACGTTGCACACCGTTTCGGTAAAACCGCGACCTTCATGCCAAAACCAATGTTTGGCGACAACGGTTCCGGTATGCACTGCCACATGTCCCTGTCCAAGAACGGTACCAACCTGTTCTCTGGTGACAAATATGCAGGTCTGTCTGAGCAGGCGCTGTACTACATTGGCGGCGTAATCAAACACGCTAAAGCGATCAACGCCCTGGCGAACCCAACCACCAACTCTTACAAGCGTCTGGTCCCAGGCTACGAAGCACCTGTTATGCTGGCTTACTCAGCGCGTAACCGTTCTGCTTCTATCCGTATCCCGGTGGTGGCTTCTCCTAAAGCGCGTCGTATCGAAGTGCGCTTCCCGGATCCAGCAGCTAACCCATACCTGTGCTTCGCAGCACTGCTGATGGCCGGTCTGGACGGTATCAAGAACAAGATCCACCCAGGCGAAGCAATGGACAAAAACCTGTATGACCTGCCGCCAGAAGAAGCGAAAGAGATCCCACAGGTTGCAGGCTCTCTGGAAGAAGCCCTGCAGGCACTGGACGCTGACCGCGAGTTCCTGACTGCGGGTGGCGTGTTCACTGACGACGCTATCGATGCTTACATCGCCCTGCGTACTGAAGAGAACGACCGCGTGCGCATGACTCCGCATCCGGTTGAATTCGAACTGTACTACAGCGTTTAAGTTACAACGGGTTTCGCGCCACCCATCAGGCGCGGCCCCGAAAGCTTTTTTTGTTGCCGTGGAAACTTTCAGCCCATCTCCGGATGGGCTTTTTTCTCCACCAACAACCTGATCTCACGCGCTTTTTACGACGAAAAAGCTATACTGCACTAAATTAGTGCAACCAACTCCAGGAGACTGCTGAATGGCAACTGGCACGCTGCCCGATGCTGGGCAGATCCTCAATTCGTTAATTAACAGCATTTTGCTGGTCGACGACGAGCTGGCTGTTCATTACGCCAACCCGGCGGCGCAGCAACTGCTCGCCCAAAGCGCACGCAAACTGTTTGGCACTCCGCTGCCAGAATTATTGAGCTATTTTTCGCTGAACATTGGCCTGATGCAGGAAAGTCTGCAGGCCGGTCAGGGGTTCACCGATAACGAAGTGACGCTGGTGATCGACGGGCGCTCGCATATTTTGTCGCTTACCGCGCAACGTCTTCCTGAAGGGCTGATCCTGCTCGAAATGGCGCCGATGGACAATCAGCGCCGACTGAGCCAGGAGCAACTTCAGCATGCGCAGCAAATTGCTGCCCGCGATCTGGTGCGGGGCCTGGCGCATGAAATCAAAAACCCACTGGGCGGATTACGCGGGGCGGCGCAGCTGTTAACCAAAGCGCTGCCGGACCCTGCGCTGGCGGAGTATACCAACGTCATCATTGAGCAGGCCGACCGTCTGCGTAACCTGGTTGACCGCCTGCTCGGGCCGCAACAGCCGGGTATGCATGTCACCGAAAGCATTCATAAAGTGGCTGAACGGGTGGTGAAGCTCGTCTCAATGGAGCTGCCGGAGAACGTTACGCTGGTGCGTGATTATGACCCCAGCCTGCCGGAACTGGCGCACGATCCGGACCAGATTGAGCAGGTCCTGCTGAATATTGTGCGTAATGCGCTGCAGGCTCTGGGACCGGAAGGCGGCGAAATCATTTTGCGTACCCGTACCGCATTCCAGCTCACCTTGCATGGCGTGCGCTATCGGCTGGCGGCACGCATCGACGTTGAGGATAACGGGCCGGGGATCCCATCTCATCTGCAGGACACCCTGTTCTACCCGATGGTCAGCGGTCGCGAAGGCGGTACCGGGCTGGGATTATCCATTGCCCGCAGTTTGATCGATCAACACTCTGGAAAAATTGAATTTACCAGTTGGCCGGGACATACCGAGTTTTCGGTTTTCCTGCCGATTAAAAAATAAAGGTGACGTTTATGCAACGAGGGATAGTCTGGGTAGTCGATGACGATAGCTCCATCCGTTGGGTGCTTGAACGCGCGCTCACAGGGGCGGGATTAAGCTGCACGACGTTTGAGAGCGGCAGCGAAGTGCTCGACGCACTCACCACCAAAACGCCGGATGTTCTGCTGTCGGATATTCGTATGCCGGGTATGGACGGGCTGGCGCTTTTAAAGCAGATCAAACAACGCCACCCTATGCTTCCGGTCATCATAATGACGGCACACTCCGATCTGGATGCCGCCGTTAGCGCCTATCAGCAAGGGGCATTCGACTACCTGCCCAAGCCATTTGATATCGACGAAGCGGTCGCGCTGGTTGAGCGCGCCATTAGCCATTACCAGGAGCAGCAACAGCCGCGTAATGCGCCCGATTTCGGCCCTACCACGGACATCATTGGCGAAGCACCGGCGATGCAGGATGTGTTTCGCATTATTGGCCGTCTGTCGCGTTCGTCCATCAGCGTATTGATTAATGGCGAATCGGGCACCGGTAAAGAGCTGGTCGCGCACGCCTTACATCGCCATAGCCCGCGGGCAAAAGCGCCGTTTATCGCCCTGAATATGGCGGCTATCCCGAAAGATTTGATTGAATCCGAACTGTTCGGCCACGAAAAAGGCGCCTTTACCGGGGCAAATACCATTCGTCAGGGCCGCTTCGAACAGGCTGACGGGGGGACATTATTCCTGGATGAAATTGGCGATATGCCGCTGGATGTTCAGACCCGTCTTCTGCGCGTGCTGGCCGACGGACAGTTTTATCGCGTAGGCGGTTATGCGCCGGTGAAAGTGGATGTACGCATTATTGCCGCGACGCACCAGAACCTGGAGCAACGCGTGCAGGAGGGAAAATTCCGTGAGGATTTATTCCATCGCCTGAACGTCATCCGCGTCCATCTGCCGCCGCTACGTGAACGTCGCGAAGATATCCCTCGCCTGGCGCGTCACTTCCTGCAGGTCGCCGCGCGTGAACTGGGTGTCGAAGCCAAACAGCTTCACCCGGAAACCGATGCCGCCCTCACCCGCCTGGCCTGGCCGGGTAACGTGCGTCAGCTGGAAAATACCTGTCGCTGGCTCACCGTCATGGCCGCCGGACAGGAGGTCTTGATTCAGGATCTGCCGGCCGAGCTGTTTGAAGCGACCGCCCCTGAAAGCAGTACGGGCCATGCGCTGCCGGACAGCTGGGCGACGCTGCTGGCGCAGTGGGCCGATCGCGCGCTGCGTTCCGGTCATCAAAATTTGCTCTCTGAGGCGCAGCCGGAGATGGAACGCACGCTGTTAACCACCGCGCTTCGTCATACGCAGGGCCATAAACAGGAAGCAGCCCGCCTGCTGGGGTGGGGACGTAATACCCTGACGCGTAAGCTTAAAGAGCTGGGAATGGAGTAATCTTCACCGCTGTGTAAAGATTACTAATTGAGCGCAAATTGCCGTTATTTTGCGCTTTACTGTGTCGATGAGTTTTGTATGATCGTGCCCGGAAATTGGGGGTGAACATCATGCTGGAAACATTAGTACATATGCTCTCTAGCGGAGCCGCAGAAAGCCACACGCCGCAAACCGCAGTTGCTGCAGTGTTGTGTGCGGCGCTGGTTGGTCTGTTTAGCTAGCGGGTAAAAATGTAAAAGCCGGGTGGCGGCTTCGCCTTACCCGGCCTACGTTTCATGCTTTTGCGGCTTAAATCACCCGCGAGAACTGCTGCATACGCGCTTTCTGCCGAAGGTAAGCGTCAAAGCACATGCAGATATTACGAATCAATAAACGTCCTTTCGGCGTGACCTCAATCGCATTCTCCGACACATCCACCAGCCCGTCCTTCGCCAGCGGCGCCAGCAGCTTCAGGTCTTCTGCAAAATAATCGCTAAAGTGCAGATCCCACTGCGACTCAACGTCGCTGAAATCGAGACGGAAGTTGCAGATAAGCGCCTTAATCACATCACGACGAATGCAGTCGTCACGTGTTAACGCGATGCCGCGCCACAGCGCGTTGCCCTTTTCATCCACCTGCTGATAGTAGAGCTTCAACTCTTTCTGGTTTTGCGCGTAGCAATCGCCAATCATGCTGATGGCGGAAACGCCCATCCCCAGCAAATCGGTATCGCCCTGGGTGGTATAGCCCTGGAAATTACGGTGCAGTACCCCTTCGCGCTGAGCAACAGCCAGCTCGTCATCCGGACGGGCAAAGTGATCCATACCGATAAACTGATAGCCGGTCTCGGTCAGCGAGGTAATGGTTTCCTGGAGAATATCCAGTTTCTGTTGAGCAGAAGGCAGATCGGCATCTTTGATTTTGCGCTGCGCGGCAAAGAGCGTCGGCAGATGCGCATAGTTAAACACGCTCAGGCGGTCCGGGTTGAGTTCAGCTACACGTTTCAGCGTAAAGGCAAAGCTCTCCGGTGTCTGCTTTGGCAGGCCGTAAATCAGATCGATATTGGTTGAGGTGAAACCAATTTCACGCGCATGGTTGAGTAAGGCAAAGATAAATTCTTCGTCCTGCTCGCGGTTCACCAGACGCTGAACCTCTTTATTGAAGTCCTGAACGCCCATACTCAGGCGATTGAAGCCTTCGGCACGTAAATGATCCAGCACATCCAACTCAATTTCACGCGGATCGACCTCGATCGAGATTTCGGCGTCGTCATTAAAATGAAAATTGCCGCGAAGAAGCGCCATCAAACGGCTGATCTGCGCTTTATTCAGATAGGTTGGCGTACCGCCGCCCCAGTGAAGCTGGCTGACGTGACGGCCAGTAAACAACGGCGCGCGATGCAAAATTTCCTGCTCCAGCGCATCCAGATACTGATCGGCTTTATGCTGCTGACGGGTGACAATTTTATTGCAGCCGCAGAAGTAGCAGAGCTTATGGCAGAACGGAATATGGACGTAGAGCGACAGCGGGCGTTCTGGATAGCGCGCGACGGCCTGCTGAAAATCACCCTCACCGAAGGCATCGGAGAACTCCAGCGCGGTGGGGTATGAGGTATAACGCGGCCCGGAATAGTTATATTTCTGGATCAGGGCCAAATCCCAGTCGATAGATGGTACAGACATGCTCACTCCTTCCGTTGGTGTCGCGTTCGTATACGGCGGCCCGTTCTGGCCCCATTGCGGACCATCATTCGGGTGCGCAGCCACTTCTGTCGCCGCGACAACCGCCGTAGTTTAACGAATAACCACACCAGATAACATATAACCGGAAGGGTTATAAGCAGGACTATCGTTCCTGCCGGGTGCAAATGTTAGTTTCCACCCTTCAGAAGACGCATCATATCTTCCTGCTTTTCATCTTCTTCTTCATCTTCGTCATCGTCGTATGACAGGCCCAACTTCTGCATCAGTTCGTCGATGCGATCCAGTTTGGCATCCACCCAGGACTGCTCTTCAGCGGTCAGGGTTTCACCCTCTTCAAGACGTTCCAGCAGCGCGTCCAGGCGCTCATCGTTCTCCAGCAAATCCAGCTCAGCCTGCGGTGAAAGCATAGGTTTCTCGCTCTTTGGTTTGTGCTGCTTAGTGACCGGGGTGTCTGTCACGCCCAGTGGAATGGGAGTTTTACTGCCGATACGTGGATCTTTCTGCGGCTTATTTTTAGCAGAAGCGCCAGATGCACCGCCACCGTTTGCACGGCTACCCGCAGCATGACCGCGATGTTTTTTTTCGCGTTTGCGATCGCGCGCTTCCTGGTTCAGTTCTTCGCGCGTTTTGCGGCGTGCTTTGGCAGGGCGTTTCGCGCCCGCTGCGGAGGTCGGTTTTTTCATGATGTTTTATCTTTAAGTCGTTTTCTTCAGTATAGAATTGCGGCGAAATCTAGCAGAAAGCAAGCAAAGAAAAAAGGCGACAGAGCAATCTGTCGCCTTTTTTCCTGACTCATAACCCTTAACGGGTCAGACATTCCGTGTTTGCCTACAACAAACCCTGTTTATCCGTTGGCTGATACCGTCCGTGATACGGTTCCTTTTCCTGTTAAAACGCCTCCAGGCGCTGGTCATCCTGACAATCCTGCGTCTTCGCCTCCTGGCGCTCCTGACCCTTATCCCTAAGTCATTATCCTGTTGGCATCCCCGCCTTGACGCACACTTTACCTTGTTCATTTAAACTAACAAGCAACGAAAGGGTACAAAAACGGATTTTCAGATAATCACTCAATATTAATCTTATGATTTAAAACAGTTTGTATTTTTTTACACCTGCGATTTCTCTGAAATTTCTCATAATATCTATAGCCGATGTCTCACATCGGCCAGGGCTTAAGCCTACAGACCAGGTGCAATCAAAAAAGCCTTTTGCCTGCATTCAGGTATAATCCCTCGCAGATTACGATTTTTGGAGACGACCACGTGACTACCTGGAACTACCAACAGACGCATTTTGTCACCAGTGCGCCCGATATTCGCCACCTGCCCTCTGATACCGGCATCGAAGTGGCCTTTGCTGGCCGCTCGAATGCGGGGAAATCCAGCGCACTGAATACGCTGACCAATCAGAAGAACCTGGCGCGTACCTCAAAAACACCTGGCCGTACCCAGCTGATTAACCTGTTTGAAGTGGCCGAAGGAAAACGCCTGGTCGATTTACCGGGGTACGGTTACGCGCAGGTACCGGAAGAGATGAAGATCAAGTGGCAGCGCGCGCTGGGTGAATACCTGGAAAAGCGCATGTGCCTGAAAGGCCTGGTGGTGCTGATGGATATTCGCCACCCGCTGAAAGACCTTGATCAGCAGATGATCGACTGGGCTGTGGCAAGCGATATTGCCGTTCTGGTGCTGCTGACAAAAGCGGATAAGCTGGCGAGCGGCGCGCGTAAAGCGCAGGTGAATATGGTTCGTGAAGCGGTACTGGCATTCAACGGAGATGTGCAGGTTGAAGCTTTCTCCTCGCTGAAAAAGCAGGGTGTGGATAAGCTGCGTCAGAAGCTCGACAGCTGGTTCAGTGAGCTGGAGCCCGCAACAGAAGCGGAAGAAGAGTAATACCGTGCGCGGCCATGGCCGCGCTTTTTTTTGTCCGAAATTTTCTTTGCCGCAATAAAAAACGCCCCAGTCATTACTGACTGGGGCGGCTAAAATATTCAGCCAAATCCGATTACGTGAAGTAAAAGGTCTGAAAGATAGAACATCTTACCTCTGTACCCTACGCCGCTAACTCTACCCCTTTTTTTGCTGCAGAAAAAGCACTTTTTGTAGTTTTTTTTCATTCTTTACATAGGGAATTCTAATGATCGTCACAAAACGCACGTCGTTATGTTGCTAACTTACATAAAAAGCGCGTTATTCGCCGAACCATTAGTGAGCCTGATCCCAGTTTTCACCACTTCCCACTTCCACCAGCAACGGCACATCGAGTTTCATGCTGTTTTCCATCAGTTCGTGGATCGTCTTCGACACGCTATCGAGATCGTCTTTGTGCACTTCGAACACCAGTTCATCGTGTACCTGCATGATCATTTTCACGCGCGGTTTCTCTTTTTCCAGCCAGGCATCCACGGCGATCATCGCGCGCTTGATGATGTCAGCTGCGGTTCCCTGCATCGGGGCGTTGATTGCAGCACGTTCTGCCCCGGCACGGCGCGCCGCGTTGCTGGATTTAATGTCGGGTAAGTAGAGACGACGACCGTCCAGGGTTTCAACGTAGCCTTTTTCCTTCGCCTGCGCGCGGGTGCGTTCCATATATTCCAGTACGCCCGGATATCGCTCGAAGTAGAGATCCATATACTTCTGCGACTCTTTACGCGGAATATTGAGCTGGCGTGAAAGACCAAAGGCGCTCATGCCGTAAATCAGGCCGAAGTTGATTGCTTTCGCGCTGCGGCGTTGCTCGTTTGTCACGCTGTCCAGCGGCAGACCAAAGACTTCCGCAGCGGTTGCCCGGTGGATGTCCTTCCCTTCGGCAAAGGCCGTCAACAGGCCCTTATCACGCGAGAGGTGCGCCATAATGCGCAGCTCGATTTGCGAGTAGTCAGCAGAAACAATCAGATAGTCATCAGGTGCAATAAACGCCTGACGAATGCGACGCCCTTCTTCATTTCGAACCGGAATGTTCTGCAGGTTTGGATCGGTCGAGGAGAGACGTCCGGTGGCCGCCACAGCCTGATGGTATGAAGTATGCACACGACCCGTTTTCGGGTTGATCATCAGCGGCAGCTTATCGGTGTAAGTCGATTTCAGCTTTGCCAGACCACGGTACTCCAGAATGACTTTGGGTAGTGGATAATCCAGCGCCAGCTCCTCCAGCACCTCTTCAGAGGTGGACGGTGCGCCGCCAGGGGTTTTCTTCAGCGGTTTGATCCCCTGCTTTTCAAACAGGATGGTTTGCAGCTGTTTTGGCGATGAGAGGTTAAACGGCTCACCGGCAAGCTCATGCGCCTTTTGCTCCAGTTCGGTCAGACGCTGGGCGAGTTCGCCCGAGTGGTTATGCAGTACCGTCGGATCGATTTTTACGCCATTGCGCTCAATGCGTGAAAGAACAGGTACCAGCGGCATTTCAATGTTCTGAAACACATTCAGCGGCCCTTCGTGCTTCTGCAGTTTTGGCCACATTTTCAGATGCAGCTGCAGCGTGACGTCGGCATCTTCTGCCGCATAGCGTCCCGCCTCTTCCAGCGCTATCTGGTTAAAGGTGAGCTGATTTTTGCCCTTACCGGCAATCTCTTCAAACGTGATGGTTTTGTGCTTCAACCAGCGGTCAGACAGGGAGTCCATATCATGACGACCTGCTACGCTGTCCAGAATGTAGGATTCCAGCATGGTATCAAACGCGATACCGCGCAGCTCAATACCGTAGTTTTGCAGAATACCGCGATCGTATTTGAGGTTTTGCCCCACCTTCAACGCGTTGTCGTCTTCCAGAATCGGCTTCAGCAGTTCCAGTACGCGTTCGCGAGAGAGTTGCTCCGGTGCGTCCAGGTAATCGTGCGCGACAGGAACATAGGCAGCGATACCCGGCTCTGTCGCAAAGGACAGGCCCACCATATTGGCGGTAATGTTATCCAGACTGTCGGTTTCCGTGTCGAAAGCAAACACCGGTGCTTTTTTCAGTTTCTCGATCCAGGCAACCAGCTGTGACTCTTCAAGAATGGTTTCGTAGTGCTCAAAAGAGAGCGCTGCGGCTTCTTCTTCAGCCTGATCGTCGGCATCAATGACAATCGTCTCTTTTGGCTTCGCAGCCGGTTTGGCGCCTTTTGCCTGCAGCCATTTACCGGCTTCCACGTCGGTGGTCCAGCGCTTAAATTCGTATTTCTTAAACAGGCTCAGCAGGTCATCCGCAGATGGTTGTTGTACCTCAAGCTGCTCACATCCCAGTTCCAGCTCAACATCGGTTTTAATCGTCGCCAGCTTATAGGAGAGATAAGCCACCTCTTTATTCTCTTCCAGCTTCCCGGCCATGGTTTTTGCGCCACGGAAGGAGAGCCCGGCGATTTTGTCAGACTCTGCATACAGCGTATCCAGCCCACCCAGTCCCTGAAGGAGTGCCTGTGCCGTTTTTTCGCCAACGCCTGGCACGCCTGGGATGTTATCCGATGAGTCGCCCATCAACGCGAGGAAATCGATAATCAACTCTGGCGGCACGCCATATTTTGCGACCACCTCTTCAGGGCCGAGGATGGTGTTGGTCATGGTGTTAATCAGGGTGATCCCTGGCGTCACCAGCTGCGCCATATCTTTATCACCAGTACTGACGAGAACCGGACGGCCCATTTTTTCGGCTTCACGCGCCAGGGTGCCAATGACGTCATCCGCTTCAACACCAGAAACCGCCAGCAGTGGCAGCCCCATCGCTTTCACCATCGCGTGCAGCGGCTCAATCTGCGCACGCAGATCGTCAGGCATTGGCGGACGGTGGGATTTGTAATGCTCAAATAACTCGTCGCGGAAAGTTTTGCCTTTCGCATCAAAAACGACTGCCGCATGGGTTGGCTGATACTGAAGGATCAGGCTACGCAGCATGTTAAGTACACCGTACATCGCGCCGGTGGGTTCCCCTGCGCTATTGGTCAGAGGAGGAAACGCATGATACGCCCGATACAGGTAAGAAGAGCCGTCGACGAGAATAAGAGGGTTTTCTGGGATCTGAACCATAATGTCCGTGCCTTTAATCAATTTATGACTAAAGGATGCCACAGAAGGATGAAAACATCAGTTATTAGCGCCTGATACTGGAAAAGATTTTACGATCGTGAGGATCGCTCGCAAAATTTAAACTGTGGATAAGTTTGTGAATACTTTCACTTCATATGACTAACAAAGGCAAAAAAAGCGTAAAGACACATAATTATAATCTATTTATCAATTAGTTATATACTGACAGTGATTTATATTGCTAGCTAATGAGAATATAGCATATGTGGATATATGCCCGGTTTGCTGCGTAATAGTAGTGAAATCTTCTGCAGCGAGATGCTACCTGTCAACTCTCCGTATGAAAGCCCCATTATTTTGTCTGATTTCTGATAAAATCAGCGCCCTGCACCGGATAGTCGGTCGCTAACTTACAGCTAACCATTTGAAAAAGCTCATCATGTCGAGATTGCTCGCTGCAATAACATTACTGTTAAGCATCATTTTAACTATTCTGGTAACGATCGCCTGTTCTGTACCGATCATCATCGCCGGGATAATTAAACTGCTGTTACCTTTGCCTACGGTTTGGCGAGCCGTGTCGGCGTTTTGTAATTTCATGATGTACTGCTGGTGCGAAGGGTTGGCCATCCTGCTGCGCCTGAATCCTCACCTGAAGTGGGACGTTGAGGGTCTGGAAAGACTCAACAAAAAGAACTGGTATCTGCTGATCTGTAATCACCACAGCTGGGCCGACATCGTGGTGTTATGTGTGCTGTTCCGTAAGCATATCCCGATGAACAAATACTTCCTGAAGCAACAGCTGGCCTGGGTACCGTTTATCGGCCTGGCCTGCTGGGCGCTGGATATGCCGTTTATGAAACGCTATTCGCGCAGCTATTTGATTCGCCACCCGGAGCGACGGGGTAAGGATGTGGAAACGACGCGTCGCTCCTGCGAGAAGTTTCGCGCACATCCGACAACGATTGTGAATTTTGTCGAAGGCTCGCGGTTTACAGAAGAGAAGCGTCTTCAGACTCGCTCCCCTTATCAGAACCTGCTGCCACCCAAGGCGGCGGGTATTGCCATGGCGCTTAACGTGCTGGGGGCGCAGTTCGATAAATTACTGAACGTGACGCTCTGCTATCCGGAAAACGATAAGACGCCTTTCTTCGATATGCTCAGCGGCAAGCTGACGCGTATCGTGGTTCGTGTCGATCTGGTACCAATTGATACCGAACTGCATGGGGACTACGTTAACGATAAGAACTTCAAACGTCGTTTCCAGCTTTGGCTTAATACGCTCTGGAAAGAGAAAGACGAGCAGATAGAGAACATCAAAGCTTCAAACAAAAACGCCGGTCATTGACCGGCGTTTTTATATCATTGGATTTACTTCTTCTCGACCAGGTATTTCACGGTGTCTGCGTACTGCTGTACGAAGATATCCATGCTGCTGGTGTCCATGCCCTGCATGTTCAGCTGATATTTGCCGTTAACATACATCGCCGGAACGCCCTGGAGCTGCAGATCGGCTGCGGCTTTTTCCTGTTGAGCAACCAGCGATTTCACGACAAAGCTGTTCCACGCGGCGTCGTAGTCTTCACCTTTCACGCCTGCGTCAACGAACACTTTACGAATATCTGCTGCGGTCTGGACGGTCTGGGTTTTCTGCACCGCTTCAAACATAGGGGAGGTGATCTTATCTTCCACACCCAGCGCAATCGCAACCGCCCACGCCTGAGTCAGGTCTTTACCCAATGGGCCCAGAAACTCAACGTGGTATTTAGTCATTTTGGTGCCTTCCGGCAGCTTTTTCTTCACGTTGTCAGCAACATGCAGCACCTGCTCAAACTCATAGCAGTGTGGGCAATAGAACGAGAAGAACTCGAGAACCTGTGGCTCGCCAGCGACGGGCTTGTCCAGCGTGATGTACTGTTTGCCGTCGGTAAACTGTGCAGCAGAAGCGCTAAATGCCAGAATCATACCTGCCAGCGCCAGCCAAATTTTTTTCATGATTAACTCTCTCCTGGGTGTGTCCAATTAATACATCGGCGTTAGTTGCAGTGGGGGTTCCTGAAGAACCTTAACCTGCTCAGTAAATGTGGATATCTGGCTGCGCCAGTAATCCTCTCCGGTAAGCCACGGGAAATTACGAGGAAATGCGGGATCATCCCAACGCCTGATTAACCATGCGAGATAATAAACAAAACGCATCGCACGTAAAGGTTCTATCAGGGCAATTTCGTCTGAATTAAAAGGGCTAAACTCTTCATAGGCTTCAATAATCGTTTCAAGCTGCATACGTTGCTCGGCTTTGTCGCCGTTGAGCAACATCCACAAATCCTGCACCGCTGGCCCCATCCGCGCATCATCGAGGTCAACAAACAGAGGGCCATCGCGCCAGAGAATATTCCCGGCATGACAATCACCATGCAAACGCAGGACAGAAATATCATCGCGCCAGCAGGCTTTTACCGCCCCAATAAGTTTATCCGTCGCGCTGAGAAACGCGTCCTTTAACGCAGAAGGAATAAGCGCTGAGGTTTCGAAGACCTGGCGGGGCTCAATAAGGTATTCCTGAATACCGATAGTCGGGCGGGCAATAAACGACGTTTTGCGTCCCGTCTGGTGGATGCGCCCCAGATAGCGGGCAACCCACTCCATTTGGTCGATATTATCCGCTTCAAACTGGCGGCCACCCAGACTGGGAAATACGGCGTAATAGAACCCTTCGTGCGTAAGCAGCGTTTGGTTATTGAATTTTATCGGTGCGGCAACAGGAACTTCGTCATTCAGTAGATCGTGAGCAAACTGATGCTCTTCCTGAATTTGTTCAGCGGACCAGCGCTTGGGGCGATAGAACTTAACAACGAAGCGCTGACGATCCTCGTCCTGGAATTGATAGACGCGGTTTTCGTAGCTATTTAGCGGGGTTAGCCCGGAATCCACCCGAATACCCTGCTCAAACAGCGCATCCATAATGGTATCCGGGTGTAATGTCTGGAAAGTAAAAGCCTGGTCGTTCATCCGATCATCCGGAAATTATACGAATGATTCAGGATATCATCTTGTGGCGATTTCGGTGCCGCCGCTTACAAGCTTTTACTCTTTAATTACGCCTCGGGCGCGCAGCAATGCGGTTTTAAAATCTTCCTCATAATCTTTCTGAATACCAGGAATAACAGCATCTTTGGCAGAGTCACGCATTTTGAGGTGATAGATCAGGATGTCGTCAGAAAGGTCTGTCAGTTCACCTTCAAAACCTGACTCTTTCGCCAGTTTCTGTAAAAATTGCATCAGATTCAGCTCTGGCTCTTTTTGCCAGGCTGGCTGGAGGAGTTCAATGACTTCATTCAGACGTTTACATTTCATGGTGGTGCTCCTTTCATTTAGAGTGACACGTTAGCAGGGTCAATCCCACAATAAAAGAGGCGATATTTGTGAATCCGGGTCAGGAAATCATCGGAGTGGTTCTGGCGGGTGGCAGGGCAACGCGCATGGCGGGAAAAGATAAGGGGCTTCAGCAGCTTAACGGTAAGCCACTTTGGCAGCATGTTGCTGACACGCTTGCAGATCAGGTTTCGGCAATGGCCATCAGTGCCAATCGCCATATCGATATTTATCAGCGCAGCGGATACCCCGTTTATCAGGATACTCTCGGGGATTACGCAGGACCGTTGGCCGGCATGCTCTCGGTCATGCAGTTGTCTGAGGCAGAGTGGTTTGTTTTCTGCCCGTGTGATACGCCGTTTATTCCCTCCTGCCTTGTCGAGCGTCTCGTGCAATTTCGTGATGGTGCACCGGTTGTCTGGGTGCATGACGGTGAGCGTGACCATCCTGCTATTACGCTGATTCATAGCTCATTAGTTCCAGCGCTGCAGGATTACCTGACGGCGGGAGAGCGAAGAGTCATGGTGTTTATGCGTCAGTCAGGCGGCCATTCCGTTGATTTTAGCGACTGGAAGTCTGCATTTGTGAACGTGAATACGACGGAAGATTTACAGACCATGCAGGAGAAAAAATGACGCCTGTTTTAGCTATCGCCGCCTGGAGTGGTACCGGGAAAACAACGCTGCTTAAAAAGCTGATACCCGCACTTTGTGCCAGAGGCATCCGCCCAGGGCTGATTAAGCATACCCACCACAATATGGACGTCGATAAACCGGGTAAAGACAGCTATGAACTGCGTAAGGCAGGTGCCGCGCAAACCATGGTGGCAAGTCGTGAGCGGTGGGCATTAATGACGGAAACGCCCGATGAAGCACCGCTGGATCTCGCGTATCTGGTCAGTCGGATGGATCACTCCACGCTTGATCTGGTGCTGGTTGAGGGGTTTAAGCATGAGGCCGTTGCAAAGATCCTGCTGTTCAGAAGCGATGCCGGGCATGATGTTAGCGAGTTAACGCTGGATGAGCATGTCATTGCGGTGGCCAGCGATGTCGCTCTCGATGTTGAGGTCCCGGTGCTGGATTTAAATGATGAGGATAAGATTGCTGCGTTTATTGTGGGGCGGTGTGCGGTCTGATGCCCCTTCCACAGGGTGAGGGAGAAATCAAAAGCAAAAAACCCCGCACCTTACGGTACGGGGTTCTTCTTATTTGATGCCTGGCAGTTCCCTACTCTCACATGGGGAGACCCCACACTACCATCGGCGCTACGGCGTTTCACTTCTGAGTTCGG